>JAFGDP010000080.1 GCA_016932075.1 Chitinispirillaceae bacterium | reverse complement strand
TCATTTCCAGGTCGGGCGGTCTCATTTCCAGGTCGGGCGGTCTCATTTCCAGGTCGGGCGGTCTCATTTCCAGGTCGGGCGGCTTCATTTTCAGGTCGGGCGGCTTCATTTCCAGGTCGGATGATATATGACAATGAGTTACGGATATACCACGCGCAATAGTTTCGAACAGAAATCGAACCGGAGTGCAGTAGTATACTACAAACAATCGTTAAAAAAAAGAGAGGCATTTTACCAAATAACGATTTATCTCCACGTCAGGAGAAGGGAGTTTAGCTGTTACATTTTGAAAGGAAAAAGAAGAAAAAGCAAAATGAAAATACAAAAGCAGATAAGCGTACGGTCGTTCCCCCACCCGCATAGCGGGATGGGATCGGCGTATTCCGGGCTCGCTCCACGCTCGGTCCCTTTGCTGCTGCACTTCGGGCGGGTGCGCCAGATCGTTGCCCTCTGTGAAAAAGCCAAAAATAACCCATAGCAACACGTTTTGTCTTGCTGAACCCGGTATCAGTCCATAGCTTTCCCCCGTATCCTGCTTGATTTGTGTATATTATCTTTCATGTCTCGGGTATTGTTCTATCGCTATGTTTCACGCTTCTGTTTCGTATCATTTTTTGGTCTGTTCGCGTTTTTGCTTATTGTTTCCTGTTCTAATCTCGGCCCGTCTGATTACAGTCTGGATATTTGCGATGAATCCGGACCGTCGTTACTGTTAAACCGTGAGCGGTTCGGGTTTTACGCGCCTGAGCTGTATGATGACTTTCCCGGCCATCTTGATTCGCTGGTCAGGTTGTTTGGCGCAACGCCGGGGTATGTACTCTGGTTTTTACAGATCGATGATCCTTTCCCGGTGGAAACGGCCGGGTTGTTGGCCGGCCGGGGTATTAGCATGGTCATCAGCATGAATCTTATGTCGGTTTCTTTTTCTGATGCGCGCAATGCTCTTCTTCTTAATGAAATCTGCAATGGCGTGTGGGACAGTACGCTGGCACAGTTTGCACGGGACGCTGCAAAGGTGGAGAATAGTGTGTATTTGCGGTTCGGGTATGAGATGAACGGTGACTGGTTTGCGTGGGGCGGGAAGCCGCGGATGTTCGTTGCCACGTGGCAGCGGGCGCACAATCTGTTTAGGGCGGCAGGCGCTTACAATGTGCGGTGGGTGTTCAGCCCCAATGTGCTGTGGGACGGCAGGAGTCCGCAGCAGGACCTGTACCCGTATTATCCGGGCGATTCGGTCGTGGATATCATCGGGCTTGACGGGTATAATTACGGTGACAACCATGACAAGTGGCATGAGTGGGAACGGTTTGGCCGGGTATTTGGCCTTTCGCTTCAGGCGGTCAAGGACATGGGAAAGCCGCTCTGGATCTCTGAAACCGGGTGCCCGTCAGACCTTGGGAGGCGGCCAGCGTGGCTGGCGGAGGTTTTTGCGTTCATGGACAATAACCCATGCGTTGAGGCGCTGCTCTGGTTCAATGCGCATAAATCCGGGGAGCCTGATTTCAGGATCGAGTCTGACAGTGCGTCCCTGGCATTGTTGAGGAGTTGGCTGCAATAAAAAGCAAAAACGATCTCTAACTGAGCGCACAAATGCCATGGAGATCAATTATTAATCGTCTCATATCCATTGTCATACATGATCCGTGGCAAATGCTGTCATTTCGATCCCGCGAAAGCGGGAGAGAAATCCTTTCATCAGGTGTAGATTTCTCCTCACTGTGCTTGTCGAAATGTCACGGTCGTACGCAAGACAGTGCTTAAACCCATAATGACTTCTTTGTGTACTCCGAGCCCTCGGTGAGACCTGCATCTTTCCCTCATTTTGCGTCCCCCTGTTAAGCATGAAAAATCTATTTTATGACTTATTGTTTTTTTTAACTGTTTTTCCGGGTCCCAGGTACAGGACATGGCTCTGATAACACCGTATTATCTGATCGACGAAAAAAAACTGCTGATAAACCTGATGAAAATACGGCG
Organism: Chitinispirillaceae bacterium; assembly: GCA_016932075.1. Next base: position 13,935 of record JAFGDP010000080.1, on the reverse strand, counting down.
GGTGCGCGAGACGTGCGGCGCCAGGTCGCTCCTTGCCTTGAAGTGCTTTTCCACCTGGTCGGTTTTCGGTCTCATGAGGCAGTACATGGACGGTACCACCTCGAGCTCGCTGTATGAAACGCGGCTCGGGCATGAAAAATTCGGGGGCGAGACCCATGCCTACTGCGTTGCCTGGTCAGAAGATGATATGAAAAAAGTCCGGACCTATGCTGACGTTATCATTTTCAACTCGGTGTCGCAGCTCAAGCGATTGCGGAGGCTTGCCGGGAACCTGCCGCTCGGGCTGCGGATCAATCCAAAAATCAGCTATTCCCATTATGATCTTGCCGACCCGGCGCGCAGGTTTTCAAGGCTCGGCGTGATCGACCTTCGATCCATTAACGAAGTCCTGCCCTCTATTTCCGGGTGCATGTTCCACTTCAATTGTGAAAACGACGACTTCAGGAATTTCGCAGCTCACCTGGACCATATCAGCCGGTCATACGGAACTATCCTTAAAAAACTCGAATGGGTCAGCCTTGGCGGCGGTCTTGCTTTTACCAAGGAGGGGTATCCTCTGGACGCTTTCTGCTCGTCGCTCAAAACGTTTGGCGACCGGTTTGGCGTACAGGTGTATCTGGAACCGGGCGAGGCTGCGATAACGCAGTGTACCGAGCTTGTGACCACGGTGCAGGACGTGGTGCGCAACGGGATGGATATCGCTATTGTAGACGCGTCCATTGAGGCGCACACGCTTGATCATCTCGTGTACCGGACCAGCCCGCGGATCAGCCATCCGGCCAAAGGCAGGCACCGGTATATGGTGGCGGGGCGCTCGTGCCTTGCCGGCGACGTGTTCGGCACGTACTCGCTGGCATCGCGGCTTAAAGCAGGGTCCGTGGTCAGGATCGCGGATGCCGGGGGCTATACCATGGTGAAGAAAAACTGGTTTAACGGTCTTGCCATGCCGTCGATCGCGGTCAGGCGACTCTCCGGGAAAACCGAGATTGTCAGACAGTTTGATTACCACCACTATCTTTCTAACCTTTCATAGCAACAAGGCAGGGTACCATGAAAAAAAGCAACATCATGATCATCGGCGCCGGCGGCGTGGCGCATGTCGCGGCACACAAAGTGGCGCAGAACAATGACGTGCTGGGCGACCTGTGCATTGCCTCGCGCACGCAGGCCAAATGCGACGCGATCATCGAGAGCGTGAAGCGGAAAAAAAGCCTGAAACAACCGGACTGGAACATCTATTCCCGCTCCATCAATGCTCTTGACGTTCAAGCCACGGCGCAGCTCATCCGCGATACCAAAACCGATATCGTGATCAATCTGGGCCAGTCGTACATCAACATGTCGCTTCTTGAAGCATGCCTGCAGACCGGCGCTGCCTACATGGACACCGCGATCCACGAGGAGCCGGACAAGGTGTGCGAGGACCCGCCCTGGTATGCTAATTACGAGTGGAAGCGGAAAGACCGGTGCAAGACTAAGAAGCTTACCGCTATTCTTGGCGTTGGATTCGATCCGGGCGTGGTCAATGCGTGGTGCGCCCTGGCGGTCAAGCACCATTTTGACACAATCGACACGATCGATATTATGGATGTCAATGCCGGCAATCACGGCAAGTATTTTGCGACCAATTTCGATCCGGAGATAAATTTCCGCGAGTTCAAGAAGGTATGGACCTGGATCGACCGGCAATGGGTGCAGGAAGCGGTGCACAAGGTGAAAAAAGTCTATGACTTTCCGGTGGTCGGAGAACAGACGGTCTATCTCAACGGCCATGACGAGCTCCATTCCCTCTCAAAGAACATTGACGCGAACTCGATCCGTTTCTGGATGGGGTTCAGCGACCACTATATCAATGTGTTCACCGTGCTCACCAAACTGGGGCTTACGTCAAACCTGCCCATTAAAACCGCCGAGGGCGTGGAGGTGGTACCGCTCAAGGTGCTCAAGGCGCTCCTTCCCGACCCGTCGTCGCTCGCCCCCAATTACGCGGGCAAGACCTGCATCGGCAACCTGGTCAAGGGCACCAGGGACGGGAAACCGCGCGAGATATTCATCTACAACACCTGCGACCATGCCGAGTGTTACAAGGAGGTGGAGTCGCAGGCCATAAGTTACACCGCGGGCGTGCCGCCCGTGGCTGCCGCGATGCTGATCGCGAACCGGACCTGGGACGTGAAGACCATGGTGAACGTGGAGGAGCTTGATCCTGACCCGTTTATCGAGAATCTGAACAGGATCGGGTTGCCGACTGAGATCAAAACGATCGTCTAGCTCGTCCTATCCCTCGATTCGGATGGGTGGACGGATTAAGCGAGAGAGAGGATATTCCCAATACCATCCTTGTATTTTTGCATTTTCTTTGGTGAAATAACCTTTCTTTTTAACTTGAAGACTGTTTGTACACTCAGCTTTTATCTCACTGTCATAGCATGCGGTATTTTTCACGAATGCGGAAATCAGGTTAAAATACCAGCCCCATCCGCACCTGCAGGGAAAGCCCCTGGTCGGCAAAGGTGTATTCCGTGTTTTTTTTGCCCACGAACCCGTTCAGGTTGGCCGACAGAATGAAATTATGGAGCGACTGGTAGGACAGGCCGCCCGTGAGCAGGGCGCAGCGCTGGTTGAAATTGCCCACGGCGCTGCAGGTGAAGGTCATGTCGTCAAGCAGAAAGCGGCTGATCGAGGTTGAGAGCATGCCGTAGTATTTGGAGTAGCTGTTGGGTTCGTAAAGAGAGAGGATGGAATCAAGCGCGTACCCTTTCACCAGCAGCGTCCCGATGATCTTCTGGTAGTCGATGAGACCGCCTTCAAAAATATTCGGATCATACCCTGCGTGATTGTAATAAAACTCGGTCGATACCATGACCCGGTCAGCCACGCCGCTTAACGGGAAAAATTTCATGAGATTGAGCGAGACGCGCGGAATCCAGGCATCGTCCATAGCAGTGATCGACGTATCGGTTGCAGTGAGATGGAGCGTGTTCATGTCTTTGCCGTTGCGCAATGCCGCTTCTCCGGCTATCTGGATCTCTAACAGTTGCGTTGACATATCAAAACCTAAGATCGGGTCCTGGAACCGTTTCCCGCGTACCGAAACCGCCATTTCGGTCCTGCCGACCAGGGCCTCGGCTTTTACCGACACCGAAACATCATCGGCATAGTTGACCTCGCCAAGGTCGACAAACGAGTAAAAGTTGAACAGGGTTTTGTACGGAATATGCATTTTGATCCCGTACGCGCCTTCGCGGTGGCCCATGCGCTGGAAAAAGGTCTTTTTCTCGACATTCACGAAATCGGTCGGGTTCCACAGGAAGCAGCGTCCCCACTGCAGCACCTGCTTGCCTGCGCGCATATACACGATCTTGTTGTAGTTGGCATCAATGAAAAACTCGGGCAGATTGAACTTCGCGCCCGTGCTGTCAAGACCGAACGCGCCCGAAGAAAGGGCAATGTCATACGATGGCGCAGGAAGCCAGGCTGCCTCCAGGTCTGCGAACGCCTTGACCCCTCTCAAGAGCCGGACGTCCAGGAATCCGTTGCCCACGATACGAGAGGGGAAGGATACTGCGGAACCATTCGGATCGTCAAACCAGGTTCTGGTCACCGAAGGGGTGAGCCAGGCATTCACCTCTCCACTCCACCCGACTGTTTTCTTCTCCTCAAACGCCTCTACCGCTGCTTGGGTGTTGATGATTGTTGCGCTGTCCACCACGGACGCGGTATCCCCGAACAAGGCATCTTCGTCGACCAGGTCCTGGGCAAAGAGGGGAAAAACCAACAGTAAGGGTAACAGGATCTGGATATAAATGTTTTTTTTGTTCATCTTGTCTGACCTCACCCCTGTCCCCTCTCCGCCAGGAGAGGGGAGAAAGGATTTGTAAATGAATTTTTCTTGTCTTTCGCGTTAGGGACGACGGAGGGTGGCGGTTGAACGGCAGAGAAACCGCCAGTCTGCGATGCATCAGGCGCAGCCGCAATGCAGCGCAGACCGGCTCGCGAATGCGAGAGCCCGGAGAAGAACCGACCCTGTCCCGATACATCGGGACAGGGGAACGCCCCTATCTTCTCTTTCTATTTACTCAAATTCTCTAAATACGCCTTGGTGAAAATCTTGTCGTCCAGCTTGTCAGTGACGATCCCGGATATCTCCACCACGGTCTTGTTTCCCTTTTCAAATTCGTCGATGTATATCTGCTTGACAGGTACATACTTTCCCTGGATGATGGTGTACTTGGGAAAATAGGATGTCACCATGAGCGTTTTTGAGCTCGAATAGGACTCCTCCTTGAGCAGAAGATAGTTGTCCTGGCGTACCCACATGACGCGGTAGGGATAGGACACGTCGCTTACCTTTGCCTCGAGCTCAAGCCGCCACACGGCAATGGCGCCGAGTTTTTCCGGCCTGATGAGTTCCCTTCCCGAAGAATCAAGTGCCGGCTTGTACAGTTCGGTGAGCTTGCGCGTTTCAAAATCTTCGCCGGACGCATCCGAGCCGCCGATGGATTCGTCGCGGTTGATGTGCTGGAACGTGCGCGTGTTCCGGCGGTACATCCAGAAGTTGTCGTCGATGCGCAGGTACCCGTTGCCCTTTTCCGCCTCGGGTGCTGAAAAGACGATGAGGAACGCCTCGTCCTTGTCGCGCCTGTAAAATATCATATCGAACACCTTGGCGCCCTGTTTCGGTTTCTGCTGCGTCATGGTCACCGATGCGCGGAAATCGTTGGATATGGAGTAGTTTTCCTCAATCTTCTTGAGGGCATCGTTGACCGGCGGCTGACCCGGCGACAGGGTGGCCGCAATCAGGAGGAGTGCGCATGAAAATCTGAACATATTCATAACATCCTTTCTGTACTATTCGTAGTGCCGCATGGCATTTGCGGCGGAAAGTCTGGATGCGCGGCGCGACGGAAAATATGCCGTGACGACCGCAATGGCGACAATAAACGCGATATAGCCGACCGTTGCGCCGACCGTGGGCGCGAAAAAAAGCCTGTTGTTTACAAGCAGCATGCCCATCGGATTGTCTCCGGCGTCTATGGCAAACGATGAAAGCCCCCACATGGCAAGGAACGCGGCTGCCGCGCCGGCAAGTGAGGCGAAAAACGCGAGAAACCCGGTCTCCAGGAGAAACATGGAGAGCACGTCGCTGCGCTGCATGCCGATGGCGCGCACCGTGCCGATCTCGCGCGTGCGTTCCCGTATGGTCATGCGCAGTGTGTTGATCACGCCGATGAGGATCACGAAAAACAGTATGACCCCGGCAATGGCGGTGATTACATGAAGCGCGAACTCCACCTGGATGATCGCGGACGCGGTCTCGTACATGGACTGCACGCTGACGACGATTCCCCATACGCGCTTGCGGGAAAGCTCGCGGAACGCCTTCATGTACTCATGGGATGTTGCGGCCCGCTTCATGAGCGTGAATTCCGGCGCGAGCGCTGCATGAAGGGGATTCGATGAATCCGGCAATGTTGCCAGAACGGTTTCTGACGGCGCGGCAGGAAGCGGCATGTAGTACCAGCGGTAAAATTCCCGATCATTTACCAGAAGCGCATTGGCTGGAATGCGTGCACCGCTGTCAGCCACCGCCGTGACAATAAAACGGACCGATGCCAGAGCTGTGTCGTATTTGCCGCGCCAGGTAAATCGCACGGTATCGCCTCTGCCTGCTTTAAGCTCGTGTGCAAGGTTCCATGCCAGTATTACGGCGTCTGATCCGAATGCTGCGGCGCTGTCGCCCTGTGAGAGGATTACTGCACGCGAAAGCCTGGCTTGCGAGGCGGTGTCACTCTTCTGACCGAGCACGATCGCCCCGGCCGAAAGGCTTTTTCGAAGCGCACGGCCTTCGATGACAGCGATACCGGGCTTGAGCGCGTTAAAAATATCGTCCGCGAGTTTTTTTGCGTTTTTCTGCGGCTCGCTGATGTTCACCTGGATGGTCGGCACGTCATGGGGACCGTACGCGGCCATGGTACGGAGGTCCTGGAGCTCGAGGAAGATGGGCGCGGCCATGAACGCGTTTGCCGGCTTGAAGATACCGACCACCGTGAGCTTCGCGCTCGCCATCTGGTTATTGACTCCCGTAAACCGCACCTTGAGTATGTCGCCTATTTTAAGCTTGAGATACTTCGCCTTCTGTTCGGCAAGCACCACGGGCGTGCCCTTGCTCTTGTCGTTGAGCGCCTCGAACGAACCGTGGATCATTTCAAAATTCGCCTCATACTCTTCCAGCTCCTCCCGTGTCAGGTTCTGGCTTACGTCCACACCCACCAGAATCACGTTGTCGGCCACGCCGTTGCCGATGGCCCGGCCGAACACGCCGATCGCCTCGTCAAATCGCGCTCCTTCGGGTGAGTGCTTTTTGACGACATCCCACATCATGTCGCCGTCGTGGAAGACCTGGTTCATCATGTTGCCGTTCTTCATGAACGAGACCGACACATGACCGTTGGTATACTTGACAATGCGCTCGAACAGCACTTTCGTGATGCCGTGTGAAAACGCGCTGGCAAGAATCAGCACCATGGCGCCGAAGGCAATGGCGATGCCGAGAAGAAGGCTCCGGCGTTTCTGGCGGACCAGATTACGGAATGCGATATTGGTAATGAGCGGCATGGCGGCTCCTATTCTCGTGAAACGGCGTCGAGCGGCGTGATACTGCTCGCGACGCGGATCGGGTAAGCGACCGCAATCAAGGTGACGATACCAAGTTGCACGACGACCAGCGTGATATCGAGAAGCGACATGTACGGCCGGAACGTGTCGCCACCGTACAGCAGTTGCAGCATATCGTTGTCAGTCGTGATATTCAAGAGCGAGATGATATTGATGATGACGATCCCGGCCGCGATTCCGATCCCGCCGAAAACAGCGCTCAGCATCGCGGTCTCGCCAAGAAACATGGTGCGGATGAATCCCTTGCGCGCTCCAACGGCACGCATCATGCCGATCTCGGAGGTGCGCTCGATGGCCGCCATGGACAGCGTGTTCACAATAATGATGATCGCCACAAAAAACAGCAGCATGACGAACACGAAGAGCGAACCCTTGATAAGCATTGCCATGGAACCGATCATACCGGTACCCTTTTTCCAAGTCACTGCGCGTACGCCGAGGTTTTTCTCTTCAAGTATCTTTGTGAGATCCGCAGCAGCCTTGTCAAGCTGCTGCCCGTCGGAGAGGCGCACCAGTATCATGTTGAAGATGCCGGCGTCCAGATCAACGTTTTTCCATTTAGCGGCCTTTTCCACCCGAAGGCTGCCTTCGGCAAGCTCGACCGGCGCCTCTGTGGTACTGCTTGAGACGATCATGTTATCCTCACTGAACATCTCATCCAGGGATTCCTCGCTTTTCCCAAGCAGCGTTGCCGTCTCCTCTTTTAACTCGGCTGTCTGGGCAAGCGCGCTGAAATAGCCCATGCATTCACGGTACGACTCGATGTCCACGATCGGGAACTGCCCCCAGATCATGTTCAGCGAGCGGTACTTGACAATACCGCGTACCGGAACACGAATGTCGGTGGTCGAATTATCCGCGCTCATTCCCATGTAAATGACACTGTTCTTGATCGACATATTCGAGAGGTAGGCAATCACGTCCTTGCCGAGCGATGCGGTGTCGAGCATTGCTCCTTCAGGCGAAAAAATGATATTGTAATACTCGGCAAACTGTTTGCGCCAGCCCGTGGGCACGAGAACGCCGGTTTCGTTGTCTCTGAGCATCCGGCCCTCGACGATTTTTATGTTTTCATTGAAAAAGTCGCGGTACTGTTTCATGTTCACGCCCAAAACGAACACGCCGTCCGCCAGACCGCCGTCCTCGTTGAGCGCCATGGCAAAGTTCTTTCCAATGGGCAGCCACTTTTCCACCAAAGGGACGGTTTTGAGCGCGCTATCGATCTGCCTGTAATTGCTGATCGGCTCGATCGCCTTGCCCAAGAACTCCATGAACACGTTGTCAGACTCCTGATTGTCGGAAACGAGAATGATGTCGCCCGTGAATCCTTCGACAATGTTCTTCTGCAGACCCCGGTTCATGCCGGAAATGACGCCGTTTCCGACCGCCATGAGCAGCGCGCCGATGAACAGGATCGTGCCGATAATCAGGCTCTTTCCGCGGTGCCGCTGTATGTTGCGCCACGCGATTTTTATGATGAGATTCATAATCTGCTCTTTTCAGCAATAATGCCGTCTTTGATCTGAACCGCGGTACGCGCGTATTTGAGTACGTTGGCATCGTGCGTCGAAAAAATAAAGGTTGTTTTTTCGCGGGCATTCATCTGCTTCATAAGCTCAAGAATTTGCGCACCGGTGACCGAATCGAGGTTTGCGGTCGGCTCGTCCGCGAGCACGATGTCCGGGTTGGTCACGAGCGCCCGGGCGATCGCAACGCGCTGGCGCTGGCCGCCGGAAAGCTCGGCCGGCCGGTGGTGCATGTATTCTTTTATGCCGACGGCCTCGATAAGACGCTCAGCTTTTCTCCGCACCTCGCTGCGGGAATCCTTTTTTAAAAGCAGCATGGGAAACTCGACGTTTTCCAGGGCATTGAGCACCGGAATGAGGTTGAAGGTCTGGAAAATGAACCCGATCCGATGCAGCCGCAGATCGGTCACCTGACGGTCGTTGAGCCTGGTCACTTCGTCGCCGTGAACACGCACACTGCCGGTGGTGGCCTGGTCAATGCAGCCGACCACGTTGAGGAGCGTGGTTTTCCCGCTTCCGGACGGTCCCATGATAGTCATGAGGTCTCCCTCTTCAATGACCAGGTCAATGCCGCGCAATGCGTGCACCGTGGTTTTGCCCAGCGCATAGTCCTTGGTAACGCCTTTGATCTCTATGATGTTCACGAGAATACCTCCGTGGGTAATTATTAATTTTTCATACTTTTCATGTGGGGAGAAGCCTCTCCCCTGGCCGGAGCCTCCTCGCCCCGCTATGAAAAAAACGTGACCGCATATTCGAAATCCTTTCCTCTTTCCATTCTTTCTTGTTCCATCCAATTAATAAAAGCATCTTAAGGAACATCCTTTTTCCTGAACGCATGGAAGTCCTTTTCCTTGACAATGTCAAGGCTGCCCTTGGGCGCGCCGAGGAGCCGTTCGCACGCGTCTTCGTACAGGTCCACGATACGGTCAAGCTTCTGCGCGTTTTCGGGATGGTCGTCAAGATCAACGAACAGTTTCCAGATCGCATCGTACAGGCCAACCGACATATTTATCACCATTTCAGCGGCAAACTCCGCGGACGGCGTGTTGAACGCCTTTTCTGCCAGACCCTGTTCGATGATCCGTTTGTAAAAAGGTTTTGCTGTTTCATGGATCCGGCGGCTCATGCGCATGCGTAGCCGTTCGTTTTCGTCCCGGTAGATGAGCTTCATATAGGTCTTGAGCAGCTCTTTGTTGCTCGCTTTTATATTCCGGCCGGCATCGTTCGCTTTCCTAAGTTTTTCAAAAACATTGAGACGCGCATCATTCACGATCACCTCCAGCTGCTCGCCGATTTGAGCGGACATCATAGTGAGCATCTCGTCAAGAAGTTCCTCTTTTGATTTAAAATAATAGTAAAAGGCGCCTTTTGATATCTGCAGCTGTTCAAGAAGAGCTTCAACCGGCGTGGCATCATATCCACGCTCGAAAAATAGCATTTGTGCCGCTGCTATGATCTCATCTTTACGTACGCCACCTTTTTTATATGGTCGTGTCATGGTTCCTGATACCTTCTATACTTTCACTGTGGCGCACATCCGGAAGCCGCGCAGTCCCTGCCCTGCTTCCCAACAAGAGAGGCAACCCATTCCCGCTCCCGCCAGAGCGCGCAGCCGCCCGACGTCTCCTCCAGGTGAGCGTGGTTTGCCCGGATTGTTTCCATAAGCGGCGACCGGAGCGCCCGTTTGAGCGAGGTCTCTTTAACGTTCCGGTCCGCATAGGGCGCGAAGGGGCAATAGAAACAGGGTCTCTCGTTTTGAAAACGACTGCACTCCCAGAGCTGGCAAAATTCAGCCAGCTCGATCTTCAAATTTGGGGCTATCGATTGAACTTCTCCAATTTCACTGGTAATAGTACTCATCGACGTTCCTTTGAAGAGTGGTTTTAAAATAAACCGACCGTCGGTTTATAATATAACCAATCTTAGAGAAAAATGCAAGCAATTTCGAAAAAGTCGTGCAAAAAGCGCTAATAATATTCATAATGCCATGGTATATATTAAAATATATTACTTGTACGGTTTCTCATATTCACAATAGACTACTCTAAAATATTCAGCAGAATTTATGCCACTATCTATTTTCAACTAATTTCTCATGAATTGATGAACCTTCCATTTGAAACGCGATTAAAACATATCATCATGATATATAAAAATGATCTTTTTATCATTTAAGTATAGACGGGACGATGTCAAGGCTCGGCATGTATGGCTCACCGGCCACTCCCGCCGGACCGTTCGTAAAACGATCTACCGTACCACCTGCTTTTAAAACGGAGATCAGTAGAGGCAACTGGGACCTGGGATTGCTGCCGATCAATGCAAATCGGGTGATGGTCGCATGACACTAAAATTGGTACCGCATCCGGAGCAACAGTTACTTTTTTAATCAACAACGGTTATTGTTATGAAACTAAGCGTCCCCTGCACGTTTGCCCCTGGTCTCATTGGGAAGCTTTCCCGTTACCCGGAAGTGGCTGAGGTATACGGTCGCAGCGAACGCGATGCGATAGGCGGGGGACGGACCTCCTATACGCTCCGCCATGCGTCAAAACAGGCGCTTGCTGCAATGGCGGCCGAATGCAGAAACCACGGCATCGCTTTCAACTATCTTCTGAACGCCTCCTCGCTTTTCGGCATGGAACAGACCCGGTCTGGCCGGCGCAGGATCAGGCGGACCCTCGACATGCTGTCAGATCTGGACATATCGTGGCTCACCGTTTCCCTCCCCCACCTGTTGCGGATCATCAAATCCGAGTATCCGCATTTCAAGGTAAAAGTCAGCGCGTTCGCCCAGATCGATTCACCGGAAAAGGCCACACGATGGGAAGCGCTGGGCGCTGACGCGCTCTGCATCAGCGCCATCTCCTGCAACCGCGATTTCACCGCGCTCAAACAGATCCGTACCGCGGTTGCCTGCGATCTGCAGCTCATTGCCAATGTCGCATGCATCCCCTCATGCATTTACGAGCACACGCACATGGACCTTCTTTCCTCGAGTTCCCGTAAGAACAGCCCGCACGGCGGTTTCTGTTATGATTACTGCTTTCTCCAATGCTCATCGCTGCGCGTGCGCGAACCGGAGCGTTTTATCAACTCGATCTGGATCAGGCCAGAAGATCTGCACCTGTACGAGCGGCTCGGGTATACCTGGTTCAAGCTCGTCGAGCGCAGCTGCCCGACCGACCTGCTCCTGCGGCGCGTCGAAGCGTACAGCAGCCGCTCGTTTGACGGCAACCTCTGGGAGCTGGTTGCGCCGGTGGCCTTTACGCCGGACAAGCGGTCGACTCCTTTACCAATTAAGATACGCACCTTATGTGCCATGGCAAAGCCGTGGCTCGCTTCAATCCGCTCCATGGCCGCCTATTCCGACTATGCCCGTATGGCCCTGCAGCAGGATTTCTCCCGTGACCGCTCGCCCGTGTATATCGACAATCGGCAGCTCGACGGTTTCCTGGAAGGAATCATGGAAAAGGGTTGCACGCCGTCACGGTGCGAACGGTGCGGCTACTGCGGCAAGTGGGCCGAACGATCCGTCAGCGTCAATCCGGAGTACCGGGAACAACTCCTGCGGCGCGCATCCAGCATTGACAGGGAACTATTGAGTTGATTTTAGCGTACCGAAGAAAAAAGGAGCGCGGCATTATGACCGCCGAACGCGAACGAGTGTGAAATCGCGTGGCGGATCGCCAGGTCCCGCTGCTCTGTCGCAAAATCAAGGTCGGCAATCGGATCGAGGAGATTGACACAGGGATGAACCTTTGCATGACGTATTGAAAGGGCGGTGACCGCCGCCTCGATGGCGCCTGCGGCGCCAATGGTATGCCCGATAAGCGACTTGGTCGCATTTATCACCGAGCCTTTTCCAAAAATACGTGCAATGACCGCGGCTTCGATGTCGTCGTTGGACATGGTGCCGGTCCCATGGGAGTTGATATAGTCGATCTCCTCCGCGGCAACTCCTGCCAGGTCCAACAACTGCCTGAGCATCGCCTCGATCCGTGCGCCGGACGGCTCGATCGCCATGACGCTGTACGCGTCAAAATTCTCGGCATATCCGATGATTTCGGCAATGGGGAGCGCCCCCCGTGCTTGAGCCGTCTCAAGCGGCTCGAGCACGAGTACGGCACACCCTCCTTCGGCAAACAGGAATCCGCTGCGCGCATGGTCGAACGGACGATTGACCGCTTGTCTCTCATGACCGGTCGCGAGCGTGCGCGCACTGTCAAACGCCCTGAAAATACCCCCATGCTCGTCGGCAAGATATTCCGTGCCGCCGGCAAGCGCCAGATCGAGCCGGCCTGATCGTACTGCCTCAAACGCGGCACCGATCGCCATGGTGCCGGCAGCACAGGCGCCGGCAACCGTCTGGTTGCGGCCGGTCAGAGAATACTTGATGCCGAGCGCTGCTGAAGCGCCATTGGGCATTGACATGGGCACGGCAAACGGGTTGAATCGCGGCGCGCACCGCACAAAGGGAAATGCCGCAGGCGGTGGCGAAGAGGCGCACTTGAGCATATTCTGTAGCGGCGCGTACAGGTGGTGACCCTCGTTTGCGGCAAAGCTGCAGGCCCCGCCCATGCCGGTCCCCAAAAACACACCGCTGCGGCTCGGATCTGTACCAGACAGTGAAAACGTGTTCTTTTTCTCGTCAGCCGGTATTGGTTCCAGCCCGGCCTGCCGCACTGCCTGCCATGATGCGGCAACAGCGAGCTTTGCCGTCATATCAAGCTGCATGGCTTCGACACGGGACAGCGGGACGTCCGACCAGTCACGTTCCGGAAGCGGCGCCCAGTGTATCGACTGCGGTTGGTAATAAAGCTTCCAGTGCTCCGGAATTTCGTCCACCACGGCGGCGCCGGCGCATGCGTTGCTCCAGAACGTCTGCGCGTCACCGCTTCCCGGAGCGATGATACCGATACCCGTACAGACGACGCGGCGACCGGAACCGCTCACGAGCCCTGATCCAGATGCGCTTTGACAAACCTCACCGCGTCACCGACCGAGATAATCCCCGCGTTGCGTTCATCAGGAAGGGTGGTATTGAGCTCCTGATCCAGCATCATGAGCAGCGAGATCAGGTCGAGTGAATCCGCGCCGAGGTCTTCCCTGAACCTGCTCTCCATGGTAATAGTATCCTCAGGTATCCGCAGCACCTCCGCGGTCGCCTTTCGCACCTGCTCAAAGATCATCTGCTCATTCATCACGACCCCGTTGTAGTACGCTGATAAGGGTGGGAAACATGCACCGTCTAATATATTTTCCTGAACATCCTTTTCGGAAAGATTTTACGCATGCCCATACCTTCTTCCAATATGCATATCGCGTCAATCGGTTGCGCCGCACCGGAGACGGTCCTGACGCAGAAGCAGGCGATCGAACTCATCGAGCATTATTATAACGGCGAGCTCAAGCCGCGAAGCATGGAGCTTATCAGGCAATTTCTCAAGCATGAAAGCATCCTGACCCGTCATGTGGCGGTGGACTCCCTCGATGATCTTCCCTGCCTGAAAAACGAACCGCCCGATAAACGCATCGAACGGTTCACCCGGTTCAGCGTCGACCTTGGTGAAAAAGCTGCGCAGCGCGCGCTTGCGAAAGCAGGTCTGGGTACGGACGATATCGCGGCCATCATCGTCAACACCTGCACCGGGTATATCTGCCCGGGCATCTCGACCTATCTCATCGAGCGGCTCGGGCTTGCCTCCTCGACCGAAGCGTACGACCT
>JAFGDP010000079.1 GCA_016932075.1 Chitinispirillaceae bacterium | reverse complement strand
CTCAACGGGCATGTGGGCGGGCACTACCTTTCCGCGCTGGCAATGCAGTACGCTGCCACGGGAAATACGCGGTGCAGAGACAGCATGAACTACGCGATCTCCGAACTGCAGGCGTGTCAGGTGGCGAACGGGAACAGCGGCGCCAATTTTGTCGGGTACGTAAGCGGCATTCCTGACGGAAAATCATGCTGGAACAGAGTTAAAAACGACGAAGAGACCGCCGTCAACGGCTGGTGGGTTCCATGGTACAACATCCATAAAACGTACGCCGGACTCAGGGATGCCTGGCTGTACACCGGCAACACTACCGCACGGACCATGTTCCTCAGCCTCTGCGACTGGGGGATCAACATCTGCTCCAGTCTGGACGACAACGAGATGCAGACGATGCTCGGCCAGGAACACGGCGGCATCAACGAGATGTACGCCGACGCCTACCAGATGACCAATGACGCAAAATACCTGACTTTCGCCCGGCGTTTTTCGCACAACTGGCTCCTCAATGCCATGGCGGCGGGCACCGACAACCTAGACAACGCGCATGCAAACACCCAGGTTCCCAAGGCAATCGGGTTTCAGCGGATCGGCGAGCTGGGCGGGGGCAGTAATTATACCAACGCGGCCGCCTTCTTCTGGACCACGGTGACGGCAAACAGAAGTCTGGCAATAGGCGGAAACAGTGAAGACGAACATTTCCGGCAATCGAACCAGTGGATGGAATATATCAACGAACGAAACGGCATGGAGACGTGCAATACGCACAACATGATGAAGCTCACCGAGGGACTTTTCCGCATGACCAAGCAGGCGAAATACGCCGATTTCTACGAACGGGCGCTGTTCAACCATATTCTTGCATCACAGCACCCCACCCACGGCGGGTATGTCTATTTTACCGCGACCCACCCGCGCCATTACCGCGTGTACTCCAACCCCAATGAGTGCATGTGGTGCTGCGTGGGGACCGGCATGGAAAACCATACCAAATACGGCCAGTTTATTTACACGCACCACACCGACTCGCTTTTCGTCAATCTTTTCATCGCCTCGCAGGTGAACTGGAGCGCGCGCGGGGTCACCATACGTCAGGAGACCGCGTTCCCGGACACGGAACGCACAAGGTTGACAATTACGACAAGCTCGCCCAACGCCTTTAAGCTGTTTGTCCGCCACCCCGCCTGGGTCCGTTCCGGGGAGATGAAGGTCATTGTCGGGACCGATACAACGACCTCTACGCAGCCGTCTTCGTATGTGCAATTGAACCGGACCTGGAACAACGGCGATGTCGTAACGGTGCTCCTGCCCATGCACTTTACTTTTGAGCAGCTGAACAATGTCCCGACGTATGTGGCCCTCATGCGCGGCCCCATCGTGCTGGGAGCAAAGACCGGCACCGCTGATCTGACCGGATTGATCTCCGGCGACGGCCGCTGGGATCACTGCCCCAACGGTACCCTCTATGATGTCAGTGCGGCGCCGAGGCTTACCATAAACCGCGGGACCTATGAATCACAGTTCGTTCCGGTCGCCGGCAGAACGCTTGCCTACACCGCGCCCAATCTCATGGTTAACGCTGCCGACAGGGGGCTGGTGATTGAACCGTTTTTCCGCATCCACGATGCGCGGTATATGATGTACTGGAACGCAACGATCACCGGCACGGGCGTTACCTCGCGGCAGAAAATTCCTGCTGCTCCGGGTATCTGCCAGTCCACGGGGGCTTTACGGTTTTCCTTTACTGCCGAAGACCCTTCACGGTATGTACTCCTCTATACGCTGTCCGGTAAAAGAGTGGCTTGCATTCCAGCATTTTCCCGAACCGTTACCCTGAATTATCTCAAGCAGGGGATCATGATGCAAAACGGGATGTATGCTGTTCAGGTTATATCTAAAAATGAGTGTCATGTATCTAAAACTTTTTTTGTTGCTCATTAATGATATAATCTCCTGCCGAACTCCGGCGTTGCGACCGCCCGGGCACAGCCTTACCCCATGCCCGGGCGGTCGTGCTTTTGACCTTGACGGGAATCGGTCCTGTCCGTCAAGATTTATTCACTGCATAGGCAGTGCATTTCTGCAATGCATTATGGTTTCAGTCGCACAGGTGCGACTATTCCGCCATCTTCGGTTTTCCGGGATTGTTTCATAATTAATTAAACATCAAATTGTTATGGGTTGTCCTTGTGATTGGCACGCTTCTTGTGATATTCTCCTGCCGTATTTAACTCCAACCACCACTCACCCTAACTTACAGCAGGAGGTCTTATGTTCCACAAGGTCTTTTTTTCAAGTATTTCCCAATTTTTCAGGAAGCGGCTGTCGTTTCCTGTGCAAAGCCGTTTATTGTATTTCGGATTATTTGCCTCATGCTCGCTGCTCTTCTCCTCCTGCGGCACCATGCCGCCGGCAGAAAACGCCGATGAGACCGGCGTGCTGGAGATTCACAGCCTCATAATGTCCAACGGGACTGCCGGCGGCCTCTCAAAACTCGCCACGACCTGCGACAGCCTCATCGTCGAGGTGAGCGGTGCAGATATCGGAACGCTCCGTTTCGGCACAACGTTTGATATGTCGCTGCCGGTACAGAGTGACACCATCTCCCCGATCCCGGCCGGCACGTCGCGCGAGGTGAGGGTCTTTACCGTTGACCGGGCGGGAAGCGTGATCCACACGGATACGGTCAGCCACCGCTCGCTCAGGATCGACCCGAATTCCGTGACCCAGCTCACGGTGGTTCTCTTTCCGGCTTCGGGCTCCATCTATCTTCAGCTGGAAAACATCCCCACTGCCGTTGACTCGATAATCGCGAGTTTCACCGCGGATGACAGTACCGTGTGGAGCGTGCGCGCGGAACGCAGCACAAAGCTCTATCTCTCCATTGACAAAATACCGCACAACACGCACGGCACCCTGTATGTCGCGGCGGTAGACACGCTCAAGGACACGCTCTATAGCGCGACCAAAGAGCTGACCTTCAGCGCCCTTTCCATGCAGAATATCACCTTGACATTCTCAACAACGCCGGGCCGGATCATCATGGGCATGACCGTCGTCCTGCCAGGCGTCACCTCGGCGACCGGCGACTTTGCTGCTCCGGAGTCGTCGTCCGTTGAAAGCGGGGGCCTTGTCATAACCGAGATCATGTACGCGGCAAACGACTCGGAATACGTCGAAGTGTACAATCCTTCCGGGAGCGACCAGATCTTCGATTCCCTGTATATCGACATCGACGGAACGTACCGCCTGTTCACGAACATCACCGTGCACGCCGGTCAGGCATATGTGTTCGGCCGCAGGCTCCTTTCGTGGACCGACACTGCCCATTCCGTGACGAGCGCTCTTGACCTGTCGGCGGGCGGCACCTGGATAACCGTTCGCGCAAAAGACAGCTCGATAATCGACCGCGTAATCTTTACCGGCGGCAGCAATGCGCTCGAATGGCCCGTTGTCCCGGGCAAGACGGCGATTGTCCTTGACGCCGGCGTGAGCGACCCGCTGCTGAACAACTTCGGCAGGAACTGGCATGCGGCCACGGCGCTGATCCCGGGAACAGCGGGCCAGTACGGCACGCCGAAGACCAGATAAAAAAAACAGGGGCTGCCCTTCAAAGGCAGCCCCGTCCACGCCTCCACCCTTCCCTGGGGCCGGCTTATTCCACCTTGACCTCAATGGCTTTCGGCCTGGACTCTTCGGTCTTTTTCAGGCGGACCTCCAGCACGCCGTTCGCATACTTCGCTTCAATGCTTGTGCCGTCGACATGCGCCGGCAGCGAAAACGACCGGGTGAACCTTCCGCAACTCCTCTCGAAGTGATAGTAGCGGTCCTTCTCCTTCTTCTCGACCTCATGTTTCTTTTCGCCGGTTATCGAGAGCGTTCCGTCAGCCACGTTTACCCTGATATCCTCCTTTGAGAGTCCCGGCAGGTCGGCCTTGATCGTATAATCCTTCTCCGACTCGGTGATGTCCACCGGGGGATACATGCGCCCGGTGAGCTCCCGTCCGGGCCAGTCAAACCCTCCGGACAGCATGGAGTCCAGTTCGTCAAACAGTCGTGCTACCGGCGCCGCCTGATACCTGATAAGTGACATACTGCCTCCTTTTTTTATTGGTTTGATTTAATTAAAAACTCCTCAACCGACTTCGTCGTGTTGAGAATTATTTTAAGATTCACGATATCGTCCATCCTTATCACCGTGAGCCTTTCGGGCCGCCCGCCCAGAAAGGGTATGTAATCGGGTTTCATCACCTCTTCGAGGCGTATCTGCCGCTTGTCGACGATCTTTTTATTTTCCATACCCTGTTCCTTTGCCGAACATTTGTGCTGTTCCTGTTCACCATTTATATAATGCAAGGGGTATGCCAAAAAACATGACCGAAATTGCGGGGGAAATGCTCTCTGCAGGGAACGGTTTTTATAATGATACAAAAAATTATCGAAACAGAACAATGCCCGTTGCGGTTTGAAACGGACCGATATGCTCTCCAATAAAAACCGGTGGGGATTCCTGTTCTGCGCTGCGGCAGCAGTTCTCCTCGGAACGCTCTATTTCATTTTCTACTCCGTGCCTCCGGACCGCAACCCGATTTTTTATCAGAAAGTCCTTCCGTCAATCGGCCTTGCCGCTTCGTTCCTGTCGCTTTTCTTCGGCCATTTTTCCTATCCCCGCATCCACAGCATAAAGGTATACTTCATCGGCTACAGCGCCGGCCTTGCCGGCATCGCCTTTTTCATACTCGGCACACCGTTTTTCTCCATTCCTCCGGCACCCCCGGGTTTCGGCGAGTTCATCGTTTTTGTATCGCTCGTCAATTTTACCGCCTTGACCCTGATGCCGTCCGGCACCAAATACCGCACCATAAAAAGCGTAACGCTCTGCGTTGCGGCGGCCGATGCCGCGCTGTACTGCATTTTCCGGTTCGGACCCGGCGCGGCCCTGTGGCTCAAGCCCTTCACCGGCAGCCTGTTCTGGACCGGCCCGGTCCTTCTGGCCGCAACGCTTGCGCTTGCGTTCCTTAAAGTAAAAAACGAGTTCTTCCTCGGCGGCATCACGGCGGGATGCGCGGTCCTGCTCCTTGGAGCATGGGTGTCGTCCCGCATTGATCCGGCCAACGCCGGCCCCCTTCTTCTGCTTATGTTCACCGGAACATCCGTGTACTGCTTCGTGTGCCTTGTCATTCACGGCTTTTTCCGCATGGAGCACCGCATTACCTATGATCCGCTGCTTAAAATCTTTAACCGCGACTACTGCAGCAGGATCATCACCGAACAGGCGAATATCAACGTCGCGCCGCCGTTCGGCGTCGCCATGATCGACATCGACCACTTCAAGCAGGTGAACGACACCTACGGCCATCAGGCCGGCGACGCAGTGCTCCATGCGGTCTCCCAGACCGTGCACCGGGGCGCCGGCCCTGACGGCATCGTCTGCCGCTACGGAGGCGAGGAACTGGCCGTTTTTTTCCCGCAAAGGAGCGCAAACGAAGTGAGCGAAACAATGGAAACTATCCGAAAAGAGATAGAAAAAGCGAAAACCCTGTTCGGAAAAAAGAGCATATCGGTGACCATCTCCGTCGGCGTTTCGCACCGTGAAGAGTACACGCAATCAATCATGGAGGTTATCCAGGCTGCGGACAAGGCCCTCTATGCGGTAAAAAATGAGGGCCGCAACCGGGTTAAATGCCAAAAGACCCCTCTCATAAACAAGAGGTGACCGTTGCCGCATGCCGGCACCGCCTTCGGTGATATATTTTCCACCTGTCCACCGCAGAATTTCCTGGGGGTTTCGTGACGCTGCATACTCTTCTGGGATCAAACGCTCTCACGTGGCTTCTGTTCTGGGCCGCCATTGCCGTTGTCTCGGCCGACTTCCTTGCAACGCTTGTCACCGTCCTTTATCAGCGATACTGGTACCAGAATAAACTTCGTCCGAAATTTCCGCCCGACTATACCCCACGCTGCACGATTATTGTTCCCTGCAAGGGGTCCAATAAGAACCTGAGGTCCAACCTCGAAAGCTTTTTCGCGCTCGACCATCCCTGCTATTCGGTGGTTTTTGTCACCGAAAGCGCCGACGACCCGGCAGTGCCGGTCATCAGAGAAACCATACGGGGCCGCCCGAACGGCGTGTTTGTCTCTGCCGGTATCTCTATGGCGTGCGCGCAGAAAAACCAGAACCTCCTCAAAGGCGTCGACCGGGCCAGTAAACTGGGGTCCGAGATCTATGTGTTCGCCGATTCTGATGTCGCCCCGGCCAGGTCATGGCTGCGTGAAATAATCCGTCCGCTTGCCGATCCGCGCATAGTGGTGACTTCCGGGTTCCGCTGGCTCAACGCAAAGAAAGGCAGTGTTGCCGAATGGACGCATACCTATGCGAACATTTTCATCTACATTGTTTTCTCCTGCGCGTTTTTCGTGGGCGGCGTCGGATTATGGGGCGGGTCCATGGCCATGCGGCGTGATGATTTTGAAAAACTCGGGGTCGCGAAAAAATGGGCGACTGCCGTCGTCGACGACATGAGCCTTTCGCAGATCGTCCATAAAAACAGGCTGAAGGGCGTCATTGTCTCGTCGTGCATCGCGCACACCGACGAACTTCTTTCGAGCGTCAGGGCCTCTGTCGCGTGGTTCGAGCGCCAGATAATGTTCCTCAAAGTCTATTTCAAATATCTCTGGTTCTTTTTTGCCCTGCCGATCGTGATCGCCAGCACCGCGCTTTTGCTCCTGCTTCCGGCAGCCATTCTTTTATCTCTGTCCGAAACAAAAACCTTTTTCGGTGCAGGCGGGGGGGCCGCGCTCGTCTTTTACCTCGGCGAGCTCATAACGGTGTCCTTCTACCCTCTCCTCGGCCCCATGCCGCGCTTCCACCGGTTCCTGCTTTTTCAGCCGTTTATCCGCCTGACCCACGCGGTGAGCTTTATAGGCACGTGCATGACCAATACGATAACCTGGTCGGGTGTGCGTTACCGGCTCAGGTTTTTCGGAGACGTCAGGAAGGTGGAACGGCCGGAAAACCTGTAACCTTAACCGAAGTGAAGGGGGTGCCATGGCACTGCGGTGCGCGGTATTCGCGTCGGGGGGCGGGAGTAATTTCGGCGCGCTTCTTGACCGGAAAAAATCAGGCGATCTTCATGTCGACTTCGTGCTTTTCGTCGGCAACAACAGCGCGGCCCCGGCCTTCGAACGCGCGCGGAAGCACGGCGTTCCGGCCGTTCACCTCGCGCCATCCCGCTTTTCCAGCGCAGAGTCCTATGCCGAAAAACTTTCCGGGCTGCTGCGTGAATACCGCGTGGAACTCATCATCCTTGCCGGGTACATGAAGCAGATTCCTTTACGGATAGTGAAAGACTTCCGTTACCGCATCGTCAATATTCATCCCGGACTCCTTCCCTCTTTCGGCGGCAGGGGGCTTTTCAGCGGCCGCGTCCACGAAGCGGTCATCAACTACGGGGCAAAGGTAACCGGCGTGACCGTCCATTTCGTCGACGAGGAGTACGACCACGGCCCGATCATCCTCCAGCGCGCCGTTGAGGTACTTGACACCGACGACCCGCACACCCTGGCAGAGCGGGTGCTCAAGGTCGAACACGCAAGCTACTGGCAGGCAATCGAGGCCGTTGCGCAGGGCAGGATAAAAGTCGAAGGCAGAAGAGTCGTCGGAAAGGTATAAAACAATCATTTTTAGATATTCTGGTTGGTTGAGCCCCGTCACCCGCGCGTTGTTATTGTGCCAAGCAGCAATCTTTTGTGCGGGGGGCTGTCCAGCGGTTGTCTTGTTTAAAACCAAATGATTAAATCTCTCACTGGCAGAGCACATGATCAAGCAACAAATTCTGGAAAACATCTCCGCTAGACTTTATATATTTGACCGGAAATTTATAGAAAATACCGAAGTCTGCGTCGTCGGGATCGACGAGGCGGGACGCGGGCCGCTGGCAGGACCGGTGGTCGCGGCGGCGGCGGTTCTCGAACTTGACACGGTGATTCCGGGCGTCAACGACTCGAAAAAACTTTCTGCCGCGGCAAGGGAAAAACTATACGGGCTCATCACCGCCCGGGCGAAAAGCTTCGGCGTTGGTCAAGCCTCGGTGGAGGAAATCGACCGGCTCAATATACTCCAGGCGACGTTCCTCGCCATGCGGCGGGCGCTTGAAGCGATCGTCGTCCCCTGGACGGTAGCGCTTGTCGACGGCAACCAGCGCATCCCGGGGATTCCCGGGTCGCGCCAGAAAACCATCGTCGGCGGCGACGGGCTGAGCGCCTCCATCGCCGCGGCCTCGATTATCGCCAAGGTCACACGCGACCGCATCATGAAGGACTATCATGCGCGCTTTCCCATGTATGATTTTCTAAGCAACAGGGGATACGGCACCGCCCTTCACCGGCAACACATCGCCGATTTCGGGCTGTGTGAGATTCACCGCCGCAGCTTCTGCGGAAAATTTCTGACTGCACCGAGGGTATAAGCGCAACGACAGTTCAGATTGGATCCAATGCCATGGCCGACATAAGTCCGTTCAAAGGGTACCGTTATTCGCTGGCAAAAAAAGAAGATCTGGGCGGTCTCATCGCGCCTCCGTACGATATGCTCGACGACGCGAAAATCGAGTCCCTCTACAATAAGAGCCCCCTGAATGCCGTCCGCATCGACCAGAACCGCCGCGAAGCGGGAGATTCCGCAAACCGCGACCGCCACGCGAGGGCCGCAGGGCTTTTTTCCCAATGGGTCAGCCGCGACCTGGTGCGCGCCGAAAAAAAACCGTCATTGTATGTCTATGAACAGCAATTCACCATAGGGCGCGCCGGGGAAACCGCGTCCCTCGAACGCACCGGCATAATCGCTCTTGTTAAGCTTGTCGATTTCTCCGAAGGCGTCGTCCTTCCCCATGAATACACGCTTTCCGGCCCGAAGATCGACCGGTACGAGCACCTTGACGCAACGCGCCTCAATGTGGGTCAGATATTCGGGCTTCTTTCTGACGACCGTGGTGAGATATTCGAGCTTATCCGAAGAATAAAAAAAGAAAGCGGTGATCCCGCCGGCATTGCCACGGACCAGGACGGTGTGCGCCACACGCTCTATCCCTGCAGCGACAGCGTGCTGATCGGGGCGCTCCGGAAAGCGGCGGGGCCTGCCACGATTCTTATCGCTGACGGCCATCACCGCTACGAGACCGCCTATAAATTCTCCAAGGACCATAAAAACATCGCGTCCGCCGCTTGCGTGATGATGACGCTTGTTTCCATGGCCGATCCTGGCCTTGTCATCCGCTCCTTTCACCGTCTCATCAAAAAGGGGAACGACGGCAGGGATGTCGATATGCGCCGGGAACTCGGGAAGAACTTCACGCTTACGGACCTCGGCCCCGCCGCGATTGCCACCGTGCATTTTTTCCTCGGGGGCCGCATTTCCAACGAGATGCTGTTCGCCGACAGCGCTTCGTGCCGCCTGTACGGGCTTGACCTGAACAAGGAGGGGGAGGGCTTTCTTGCCTCAGCCATTCCCGACAAGTCAATGGCCTGGAAAAAACTTGACATGTCAAAAATCAACGCGATCGCGGTGAACCGGATCCTCGGCCTGCCGCTTGACGGTCATGTGCTGCATGACGTCATCACCTACTCGCAGGACGCCGCTTCCGCGCTGACTACCTGCTGCAACCGGAAGGAATACTGGGGCGGCTTCTTCATCAGGCCCGTATCAATCTCAACAATCCACAAGATCGTGCAGGGCGGCGAGCGCATGCCGCAGAAATCGACGAATTTCTATCCGAAGCTCTATTCGGGCCTCGTTTTCAACCGGCTGGAGGATTAGTGAAAAAATCGACCGTATTCCAGCTGGGCCTGGGGATTTCACTCACGATAATCAGTCTGTGGATTTTTCTTGCTCCTTACAAGGATGGACGCTGGGACTTTTCGGTACTTTCCCATCTGGGGAAAAATCTCTGCCTGACCCCCCTCTGGGTCGTCGCGGGCGTCGTAGCTTTGACTTTTATCACGCTGTGGCTGCGCGCCATGCGCTGGAATCTCATCCTTCCCCGATCATCCTCTGCGTCGCGCCGGGGCCTGTTCGGGCTTGTCATGATAGGTTTTATGGTGAACAACATACTTCCGGCGAGACTCGGCGAAGCTGCCAGGATACTGCTCCTCTGGAAACGCAACCGCTTCACCGTAGCTGAGAGCACGGGCTCGGTCCTGCTCGAGCGCATCATCGATACCGTCATCTACCTGTCCTTCTTTTTCATCCCCGTTCTTTTTATCAGCGGGCTGCGGGCATGGATACCCTATGCGATACCCATGGCATGCGGCGCGGCTGCCGCGCTCTGCGCGCTGCTCTTTTACGCTTTTTTCCCGGCGCCTTCGCGCACCATAGGCGGGGTCTTCCTCAAATTCGTACCGCTTCGTTTAAGGAACAAAACCCTGGTGATCGCAAAGGAGGTGACGTCGAACCTCGACTGGATCTTCTCGCCCGGCAGATGTCTGGCAATAATACTGCTTTCCATCGCCATAATCGCCTGCTATCCGGCAATGCTTGCGGTTCTTGTCCAGGACCGTTCGTTCGGCGTTTTATCCAGCATATTCGCGGCCGCCTGGGGAGCGATCGGCGCCGCTATCCCTGCTGCGCCGGGATATGTGGGAACGCTCCATGCCGCGCTCAAACAGGGTCTTGGGCTCTGCGGCATCGAGGCGGAAAGGGCCATCGTCGTGGCCACCCTCTATCACGCTATCGGCTATACCACGGTAACAGTTGCAGGGCTCTATTATTTTTTCCGTCTGCGGATATCCTTCAAGGAAATCGGAAGCGCCAAAGAGGAAATCGACAGGGTGAAATCATCCGCGGCAGCTCCGGCGGCGGAAAACCAGGGCACGAAGGCTCCATGACCATACCCGCACATGACCTTGAACTGGCCGCCCGGCTTGCGGAGGCCGTTAAAAACATCCGGTCCGAGCTGGGGAAAAAAATTGTCGGACAACAGGCGGTAATCAACGACCTGCTCGCCTGTTTTTTTGCCGGCGGGCACTGCCTCCTCATCGGCGTCCCGGGCCTTGCCAAGACCATGCTGGTGCAAAGCCTTGCCGGGTGCCTCGACCTGGCGTACAACCGCATCCAGTTCACGCCTGACCTCATGCCGTCGGACATCACCGGGAGCGAGATCCTCGTCGACGACCGCGCCTCGGGGCGCCGTGAATTCCGTTTTGTAAACGGCCCGGTCTTTCACAACATCGTGCTTGCCGACGAGATCAACCGCACCCCTCCCAAGACCCAGTCTGCGCTTCTCCAGGCCATGCAGGAGCACGAGGTGACCTGTTCCGGGACCACCTATCCGCTGCCCGATCCTTTCTGGGTTCTTGCCACGCAGAATCCTATCGAGCAGGAAGGCACCTACCCCCTTCCCGAAGCGCAGCAGGACCGTTTCATGTTTTCAATTGAAGTCAGCTACCCTGACCTGGCATCGGAACTCGAAATCGTGCGCACCACCACGGCGCCCCGTCGCGTCGACCTCCGGCCCGCTGCATCCCTCGAGGAAATACGTGCCTTCCGCGACCTCGTGTGGCGCGTGCCCGCGGCCGAATCGGTCATCGGCGCCGCGGTCTCCCTTTCCCGCGCCAGCCGCGTTTCCACCAAAGAGTGTCCGGAGGAGATCGGCAGGCATATCGTGTGGGGTGCCGGGCCGCGTGCGTCTCAGTACATGGTCCTCGCAGCGAAAGCATTTGCCCTGCTCGACAACCGGCCGGCGCCTACGGTCGACGATGTCCGGCGCGCCGCTTATCCGGTGCTGAGGCACCGGCTGGTGCGGTCGTTTCACGCAGAGGTGGAAAATATCAGCGTCAATGAAATTATCAGGACACTGCTTGAGCGGACGGCGTAACGCCGGCCTTTCTGCCGGACAGGAGAAAACAACGTAACGGGCACCTCCTGGATACCGCTCCTCGGCCATTGTATGAAGATGACCAGAATAAAACAGCTGTTCATTCGCAACCGGTCGCTCATCCTCATTGTGCTGACCGTGGCATTTGTTCTCCCCGAAGTAACGGTCTATTTCAGCCGGCCGGCCCGCGGCGCCGATATTTTCGGCTACCTGGGGGCCGGCTCGGATGCTCTGAAAAAGGCGCCGCTGTACGAGCACTCGCTGCCGGGGAAAAACAACACGTGGCCGCCGCTGTTTTCCTTTTTTATCGCCCCGCTTTCGCTTTCGGCCGAGCATCTGGGAATACCGGTCACCAAGGAGCTCTGGTACTTTTTCAATTTTCTCTGTCTTATCGGAGTGCTGCAGCTCTGGTCGGAGATGCTGTACGGAAGCCGGCCCCGTTTCTGCGCTCCCGCCCGCTTTGATTTCTCCTCGCCGAAGGTATTTGTCCCCTTCCTCCTGCTCATTCCGCCCTTTGTCAATAATTTTTTCATGCTGCAGATAAATGTCTTCGTTCTTTTTCTGGTAAGCCTGGGGTTTTCCCGCCTGATAAAAAAGCGCCCCGTTGCCGCCGGCCTCTGCTTCGGTCTCGCCGCGGCGCTCAAGGCGTTCCCCGCCGTCATACTTCTCTATCTCCTTGTCAAGCGCGAGTGGAAAACATCCGTCTCCATGGCGCTCGCCGGCCTTTTACTGTCGCTCCTGCCGGTCACCAGCTACGGCATCGATAACTTCATGGATCTTTTCAGACAGTGGCTGTCAATCAGCCTGTTCCAGCCGCTTATCATCGAAAACGGGGGGCTCAACAACCAGTCGCTCTATGCCATGTGGTACCGGCTTCTCGTGTATCAGGGCCATTGTGTCGCACCGACCTCCCTCGCGTTTAAAATCGTCACGACCGGCTCGATAGCGGCCGTTATTATCGCCACCATGTCGGTTTTCGTACGTAAGAAGTTTGATGCCGATTCGCCGTCCTTGCTCATCGAAGCTGCTGCCGTCTGTATCATGATGAACCTTTTTTCACCGATAGCCTGGATCCACCATTTTGTTTTTTTGTACCCGGCCGCTGCTGTAGCATGGTGGGCATACGGTAATGGCCCTCTGTTTTTCAAAAAAAACGTCTACCGATACGTCCTGGGGGCCTGGTCAGCGTTGATTTTGCTTCCCTATGTTTTTACCAAAATTATCGGCCCGTTTTTTAAAGCATGTTCCAATTATACCCTCTCGGCGCTGCTGTTATTGCTGTTCCTGTTGGTAATGGCGGCGCTGGCGCAAAAACAGCACGCTGCGCAGGAAAATGTTATTTTCCCAAAAAGCAATTAACCGCGAGCACACCGGTTATTGAGCATGTCCGCCTCTGGCATTATGTGCCCTGCTAAGGATGGCTCTCCTTATCCGGTCAATCGCAAGCACGGCAAGCAGGAGATAAAAACCGTCAACGGGAAAACGATAGCGGTTGTTTTCAAACGTGGAGAGAAAATTGACGACCATGGTGATATAAGCGATATTGAACAACATGAAGCCTAACAGCAGCGCCTGTGGTGCGCGGAGCAGATGCCTGCGGACGCCCCGGTAAAGAAACCAGGCGCCGAAGGTAAACAGCACCGGCAACCCGATCAGCAGAAAAATTCCGGAATACAATACAAGCGAGAAGGTGGCTCCCTGCGCACGCAGTTGTTTGAGCACCTTCCTGTCCGGCGCCTGCTTCAATTGCCCGAAAAAGACAACGTCGAAAAACCGCTGGATCCCATGGATATGCGGGTGGTTTAGATCAAAAAAAATCATGTCGTCCGCCGGCAGGAAGTAGGAGAACCAGGCGCTGGCGATCATCCGCGCATAGGCTTTCGGATAGTGCCGGATAACCGACAACGCGTCCTTCATATAGAGCTTCCCCACCTCGATAAATCCCGGATGATTTAGATTGATGAAACCCGACGGCTTCAATTCCTGATCCAGCGCCTGGATCCCGGTCTTGGGAGGCATGGTAATATAGGGACGGTATTTTGACAGCGGCGCAAGGATGTCCGAAATGGTTGAAACAGGGGAAATCGTGCCTTGTGAAGCAAGGGTCCGGCGTTCCTCGGAAGTAAGCTGGCACGTAACGGCTACCATATTCATTCCAAGCCCGGTGCTGCTCGTGAATTGTCCGAACAATATCTGGTTCTTAAGGTAAACCCCGAGAATTAATGCCAGCAGAAGCGACCCGGCAGCGGCAACCGCGCGGCGATTGTGTTTTGTCAAAAACAACAACAGGATAAAAATCGCGGCGACGTACACCACATTGAAATAGTTCCTTATCATCAACAGCCAGAACTGGCATACCAGAAATCCCGCGGCGCTGGCCGCTGAGCGGCGCAGAAAAAACCGGTAGAGAAAAACAGCACTGAGCAGCAAGGTGAACGCCATCTGGTATTCATAAAGAATCCAATTCTCATATAAGACGACACCCGGAGAAATGACGAACAGTATGGTAGCGGTCAGAGCGAGCCGCACCCCGGTTCCGAAAGACCTCATCAAGTAAAAAAGCAGGCAGGTGATGACCGCCCCGAACACAAGGTGGATCGCATGAAAAGCCGCGCCGTAGGCGTGCGGAAACAGCTTGAGAATAATCCCCAGAAACAGGTTGTACCCCGGAGGCTGCATGTGCAGATACAGAAGGCTCTCAAACAGCCTGTGCTGCAGCAACGCGGGATCGAGAAACTGGAGGAAAAAAGTCACTCCCCGCGCATCGAACCGCACGCCGAGCATATAGTAGAGTATGCGCGATAACGTGAAAACCGCCAGCAGAAAAACATAGGGTGAGCGAACCACGCTGCACCTATCGCGCCACGATTGCATTCCCGCAGGATTGCTCATTAATCGACCTCCCCCGTCACCGATATTTCATGTGCCCCTGAAAAGTTTTTACGTGGCGGTAATTTAAACAAGCGCCATCATCGCCTTTCATATACGCCATTTCGTTCGCGTTGTCAATAAAATCCGTTCATCCAGCAGTTTCCCCGTTTATTCCCGCCGCCGACCTGGAACGGATTTTCCTCCACGCCGTGTCGAGCGCAAGCGCGGCAAGAACAACGAAGAACCCGTCCAGGGGGAAACGGTACCGGTTATTCTCCACGGAGGAGAGAAAATTGGCGATTCCCGTGCAATAGGCGATAATGAACAGCATGTAGCCGATCACTATCGCCCTGCCGGCATCAAGCGTGCCACGGCGTACGCCCCGGTAAAGAAAGACGAGGCCATAAATAAAAAGCGCCGGCAGACCGAGCAGCAGGAAGACTCCGGTATACAGAACAATGACGGGAGAATTAAGTTGACGGAGTTTTTTCCGGTCCGTTATCTGCCTGAATTGTCCGAAAAAAACCATGTCAAAAAAGCGTTCTATGCCCCGGATATGCGGCGCATTGAGATCGAAAAATGCGAAATCCGTCGGCGGAAGAAAATAGGTAAACCATGCTATGGCGACCGACCTTATATATGCTCTGGGGTAGTGTCGCAGAATATAACGACCGTCCTTCGTGTAAAGCTTCCCGACCTCAAGAAAACCGGGGTGGTTGAAATTAATGGCGCCGGTTGATTTCAACTCCTCGTCGAGTACCGGGATCGATCTCCGGGCGGGCATGGTAATATAGGGGCGGTAGGCCGCCAATGGGACAACCGCGTCAATATCCGGGATAGGAGATATCCTTCCTTGAGCAACAAAAGTCCCGCGTTCCTGCGGTGTAAGGTGATGGGTGGTTATAGTGGCCATATTCATTCCCATCCACGTGCAGCCTGCAAAATGGCCGAACAGCACCTGATTCTTCAAGTAAAACGCCAGAACCATCGCACAAAATACCGAGCCGACACCGGCGATCAGCCTCCTTTTACGCTTGGCAAAACACAGCAGGAGAATAAAAACAACGGTAAAATATACCACATGATAATGACTTTTCAGCATAACCAGCCAAAACTGGCCCGCTAGAAATATGATGGCGCCGGCCGTGTTATGGTTTTGAAAGAACCAAAAAAGCGAAACCGCGCATACCATGAGAGTAAAAACCTGCATATATTCATAAAGAATAAAATTTTCAAACAGGACAACACCCGGCGATGTCATGAACAGCGCCGCTGCAGCGAATGCTATCACTGCCCTGATGCCGAGATTTCTCATTACATAAAACATCATACAGGTAATGGTCGCTCCAAAAACGAGATGAATCGCATGGAAAGCCGTCACCTCGGCGTGCGGAAAAAGCTTGAGAACAATACCCAGATACAGGTTGTATCCCGGCGGCTGTATGTGCAGGTAGAAAAGGCTCTGCAGCAGATTGTGCCGCAGAAGCTCCGGGTCAAGAAACTGGAAAAACCAAGTCAATCCCCGTGCGTCGAAGCGCACGCCCAGGAGGTAATACATTATCCGGGATGCGGCAAAAATCAGGAGCAGCAGCGCATACCAGGCCCACCTCCGGTGAATCAATGTCGCCAACGTTGACGATGGGTGATCCGTTTTATTGACCGCTGTGCCGTAGGCCATATCTCTCATTTTTATACGAATTTCAGGCGGCGGAGGGCGAGAATCACCATCCGAAAAAGCAGAACGCCGTGACGCCACCGATGGATATTCGTCCTGCCGTATGTCCTCTCACGGTAACGGATGGGAAGATCAACGATCTTTAAATTATACCGAGCAGCTCCGAAGATCAGATCAAAATCTCCGAAAGGGTCAAGCGAGCCGAAATAGGACCTGTTGGCGGCGATCAGGTCATAGTGGCGTCGGCTCAGCACTTTGGTGCCGCACAGGGTGTCCTTGATGCTCTGTCCCAGGATCCACGAAAAGATCAACGTGAAAAACTTGTTCCCGACAAGGTTGAAAAATCTCATTGCGCCTTTTTCCATGGGGTATACGAGTCTTACGCCGTTGATCAGCTCGCCTTTCCCCGAGCGCCAGGCCTCATAGAATCTTGTCAGATCCTCCGGCGGCACGGTCAGGTCGGCATCAAGGATCATCAGAAGGTCTCCGGTCGCGTTTGCAAAGCCAAGGCGCACGGCATCTCCCTTGCCTTTCCCTATCTGAAACAGAAGCTTTGCGCTGCGTTCAGGCCTTGACGCGATCTCATGCTCTATTGCCGACCGGGTGTTGTCGGTGGAGTGCCCTTCCACAAAGACAAGCTCGGTACCTGCGCCGATTTCAGGCACACGGTCAAAAATAGTTTTAATGTTTCCCTCTTCATTTCGCGCCGGGACAATTACGCTGACTACCGGATCCGCGCTGCGGTCAGGCTTCGGGCTCGGCCGCGCCACGATGAAATTGGTAAGCCCGAACACGTTGAACGGCCAGACCTTCACCAGATACCTGTTCATCACGGCATCGACGAGCGGGATCCGGAAGGGCCACAGTATCTCCTCAAAGGTCCTGATGACTTCGAAATCGACAAGATACAGGAGGTTGGTAACGTCCTCCACCGTCAACCAGTTCTGCCGGTGAAGCGGACGTGCAATGCCGAAAAACTCCGCGGCCCAGCGCGGCGCTTCCCATAACCGGCTGTAAAGATTGAGAATCAGGCGCGTTCCCGAATGCGCGTGCGCTGCCGCGTTCTTGAACACCTGCTGGACGTCCCACACATCATTGACCACATCGGAGCATATCACCGCATCGAATTGCTCATCAAGGACACGGTCATGTATGTCCGCATGGACAATGGTGAGCTCCGGGTGGCGCGCCCTCGCGCGTTCGACCATGGCGGACGCAAAATCGATCCCCACTCCGCGGGACGGCTGCAGTCCCGCGAGAAGATCACCCTGTCCGCAGCCGAGCTCAAGCACCCGGGAACCGGGCGGGATTAAAAACCGGTATACTTCCGCCAGCCGCTTCCGGTAGTCCCGGCGGGCGAGTTCCCAGCGTTTTTTCCCCACCGCGCAGGTGTTCCAGTAGGCCTGTTTTTCGCGGGTAAACTGCGACTGTTTGTCAAGGACATCATCTCCCTGACGCGGCTGCTGCGCGGCAATCATGTCGCCCTTTTTCATCTATTAAATCCGCGTTTTTTGCGGGGACCGTCCGTATGACACCGGAGAATCAGGCCTTTGCGGCAAAAACCGGGTTGTTCTTTTCGTTCTGCTGCTGGCCCGCAGCGAGCATGCGATGCAAATGACATTATGAAAAAAATAGGTAATACTTAACAATACAGTCAATGCTCTCCCGCGCAACCGGGCCTTTGGTTCCTGACGGCACCGACAGAAAAAACCTTCACTTAACGAGGGGTGTTATATCTTTTCGAGCACCACGAGCGCCCGAGTCGCAAAAATCCTCGGCATAATATTGAGGAGGTTATCAAGCCTCTTCAATAACGGATAGAAAACGGTCGGATAAAGCTGCGGGCCTGAATATCCTCCCGACGCAACGTATGAGAACGCGGTCATCGGCTGTCTTACCACAACACGCCAGTCCCGCAAATAATCACCATATGTCTTGCTGAAAAATATCCGGGTCATATTTCCCTGCGCAGCATAATAGGAGTCTCCCGCGGGATCCCACTGCGGGGGCGCCTGCCATTCGATCTCACTGGAATAGGCTATAGGTTCATGATGGAACATCCCGTAAATGAGCCGCCCGGCAAGGCTGATGAATGGTTCAAAAATAATGACGCGGCCGCCGGGCAGAAGAACCCGGCGAACCTCCTGAAGCGCCGTTCCAGGATACCTCAAGTGGTGAAACACATCAAAAAGAACCACCGCAGCCACGGACGATTCCTCGAATGAGAGCTTATAGGCGTTCTCCACCCTGTCAATCCAGGGATTCGGAAACAGGTCGGTCCTTATACATGCCGGTATGACCTCTCGGATGTTTCCTGTTCCCGATCCGATTTCAACGGTTAATCCGTTCTGCTCCCGCCTGATATGGCGGGCGATAGCCCTGTAAAAGTCAAAATAAACCTTTCTCAGCAGCGGTTTTTCCTCCCATAACCGCATGTTCCTGCCGATTTCGATATTGTGTTCTTGAAGTGGTGTCGTCATAGGTTGAACCGCGGCGTCAGGACGTTTTTCATCCAGGCTGGCGCTTCAATCTTCGCCACGCCTGTTCAAGTGCAAGCGCAGCTAGAACAACAAAAAACCCGTCCAACGGAAACCGGTAACGGTTGTTCTCAAAGCAGCCGAAAAAATTTGATACTGCGGTGAGATAAAAAATGTTAAAAAGCAGGAAACCGAGCGTCAGCGCCTGCGGTGCGTCAAGTGTTTTTCTCCGGATGCCGTGCCAGAGGACCCGTATGCCGAAAACAAAGAGAGCGGGAAAAGCGATTAAAAGAAAAATCCCGGTATACAGCAGGAGCGACAGGGCCTTGCCCCCGGCCTTAAGACGCCGCAACTCCTTTTTATCCTGCATATATTTGAACTGTCCGCAAAAGACGATGTCGAAAAACCGCTCGATCCCCTCTATATGGGACCTGTTTTGCACCAAATCCCGTAAATCGCCCGCAGGAAGAAAATAGGTGAACCAGGAGACAGCAATTCCGCGCAGATACGCGATCGGATAGTGTCGGAGTACGAACAGCGCGTCTTTCGAATAAATCTTCTGCACTTCCAGGAAACCCTTATGGTTTAAATTCACCACTCCCGACGGTTTCACTTCCTGATCAAGCGCCGGGATCGAGGTCTTTGGAGGCATGACAATATACGGGTAAAAATAGGACAACGGGCTGCCGATGCACGTTTCGGCGGACGCCCGGGAAATTTTTCCTTCGGCAACAAACGCTTGTTTTTCCCCGGGTGTAAGATGGAACGTGGTAAGGGCGGAAATGTTCATTCCAAGATAGGTGCTGCTCACAAACTGGCCGAACAGTATCTGGTTCTTCAGGTAAAGCGCAAGGATGAGCGCACAAAACACCGACCCCGCAGCGGCCACCGCCCGGCGCTCTGGTTTGGCGGCGAAATACAATAAAACGGCGAAAATAAACGCAAAATACACCAGATGATACTGATTCCGAAGCATGACGAGCCAAAACTGACATGCAAGGAACCCCACAGCACTTATTGCCCGGCGATGTGCTGAATAATGAAACAGAAGCGCCGCGCTAACGGTCATGAAAAACATCATCTGGTATTCATATAGAATAAAATTCTCAAACAGAACCACGCCCGGGGAAACCATGAACAGGGCGGTCGCTGCAAGGGCAAGCCGCACCCTGACCCCGAGGCTCCTCATACAATAAAACAGCAGGCAGGTGACTGCCGCTCCACAAACCAGATGGACCGCATGAAAAGCCGCCGCATATGCGTGGGGGAAAAGCTTTAACAGCACCCCGGCAAAAAGGTTGTGCCCTGGCGGCTGCATGTGCAGGTAGAAGAGGCTCTGCGCCAGTCTGTGACGCAGAAGCTCAGGGTCGAGGAACTGGAAATACCAACCCAGACCTTCCGCATCGAACCGCACACCCAGGAGATAGTAAACAGCGCGTGATATGGTAAAAACCGCAAGAAGAAACAGATAGGGAGACCTCGGCACTTCCGGATTCTGCCCGAGGGGCAGTTCTTGGCATATGCCGGTTTCTTTGGGCTGAACGGTTTGCATTATTCGGAAAAATAAGCATTCATGTAGATTGCTGTCAATTTCCGCGCTGAAAAAACGTATTCAATTTTGTAATGATGATGCTGTTCTTATGTTTTAATCCGCGCGATGGTCGGTAATACAAGGGGTTGCTTGTTGCTCGCGCACCATTAATCCCGTTTTGCTATGGTTTTTTTCAAACGAGTGATTGTATTTTTTTATATTATTGCCCGTTGTCGCCAAAAGTATTTTTGATTGCTATGCCGATTTTCACTGAAATCGCGCGGCGTTTCACCACCAAAGGAGCTCCGTAACAGGTGATTAATTTTTTTCTTTACATCTGGGATAAAAAAATAGTGCTTTTTGCAAGCTCCGTAATCATCACTGTCTGGTCTTTTGTGTTTGCGCTCTTTCTCACAACACCCGAGTTCAAATCGGAAATCACCTTTCTGCCCCCTTTTGAGGGCGCGGCGAGTGCGGTGACGCTGATGGGAATGTTGCTGCCGGGCGGAACGTCGATAATGTATGACCAGGTCGAAATAATTTTCAACAGTTCGTCGCTGAAGAGGTGCATTATAGAAAAATTCAATTTGTATGACTTATGGAAGATGAGTCATTTGCGGAACAAGTTTCAGTTCGCGCTGTCGAAAATAAAAAAATATGTGGTCTTTAAAACAAAAGAAAAGGGGGGCATGGGTTTTGATAAGATCGTTTCCTACACGGTATCGTGCTACCACCCCTCTCCCGATACCGCGAAATTGATGTGTGAATACGCCTTTCATCTTGTCGATTCCGCGGTAAAGACCCTTTCCACCGGCATGGCCCACCGAAACAGGATGTTTGTCGAACACCAGTTGCTCCAGCACAGAAGAATACTCGATAGCCTGCAGGTTGAATTTCAAAGATTCCAGCTTGCCAATAAAGCGTTCGCTGCGCCTGATCAGATGAGGCTTTCATTGAAAAACTATGCTGAAATCAAATCAGCCGCCATTATGAACGAGCTCAAAATGAAAGCCCTTCAGCAGGAGTTTCACGGCACGCTCCCCCAGCTTGAAGAACTGGAGAAAAACGACCGGCTGTACAAGAAAAAACTGGCGGAGATCGAAACCGACACCAGTCTTGACGTTATACCGAGCCTTGAACTCTCGGTACATCTGGTTCCAATGTTCACCAATCTTAGCAGAGAAATTGATGTCGAAAGCCAAGTGATCATCCTGCTTTCCAGGGAACTTGAACAGGCCCGTGTACAGGAATCGAGAAATGTCTCCCTGCTTACCGTTGTCGACCCCCCCTTTGTGCCGACCTACAAATCCAGACCGAAACGCGCCCTCGTGGCGTTCTTAATCTTCACAAGCCTGCATCTGGGAATCTTTGTGGGATTGGGCTACTGGTTCTACCTGAAAACATATGTTATTAGCAGCGAACGAATACTTTTTTTCAAGCAGTTGTTCAAACGCTGGTAACAATGACCCTCGCGCTTAGATTCAACTGGAAATATCTTGCCTTCTTTCTCTTCCTCGCGGTGACCTACCGTCAGTTCGGGGAGATGTTTATTCTTATCGCCTCCCTTGTTTTTGCAATCATCTTGTCCGGGCTTGTCATCGCAAGAAAACTTCGGATAAACATTTTCGCGACCTTTATTTATATTTATCTGCTCTTCGGGTCAGTGAATTATCTCACGGGAATTGCTGTGCTCGATTTCATTTTTCCCTTCTTTCTCCCTCTTTTCCCCCTGTTCCTGCTGCACTATATTTTCAAGGTGAATAAAAAAATCCCCGCGGCATTCCCTTTTCTTATCATGCTCGCCGGATTGTTTGTATCAATAATCTACCAGACCGTGCGTCATAAGGGGGTGTATGAAATCTCTTTTTTTGGAGACCAGTGGTTCATCTTTGAAATTGTATTCTTTTTTTCCGTCTACATGCTTTTCCCCCTGCGCATACTGTCACTATGGAACATGGTCGTCATGATTGCGCTGTCATCTTTTTTTGAAATCGTATATGTTTTTTTGAAATACTTTTTATCCGGTTCGGCCGGCGCCATATTCACCGAGCGGTTTGGCTCCTCTTTGGGGTTCACGTCAAATCAGATAGCAACCTGGATTGAAGTCGCTTTCCCGCTCGCGCTCTTTATCGGGCTCTATGATAAAAGGCCCCGGATAAAATGGACGTTCCTTGTCGTCGCGGTGTTCTATGGCACAGCCATCCTTTTATCCGCATCCCGGGCATCCTTGATCGGCCTGCCTCTCATCCCGCTTTTTATCGCTGCCAACACCAAATCCGTATCGTTTAGAGTGGCGGTGGTGGTGGTGTCGCTGGCGGCAACGGGCGTTTTCGGCAGGGGAGCTATCCAGCGCGTGATGTTCCCGAGCCAAGGGGACAAAATTTCCTCCCTCGGCCGCGTGGAGCTCTTAAAAGCTGCGCATGGTATTTTAAAGGCGAACTGCTACTTTTTTGGAATCGGAATGGACAATTACAAGGGAGAAAAATACCGCTACGGTTTCATGAGATCTTATGATCCAAAGGATTCCATGTCAACGCACAACGGGTTTCTGGAAATCTGGCTCGGATGGGGCCTCCCGGGATTTGTCGGCTGGCTTATGTTCCTTTCGCAATGCGTTCTCCGCACCATTCGCGCCCCGCTGCGTCCTGAACTGGCATATTTAAAGCCCGCCCTGCTCCTCTCCTTTTCGTGCAGTCTGATACATTCTCTTTTTGACAGCACGATTGCCTGTTTTCCCTTCATGATCTTCTTCCTCACCCTGTGTGCCTGCATGTCCTACCTATGCGAATGCGAAGAGGTCTGCCGACCATTATCAGAAAATGAAGCTCCAACCGGCGGCATCACACCCCGCTATGCCGCAGTCCCTTAAGAAGGAGTGACTTACACATGTTTAAAAAATCCCATTCAGTCGGAATAAGAGCCGCTTCCGCCGCCGCGATACAAAGGGCCGGCTGCACAGCCGTACTTTTTGTGTGCGGTTTTTTCGCCGTCGAATCTCAGGCTCAGCTGGACATGCCATCCCCCTCCCCCACCAGCTCAAGCTCGGTCGTTAACGCTGTCGGGCAAGGCAACTATGAGTTTTCTTCGTCCTTAAAAAGCTCGTCAATGCCCACGAGCTCGATCGACAACGCTATTGACGAAGATACGTATTTTATCGGCGGCGGAGACAAACTGCATATCTACCTTGTCGATATGCCCTCCCTGAACTACGGCGGTATCATCACTCAGGATTTTTATTTCATCGAACCGACCCTCGGCGTCATACCTGTCGGCGGGAAGATGTCGCTTTCCAACGCAAAGAAGATAATCGCGGATTATATGAACCGGAAACTCAAGGGAAAAGGCCCCAACCAGGTACGCATCCTTTTTGAGGGCGTGAAAACGGCGCATATCACCGCCTTCGGCTCGGTCCACCATCCCGGCTCCTACAGCTTTCCCGGAAACGCGCGGCTCTGGGACGTCCTGAAAACAATATCAAGCGTCAACCTGAGCGACCTGAACTTCCGTGAAATCCGCGTCAAAAACGGCGATTCGGTGGTTTACTATGACCTGCTCTCGTTTCTTTACAAAGGTGATTTTTCGCAGAACCCCTATGTTTATCCCGGGGACGAACTGTTCGTCTCCCCGGCGTTAAAAAGGGCTTATATCGGCGGCGGCGGACTGAGGGCCTGGATAAGCGGTCAGGTTCCTATCCATAATGACGAAACCGCACGGGATTTTTTGTCGTTTTTCTTTTTCAACGAAACCGCCGATTCGGAGCATATCCTCATCCAGAGGACCGAAGAGGGCCGTGAATTCCAGCAGATAACATTCAATTTAAAAAGCAAACGGAGCTTTATCCTGAAGAACAATGACGTGATCATAATCCCGGTTAAAAACGACTCTTCTAAAGTCCATCTTGTTAACGCAACAGGAGAATTGATCCGGCCGGGCTCGTATCCGATCCCGAAGGGCGGAACCGCCGTGCAGACGATCATTGCGCTCGCCGGAGGCTATACCTCGTTTGCCGACACAAACAGGACGGTCATTCTTCGTACCAACAAAAAACCGCCGCCCCCGACCGTCACCGACGGCGTCAGCCGGCCGGAAATTAGCGGAGCCCTGGCGGCGGCTGCCGCGACAAAGGATTTTCTGGTAATACGGATAACGGATCATCCCGAGACCGTTCTAAAGCCCGAGGACCACGTTTATATCCCGCGCATTGAGAACACGGTCTATCTGAGCGGGCGCGTGAAAGCTCCCGGCGGCTATGCTTTCAAACCTCACAAAAAAAAGGAGTACTATATCCGTCTTGCGGGGGGGTTTG
Source organism: Chitinispirillaceae bacterium (assembly GCA_016932075.1). The sequence continues at coordinate 14,770 of JAFGDP010000079.1, read as the reverse complement.
CGGATCGAGCGGACAAATCCAATATCGCCATCGTCTCCCCCTTCCTTGACGCGTTCCTGACAAAAAGCACAAATTCCGAAATAGAGGCCGGAGACTTTATCGCCGTTCCGGTTAATAAGGAATACAAGCTTTACGAAAAAATCGTTCTTCCGACGTTAAGCATGCTTCTCGCTTCGGCGGGTTTTCTGGTGGGAATAGTCTCTATCCTCCGGTGATAAGACTGTGCCGTGAAAAATTATGTGCCCCGCCATGAAAAGAGCGGGGCACACAACAAATTGCCTTAAAGTCTGACGCTGGCCTATCTTCCCTCTTTCCATGAATCGCTCGCCTGCAGGTTGCCGTCACAGTAGGTCCACGTGACTTTCTGGTAGCGCATCTGTACCTCCTCCAGGTGGACATAGCGCTCCTTTGCAGGGTCTTTGACGTTGTACATAATAGGCTTGACCGAGCAGATCTTGACGTCCTGAAGCTTATGGTTGAAGTATTCGGTCTCGGTGCCGGTGTCATCGATCCGGTACCACTTGATTTCGACCTTTTTAAGCGTCTGTCCTTCGCAGACCGCTTTGTACAGATAGGGCGATGACGAGTCAAACGCTTTCACCAGACGTATCGCCTCGTGCTTGCGTGTTCCCGTGAGCTTGCCGGTGTCCGGATCGGTCGGAATGCGCACCTCATGCTGGAATTCATGCAGCTCAATGCTCTTTTCCCTTCCCGCCACGTCAACTGAGCCTTCTATTGCCTTGCCGCCGTCGTCGGTCAACCACATATATGCTGGAATAGGCATGATACAACCCCTTTCGTTTTAAATGAAATGTGTTATGCGCCGTTTTGTTCGAGTGAAAAAGCTCCTCCCCTTACTTTCCTTTCGGCATCTGAGACGTAAGCGAAAGATTGATGTCTATCCCCTCGATCTGAAAGTGCGGAGTCACCGCCAGGCTTACACTGAAGAAACCGGGGTTGTCCTCAATTTCGCTCACCGTTACCTCGGCTGCTTTAAGCGGATGTGTCGCTATGAGCTCCGGCCCCGGATCGTTCATCTCGGTCACGAGCCCTTTTATCCACCGATTCAGCTCGTCCTGCAGCACCATCTTGCTTTTTGTGGAGCCGATGTTCTCCCGCTGAATTACCTTGAGGTAATGGGCGATGCGCGACACGAGAAAAATGTAGGGCAGCCGGGAATTGATACGCATGTTCGCGGTCACGTTCTTGTCGTCGGTCTCCTGCGGTTTCTGGCATGAATTGGCAGAGAAGAAACAGGCGTAGTTGCGGTTCTTGTAAAACGAGAGCGGGATGAAACCTTCCTGCGCGAACTCGAACTCCCGTGTTTCAGGAATAAGAATCTCGGTCGGAATTTTCATCTGCTGACCCTTGCCCACGTCGTAGAGATGGATCGGAAGATCCTCGACCTTGCCGCCTGATTCCGGGCCCCTGATCTGGACACACCAGCCGTTGTCGGCAAACGAGCGCACCATGTTTGCCGCAAAGGCGAACGCGGCGTTGCCCCACAGATACTTTTCGTGCTCGTCGCCCTTGACGCTTTCGGTGTAGTTGAACTCCTTGACCGGCACCGTGTCGGGTCCGTAGGGAAGCCGCAGTTCGAACCGCGGCAGCACGAGTCCGACATAGCGGGCGTCTTCGGTCTGCCGGAACGAGTTCCAGCGGAGAAAATCGCTCCGCTCCATGAAGGTTTTGAGATCGTCAACTTTCGGCAGATCCTGGATTTTCCCTTTTTTGAAAAAGGTGGGGCTCGCCGCACTGATAAACGGGCAGTGACAGCTTGCCGCCACTTTTGAGACTTCTTGAAGCAGGCCGATGTCAGGAGCCGAACTGTCAAAGTCGAAATTGGCGATCATGGCGCCGTACGGCTCGCCTCCCGGAGTGTCATATTCGTCGGTATAGACGTGTTTGTAGAGACCGGACTGGATAGTCTCCGGCGAATCCTCAAAATCCTCTGCAAGCTCCTCTTTTGAAGCATCAAGAAGGTCGATCTTCACGTTTTTCCGGAAATCGGTGCGGTCGACAAGGAATTTCAGGCTTCGCCAGGCCGCTTCCATTTTCTGAAAGGAAGGATTGTGGAGCACCTCGTCCAGTTGCGCGGATATTTTTCTGTCGATTTCGGCAATCTGGTTGTCGAGTACCGCCTTGTCGATCCGGTCAATGGTTTTGGTCGTGCGCAGCACGCTGTCCACGAAAAACGCCAGTGCCGCTCCGATGCGCTCATTGGCCTTGCTTTCAGCCAGCGCTTCTGCGTTCTTGAATCCTGATATGTCGACCGCATGATCGGGAACCGAAAGACTCATGGCTTCATAAATGTATCCGAGTCCTTCGCTGGCTCCGGATGATTTCTGCGTTTCCGACTTCTGCGTTTCTGCCATAGGCTTCTCTCCTAAAAAAGGTCTGATTGTTTTCGGTGCACCGCTTTCGGTACTCTCCGGTCCCGTGCGGATTACTGCGCGCTGTCGGGAACGATTTTCTTCAGCTCTTCCTGCAGGGCTTTTGCCGTTTTCGGATCCTTGATGATCTGTTCAAGCCGCGCCCTGAACGACCGGTTATCGAGCAGGTTTGACTTAAGGTCCTTGAGGAGGTTCCGTGCCGCCATGAGCTTTGAAAGCTCGGGTATGCTCTTGGCCACGTTTTCCGGCTTGAACGAGTCCATGCCCTTCACGTCAAGGTCAACCTTCAGATCGCCCTGACCGGTGAGTTTGTTCTCCACCGTGTAGTTGAGTTTCAGTTCCGCGCTTTTCATGACCTGCTCGAAATTGTTTTTATTGATGTTGATTTTTTCCCGTTCACCGACACGCTGGGTCCGCTGTTTCTGGGTGAAATCTCCCACCACAAGCGTCTTAAGCGGCAGTTCCACCTTTTTCTTGGCATTGCCTTTTCCCACATCGAGCTTCAGGTTGATGCGCGCCGCAGGAATTTCATTTTGAAAACTTCCGGCCATATCGTGCCTCCCTTTCTGAGGGGATTGCTATTTGTTCAGCTGTAACGCCTTTTTAGGGTCGATACAACTGACTTTTGTTAATATACTATTTTGTTTTTCCTGAAGTGAAACTTGTATGTTCGCCGGCTTGCCGGCACGCGCAGCCCGGTAAGCCTGCACCAGCAGACTCCACGCTTCCACCGCAAGGTCCGGGTCCCACTTATCCAGGCTGTAAACGCCCGCTTTCTGGTCAAGCATCTCCAGAACGGAAACCGCGATGTCCGCCTGTTTCGCCTGGAGGAGAAGGGTGCCGACGAGCATTGACCGCCGGAAAGACTCCCGCTCGCATTTCGCGGTCCGGATGCCGCTCTGAACGAGGTCTATCGCTTCTTCAATCTTGCCGGAGCCGACAAATTCGTTCACTTTTTTCAACTCTTTTTCAAAGAGATCTCCTGTCGGGGAGGCCTCCGGCGCACCGCCGGCCGCGGAAAACACCGTCCGCACTTCACCGGAGAGCCATCTTTTCGTCGTCTCGTCGCAGAATGGGGATCCGTCGGCAAAGTTGAGCGGAACAATATCGGGTACCCGCTTTATAAAACAGGCTGTTTCAGAAAGAACTGCGGATTTTACCTCGCGGTACTGCTGCCCGAGCTTATCACATGCCGTTGTGATAATACGCTGAAGATCGAGCCAGAGATGGTTTGAGGCTGCCGCAAAAGCCGCCTCGCCTTTTTCAAGAGCGGTTTTCCAGTCCTGCTGCGCGATAAGACCCTGAAAATAGGTTCGCTGCTGGGCGGCCGGGCCGGGAAGCTGAGTTTTTCCTGCTTCGGCCGGCGGCGATTTTTCCAGAATGTCCCAGCGAAGGCTCCTCATCAGACGGTATCCCATTGGCCGCTGTGGTTCCTTCTCAATAAGAAAAAGCGCGGCCCTTCGCGCAATGCCCATGGCCTGCTTCGGCGTTTCCATAGGATCTGCCGCCGACGATGCCTGCCCTGCCGGTGCTGCGCCTCCTGCAGGGGCGGCTGGTTTCGGCTTGCACGACTTTTCCCACGCAATCGCGTTTCGCTGCAGCTCCGAAGGAAACGGCGCTCCCTGGGGAAATTTATTCTCAAGTACCGGTTTAAGCTTTGCAAGCGCGTCAATCAAACGGGCTATCTGCGCGTAATCCGGTTCTGCCGGCTTCTTATCCACAAGCGCGCCCCCGAAGCGGTCTTCGGAGAGCCACTTGAAGGCGAGTTCCCTGGCGCGCTCCCGGTCCGGCTGCAGCGCATCGAAATTTTTGACCGACAGCTGGGTGAGTCCGTCGAATATGTCGGCTAACGCTTCCCAGTCGCCCTTCCGCAGCATAACGTACGCCAGAAATGAAAGGACCCTGATGTCCTTTGCCTTTTCCTTCAGTATTTTCGTGGCCGTGGATTCGATCAAACCGACATCAAGATTTCCGATCTTGCCGAACTCGGCCTTGAGCGTATCGAAATCCGCATCATGGTTGATGTTGCCGCCATACGGCTGGGCTTCGCTGATGGGTGTAACGATAATTGAAAGCAGCTCTGAAATACATCCTCCCTGCTGAATTGTTTCGTGTACGACAAACGGGACCTTTTTATCGATAACGAGACGGCATGGACAGCCTTAAGGTGATGATAATATAGTATTTCTTCAACAGGGTGTTGCGCCAAAACAGCAGCGTTTCCTCGTACTGCAGGACTTTTTCTTCCCGCTTGTATTTTGGCAGGTGAGGCGGTATTTTTCAATCATGACTTTCAGATGCGGCGCAACGCTCCTGCTCCTGTTCACTATAACGGGTTCAGCCAATGCTTTCGAAAAGGACTCTTCCGGGAGAGCCGGCGCTGTTATAGCCATGGCCGATTCCTCGTCACCGGACACCGATTCCCTGGGTGGCGCGGGGGTTCACGTGCTTCGGCCGCTTCCGGCCGCCACCCCCGACACGCTCGCCTCGTGCAACCTGAAAACCGCTCCGGTCTCTCATGGAGAAACACAGAAGCTTCAACTTATCAAACGGAAGTATAACAGCGGTCAACAGGTGCTCCTCGCGACCGGCATGATGATCTTCGTCGTCGGCATCATGACCATGGCGCAACAGTGGAACCCGCGATAAAACAATTGATTTACTTCAACAAAAAGGTGCTGCATATGACGCTCTCATCCCCGTTTCTGCTCTACGTGTGCATAGGAATTACTGCGGGAATCCTGTCGGGGTTCTTCGGCATCGGCGGAGGCCTGGTGATCGTGCCCGCGCTCATGCTTTGTGCCGGATTCTCACAGCTTTCGGCAAACGGCACTTCGCTCGCGGTGCTCATGGTCCCCGTGGGGCTGGTGGCGGTGTTAAACTACTACCGTCATGGCAACGTGAATATCAAGGCGGCCCTCATCATAGCAGTATCGTTTGTGATTGCCGCTGCTGTTTCGTCATGTTTTGTCCATAAGATAAACCCCGCTGGTCTGCGAATCGCATTCGGCATTGTAATGATTTCGGTCGGCAGCTACGTTATTATTACAGGAATCCACCGCCCGTAAGAGAGGAAAGGCGCCATGAAACGTTTATCAGGCATTATTTCTGCGCTGTCGACGGGCCTGTTTCTTCTGTGTTCATCATACGGCACGCTGTCAGAAGCGGACAAACCGTGGCTTCTTCTGCCGCAGGACCTTCCGGACACTCTTTTTGCCGGCTACCTGCCGCAGAAAAACAGCGGCGGCAGGCCCTTTTTCTTCAAAAAAACCAAGACGTCGCTTTCGGGTTTTTCGGCGGTATTCGAACAGAAGCTCACTCACGCGCAGAAGGGAACGGTTTTATATACCGTGCAGGTGTCCTACGCACGGAATGAAACCGACGCGCGCGCGCTTTACGGAAACTACCTGACCGTCGAGGAAAGGTTTAAAAACCATGTAAAAAAAGCCGAACCCTCGGATTTCGCCGCAGACGACGTTCTGCTCATACACTCGGACCGGGTCCTGTACCTTACCATAAGGAAAAATCTCATCCTGTATTTCATACAGATTGACAATTGCTCCGTTGACCTTGAACCGGTCAAGAGGGAAATTCTGAGGAAAATCGATTTTATCGAGCGGCACGCCGCGGCTTTCCGTACCTGACACGGCCGCAAAAGACCGGATTACCGGAACGCTTTTTCTATTTCCTGTGTTCCCAGAGGCGATTATTGAGCTTTACTTCCACGGGTACCGCGTTCCATATTTCGCGCGCGTATTCGTCTATCGCCCGGTCGGAAGAAAAAACACCGATGTTCGCAACATTGATGATTGACATGCGCGTCCACTGTTCGGGCTTGCTTCGATAAATGTCCGCCGCTCTTTTCTGACATTCCACGTACGATTCAAAATCTGCCAACACCAGGAAGCGGTCTCCTCCCGAAATCAGGGAGTCGGTTATCGGCCTGAAAAGGTGCGGTTCTTCGGGGCTGAAAAAACCCGAATTCACCAGGTCGAACACCTTTTTCAGAAGCGGGCTCCTGTTTAAAAAATATTGGGGGTCATAGCCGCGTCCGCGCAGTTCGTCGATTTCGTTCGCGCGCAGACCGAAAATGAACATGTTCTCCTCCCCGATCTGTTCCATCATCTCGATGTTTGCTCCATCCATTGTTCCTATTGTCAAGGCGCCGTTCAGCGCAAATTTCATATTGCCGGTTCCCGACGCTTCGGTGCCGGCGGTGGAAATCTGCTCCGACAGGTCTGCGGCCGGGATAACGCTCTCGGCAAGCGATACCCGGTAATTCGGCAGAAAATGAATGGCCAGAAGTCCTTTGGTCGCCGGGTCGCGGTTGATGATGCCTGCAACGTTATTGATGAATTTAATAATGAGCTTTGCCATGACATACCCCGGCGCCGCCTTGCCGCCGAACAGGACGATGCGCGGCACCATGTCCTTTGTTTCCCCGGCCTTGATCTTGCAGTAGAGCGCGATACAGTGCAGTATATTGAGAAGCTGCCTTTTATATTCATGAATGCGTTTCACGTGCACATCGAACATCATCGATGTGTCGATGTCCATCTGCTCCCATGCTTTCATATTTTTCGCGAACGACTCCTTTGCGGCCCGTTTAGCCTCGTTCCATTTCCTGTGGAACCCCCGGTCGCCGGCATGGTTGGCGAGCTTTTTCAAGTCACGCAGATTGGTGACCCACGATCCGCCGATGGCGTCCGAAATAACCTCCCGCAGAGAAGGGTTCGCCTTATAAAGCCACCGCCGTGGAGAAATGCCGTTTGTCTTGCTATTGAACTTATCCGGCCACATGGCATAAAAATCACTCATGAGTCTTTCACACAGCAGCCTGGTGTGCAATTTTGACACTCCGTTGACTGAATGGCTCCCTACAATCGCAAGATAGGCCATTCGGATCTGCTGTTCATCGCCCTCTTCGATAATCGACATTCTCCGCAGTCGGTCGGTATCACCGGGGAACCGGTACGACACCTCTCTCATAAACCGGGCATTGATCTCGAAAATAATCTCGAGATGCCGCGGCAGAAGTCTGCGCATCAGTGACACCGGCCACCTCTCAAGCGCCTCCGGCATGAGCGTATGGTTGGTATAAGCGAAGGTGCCGGTCACGACCTTCCACGCCTCGTCCCATTCCAGACGGTGCTCATCGATGAGCAACCGCGCAAGTTCAACGATAGCGATTGACGGATGTGTATCATTGAGCTGTATCGCCACCTTTTCCGCAAAGGCACCGAAACCCTCGTTTGCCGCAAGGTATCTCCGGATGATGTCCTGCAGCGATGCCGAGGTGAAAAAATGCTGCTGTTTGAGCCGCAGCTCACGTCCCGACACATTATTGTCGTTGGGGTAAAGCACCTTTGAAATGTTTTCGCTCGTAAGCTTTGTTTCGCATGCGCCGATATAGTCACCCTGGTTGAAGTCCTGAAAGTTGAACTCCTCAGTCGCCCGCGCCGACCACAACCGCAGCGTGTTGACATTATTGACCCCGTATCCCGGAATCGGAATATCGTAAGGAATTGCAACCACATCGCTCGTGTCGACCCAGCGGAAACGGGTCTTTCCGTCACCTTCTTTCACATATATTGACTTCCCGTAGTATTTAATGATCTGCTTGTACTCGGGATGCTCGATTTCCCAGGGATTTCTGAACTGCAGCCACATCTCCGGCATTTCCACCTGGTTGCCGTTCACTATTCTCTGGTTGAAAATGCCGAAATCGTAGCGGATTCCATACCCGACGGCAGGCAGTTTGAGTGTCGCCATTGAATCGAGAAAACAGGCGGCCAGTCGCCCGAGACCGCCGTTCCCGAGCCCGGCATCGTGCTCCTGGTCTATAATCTCTTCCATATCAAGGCTCAATGTCCCTATCGCCTTCCGGCAGGCGCCTTCTATCTGAAGATTGATGATGTTGTCGGCAAGCAGTCTTCCAAGGAGGAACTCCATTGACAAATAATATACACGCTTGACATTATTAATATGGTATTGCTGGCGGCTGGCGATCCATCGTTCGATAAGACGTTCGCGTACCGTGTAGGAAAGGCTTAAAAACTCATCGTACAGCGTAAGGGAATACGGGTCTCTGGCAATGTTATACTCAAGATTGCTCAGGAAACTTCTCCGTATATCTTCGACCGAGCTTCCCTTGTATCTGAGCTTCCAGTTGAAATTCCCGCCATGGCGCAGCGATGACGCCCTTGGTGCATTTAGCGATTTTTCCCGCGACATATGTGTGCCTTTCCTTCAATATTTGCCTTTTACAAAAAAAAGCCGCCTCACAACTTGTCCGGCGGCGCGCACATCCCGTATGCTCTGTTCTTCGTGAACATTATTTTGCAGGCATCATCTCGACCCTCAGGCCCGCCGTGTCGGTTTCCGCGGCCTCCACCTTCTTGCCCTGGCGTCTGACCTCGGACTGCAGTTCGTCGACGCCCGCCATCTGCTCCCCGAGGTGCAGCATCATGAACTCCGCATCATCGGCAAGCTCGCAACCGGGAGCGTTTTTCAGCACCCACTTGTAATTTTCTTCGGCTAATGCTGGTTTGTCGCAATATTCGTCGTAAATAAACCCGATCATGAACATGTAATTGCATTTTTTACTCTCGTCGGTATTGTCTATAAGAAAACGGCGGTAGCTGTTGACCGCCTCGCGGTACTGCTGTTGTTCGGTCTTTATCTTCGCTATTTCGATAATGGCCTTTTTGCCCTCTTTGGTGTAAAAAAAGTTGTCAACCAGCGTCTGGTAGTCGCTTTGTGCGTCCACGGTGCTGCCGGTGTCCCGCAGCGAGTCGGCACGCCTGAGAAGCGAGGCTGGGGTTTTTGCCTTATCGTCTTTCCAGTCAGTGAGAAACCGCACGCCTTCGGCCCTGCGTATTTCGTACAGGAGGCTGTCAAATTTCACCGCACGCTGGAGGGAAACCTGCTTTGCGAGACTGTTCTTCAGCCCTGCGGAATCAACGTTCTGGCCCGGCGTTTCGGTCTCGTCCCAGTAAGCATACACAGCCATTGCGGTGTCAATACGGACGCCCTTTTTAACGAGCGGGACGATTCTTTCATTGATATATCGCTGGGCGATTTCAAACCGCCAGACCCACTTGAGCGTATTCTGCACGGCCGGCTGAGACGCATATCCCGTGCCTGCCGCCCTTTCGCTGAACAGCTTCCACCGGAGAAGCCATTGCGCCAGATCGTTCACTCCCTGCGGGTTGTTCTTGATCTGCTCTCGCCGGTTCGCCGGGATCCAGGAGAGCATGATTTCCACGTCCTCCGGGGTGATGATATTGCCTTTCCCGTAAAAATCGATGAGCGAATCGGGATATTCCCTGCCGTATTTCTCTTTGAAATACTTTTTAAGAAACACCTCGCGTATGCCTTCTCCGCCGCGCAGGTAACGCAACCATTCGCGTGTGATAAGGCCGGTATCAACGGTATTGACCCTGCTTTTAAACGCCGAATCCGGGGGACGCACGGCGAGAAACAGTTTTTCGGCGATACTTATTCTGACCTGTTCAAACGGCTGCGGCGTGCCTGTTGTGCACGCTTTCCCTGTGGAATCATAGGTTACGGACGCATAACTTTGTTTGTGGCTGTTATAGTATTTCCTGAGCTCTTTGTCGGTATAGCCGAAGTTTTCCCGTAAAATTTTTTCCGTAAACAATGCGGAAATATAATAACGCTCCCTCCATTGCCACTCCAGACCGTTCCGAAGCTTGATGTTGGTCAGGTTCCAGCGGGTTTTCCGGTAAATCGCCTCGGTTTCTACCATCGCCTCAATCTGCGGTTTCGTGCCAAGATAAAACTCCTCCGGAGGGTTAGGATAATATTGAAACACGGTCGAAAAGGCGTCAGCGTCCTGTCTGGTAATAAGGGTTGACCCTATATAGGCAAGACGTTCCTTCTGCGGCACGCCATGGTAGCACATGCAGATGAGCAGCAGAATGCCGGCAACGGATATTACTGAACGCTTTTTTTTCATGGACACATCCCCGCTTTGTTGAATGAAGCGAAATGCTGATTACTTGAGCGACGCTATCGCCTCTTCCACCGTATCGTAAATCTCAAGGAGCGATGTCGCGCCGATGATCTCGACGATTTCAAAAACATTCTCATTAACATTGGCGATCTTGAAACTCCCCGCCTTTTCCTTGGCCGACTTGCTCAGGTGCAGCAGAATTCCAAGTCCCGTGCTGTTGACGTACCGGAGTTTGGCGAAATCAGCCACGATGTGGATCTTTCCTTCACTGAAAAGATTACATATCTTTTCGAGAACGGTCTGTACGTTCGTCGCATCAAGGTCGCCGATAAACCTTATAACCTGCGCCTCGTTTTTGCCTTTCACCGCTTCGTGTTTGAGTTCGATTTGAGATTCCATAGGCACTATTCCTCTTTCAATTTGGTCACGTGGACCATGGTTCCGGTGTCTGTTATCTCGGCATTAAGTTCGCTTGCCAGCATCTTAACGAGAGCAAGACCCCGCCCCCGTGTTGATTCCCCCTTTAAAGGAATATTGTTTTTCAGGCCGTCCATGTGCTTCCTCAGTTTGTCCTTTTCGTCACGGGAAGTAACGTTTTCAGCGTCAAGCTCCACCTTGCCCCAGTCCACCTTGATACGGAGCATAATATTGTCTTTTCTTTCGGGCGACCCGTACTGCACCGCATTGTTGCAGATTTCATCGACAATGGTTTCAATCCTGAAACTGTCCCGGTCGCTGTATCCCTTGTTGACCATGACCCTGCTGACGAAATTCCTCACCGCCGGGACTATCGAAAGCTGGGGCGGGAAAGAAATCCGCAGGTGCTCGGTTTCGTGCTTCACGTCCCAGGCATAGGCATTCATGGCGGAACGGAGATCGTTATACACTTTGAAAATCTTGTTGACGCCCATCAGCATGAACTTCATCTTGAGTTCCAGGCTCATGGCAGCCAGCACCAGATCTCCGCCCCGCTCAATGAAACGCCGCTTTATTCCCAGAAGCTTACCCAGCGCCGCGGAAGCGACCAGCGAAACATTGCTCATGTCCGCGATCGCATGCTTTTTCCCGCTGTCGTCGCGTTCTGGAAAACACCGGTCTATGTTGGCGATGCTGTCAACGTCCAGAGCGCCGCTCAAACGGACAAGGCAGACTTCCGGCATTGAAGGTATTTCATCAACGATGATATTCGACGTGTCACTCATGACGCCGGCCCTCTATAAAATTTTTACAGAAAATCACGGGACATCCTCGCGTTTCCGCACCACATGAATCTGGGTAATGTTACGTTCATCGACGGTGCATTCCACCTTTTCGGCGAGCATGCGGACCAGATCAAGGCCCCCGCCCTGTTCCATGGGTCCCTCGGCGATAGCCTGACGGAGCTTTTGTATGTTTTCGCTTGAACCGCCGCGGTCTTTGACGTTAAACTCCACCCGGTCGCTGAACGCATTGCATTGAATCTCCACCAGCGACCGGTCGGTGCCCGAACCGTAGATCACCGCGTTGTTGCACAGCTCGTCAATAATAAATTCTGAACGAAAGGTGAACTTGTCACTGAACTTCAATACCCGGAGCACCTCTGAGATCATCTTCCGTACAAGCGGTATATATTCCAGTTCACCGGGAAAAGAGACCGCCAGACAATAGGGGGTTTCTGATTTCATTTGTCTTCGATGTCTGCCTTTTTTTACCGCCACCGTACAAAATCAGTACTACGTTAATGATTATCGCGTTATTGCTACGGATGAAATATATATAAAGATTACCCGGCCACAAAAGAGTATAGTGACGTTATGACGAAACCCTTACAACGCGGCAGGGAGCTGTTTCCCGGGCCGGCTGGAAAATGGTTGCCGCTATTTGTTGCATATCTTCAAAATGGACATGTATTTTAAGTGCTTTCAGACTCTGTGACGGAAAACATGGCGGGCAGCCGTCCCATAACGGTTTTTCAGACCCAGAACAGGGGCAGGACATTTTATGGTAAAATTCATGGTCTTTTACGAGGGCAAACCTCTCAACACCTATGTCCTCGACGAACCGGTCATCACCGTCGGACGGCTTCCGGAAAACACCATTTCGATCGCCAACATGGGCGTATCGCGCCGGCACATCCGCATTGAGGAGGACTTTGACCGCAAGTACATCCTCACCGACCTGAACTCGCTGAACGGCAGCATGGTCAACGGCAAGCGGGTAAAAAAGGTACCCCTGCACAGCGGCGATAAGATTACCATAGGAAAATTCACCATCATTTACGAAGAGATCGCGTCGGTTGCCGGCGCGGCGGTTCCGGAGAAGAGCGACGCAGGCCCGGTGGTCGCCCCTTCAGAAACGCCGATCGAGGAGGCGGATGACAAGCGCTCCGGCACGAGAACGGCGCGAAAAGTCGCGGAAGAGCCTCCCCCCCGGGAAGAGGAGGAGGTCCCGCGCGGGCATACGCAAAGGGTACAGACTGCGGCAAGCGAGGAAGCCGAAGAGGAAAAGACCCCGATGCTCATCGACACGGCCAAGCATCTCACTTATATACTTGACAAACCGTATATGACCCTCGGCAACGGCGATTCGGACGATATTCCTGTCTCGGGGTTCATGGTCAGCGAACGCCAGGCGTTCATAGAAGAGACCGCCGAGGGGTGGCGCATCAGCACCAGTAAAATGATCGGTAAGCTCAAGATAAACGGCCGCCAGGTCAAATCGCATGTTTTACAGCACAAGGACCGGGTCGATCTCGGCTCAACCTCTTTCCGCTATATGGAAAACGGATAGATTCATGCGACTCGCTTTCATCTCCGATATTCACGCAAATCTGGAGGCGCTTGAAGCCGTTCTTGCCGATATCGGGCAGCAGAAAATCGACGAAACCATCTGCCTGGGCGACATCGTCGGCTACGGCGCCAACCCGAACGAGTGCACGGAGCTCGTGCGGAAGAAATGCATGACCATCCTGCTGGGCAACCATGACGCGGCGGCGGTCAACCTTCTTGCGACCCACCACTTCAACAGTCACGCCAAGATCGCCATTGAGTGGACCTCCGGGGCCCTGAAAAACGAGGTCAAGTCGTTTCTCCTTTCACTGCCGGTCACCATAACCCGCGACGGGCTGACGCTGGTCCACGCGACGCCCTATGAGCCGAACATGTGGTACTACATCACCTCCCTGGAGGAGGCGGCCTTCAATTTCCAGTATTTTGAAACCGACGCCTGCCTCGTGGGCCATACCCATATACCGATCATCATCGTTCTTGACAAGAAAAAAGAGGTGTACGTCCACCAGGGAGGCCGCATCAATTTCCGTGAAATGGCCGGCTGCCGGCTCCTTATCAACGTGGGGAGCGTGGGCCAGCCGCGCGACCGCAACCCGCAGTCATGCTATGCAATCTATGACACCGGAACCGGCGATTTTTCCTACCGCCGCGTCGCGTATGACATTGAAAAAACTCAGGCTAAGATGAAAAAAATAAAAATGCCGGAGTTTTTGATAAACCGGCTTAAGGAGGGCAGGTAGGCAAGTTCACATCTTTTTTGGTGGGATTTTGCATACGCCTCGCATCATTTGACTTATAAGTATAAATGTTTTTTACCGGAACAAAGGGAATCGCTATGAAACGGTTTATTGTACTTGGTGCAACTTTTGCGGTAGCGTTTTTTACAGGTTGCCAGAACCCGATTAATCCTCAAGACAAAGCGGCTATGGCCGTCTCGGCCGGCGCCGTGCACACCATGTTTCTCAAGTACGATGGAACGCTCTGGGCGTTTGGAGAGAACTACTATGGACAGCTTGGCACCGGCGATACGACAGACCGAAGAGCTCCGATTCAAGTCATGAGCGATGTAGCCGCAGTTTCGGCAGGCGGCCAACACACCATGATCCTGAAAAAAGACGGTTCCCTCTGGGCGACCGGATATAACAATTCCGGCCAGCTCGGCGACGGCACCACGGCCCCGAGAAACAGTCCGGTACAGATTATTATACCAGGTGGTGGTACTGTTTCAGCGGTCTCTGCCGGATCCTACCATACCATGATCCTTAAGAGTGACGGCACACTGTGGGCAACAGGGTATAATAATTACGGCCAGCTCGGTGACAACTCCACATCCAACCGTTTAAGCCCTGTTTATATTATGGCCGGTGTTAGGGCTGTCTCGGCAGGGATTAACCACACCATGATAATCAGAAACGACGGCAGGCTCCTCGGAACCGGGTACAACCGCTACGGCCAGCTCTGCCGCGCGGATTCTCTCAATGATTCAACCCCTCGTCTGGTGTCAACTACGATAATCCCGACAGGCGCGGTTGTACGAGCGGTCGTGGCTGGAGAAAATTCCACCCTGTTCCTCAGGGGCGACACGCTCTGGGGGGCCGGACGTAATAATTATGGCGAGCTTGGCGTCGGTG
>JAFGDP010000078.1 GCA_016932075.1 Chitinispirillaceae bacterium | reverse complement strand
AGGCACCTATAACCTTCAAGCCGTTCATCTCTCGGCAAGAACGCGCCTGCTCATCACCGCGGTTACGGTCGGCGGCGACACCACCTGGGTCGCAACGGATACGCTTCGTGTTCCCGGTATCGTAAAAGTATATCTTCCCGATGGCCTCGACCCCGGCAATTGCCTGGTCTATGTTCCCGGAACCACCATTGCCGCTTCATCAGTTCCAACCACCCGATATGTCGTTATCGATTCGGTGCCGGCCGGAAAAATTCCCTCGTTGTGTTTGGTAACGAAAGACAATCCCGCTCCGGTCGCGATCCGCTATAATCTGGCCGTTGCCTCCGCTGACACCACCTGGGTGCGTAACCCTTCATGGCAACATGCTCGCGCGCTTATTCTGAATACTTCGGTGACGGGAGCGGACATTGCCGCCGATGTGGAGAATTTTCCGGTTCTTATCAGATTAACGTCAGGCAAATTCGATTTCTCGCAGGCAAAATCCAACGGCGCGGACCTCAGATTTACAAAGCCAGACAATACCACGCTTCCGCACGAAATCGAGCGCTGGGACCCGGTGGCCGGGCATGCCGAGGTGTGGGTGAAGGTCGATACCGTGCGCGGAAACGACGGCGGTCAATCGATCCTGATGTACTGGGGGAACCCTGATGCCGCAGATGGTTCAAATAGTACGGCGGTGTTCGACACGGCGGATGGATTTACCGGCGTGTGGCATCTGGGCGGCACCCGCGACAGTATTTATGACGCTACGGGAAATGCGTTTGATGGAAAAAATGTCGGGGCTGTCGCGGCAGGGGGAGTAATCGGGGGCGCGGCACAATTTACCAGTGAAAACCATATAAAAATCCCCGGCCTGCTCAATCGCCCGTCAAACGTCACGCTCAGCGCCTGGGTACGCTCCGACACGGCCGTGAAAGGCGATATCGTTTCCATCGGCGATGCGGTATTGATCCGGTTCGATGATATCATGGGTTTTGGAACGGGTGGTTTTTATCACAACAATCCGGTGGTCAACGATACGATGTACGCAAGGGTCGTTTCAGGGCAATATCTTGCAAAAACCGGATGGCATTTCCTGACGTTCTCAATCGATGCCGCAACGCAGGTTCAGGCGTTTTATATCGACGGTGTTTCGTGCGGAGCTACCCTGGACGCCAATCCGATCAACTACGCGGGACTCGGATCTGATACGTACATCGGAATGCACGGAAACGGCAAAACAGCCTTCAATTTTACAGGCCGGATTGACGAAGTGCGTGTCAATAACAAAGCTGTGACTTCAGACTGGATTAAGCTCTGTTTTATGAACCAGAGGAGTGACGATCTATTGGTATATTTTAAATAGTCGGTGACAGGTAGTACGACAATTAAAAGGCCGCCGGTTTAATCTTGCGAGGAGGTAACCGGCAGCCGCAGGGAAAAGGGGGTATTTGCCTTAATACTCAGGCAAAGCCATGTCCTTTTTCTTTGTTTAAAAAATACATGCAGCCGCAAAGGAGTGACAACCGTGACGATCTTTAATTGCTCCGGCAAACAACTGCGGACCGGCAGGTTTTTGAAACGGGTCGTCAGCCTGAAAAAAGACTATGGTCTTCCAAAGGGGACGTATCTGGTACGTATAGCTGCCAGGGAAGAATGAGGAAGGCCCCCATTGGGCAAGGATAGACAGGCTTAGCGTCTTATTCGGTTTTTTGAGCGAAAAAGCCGTTCGTGGTGAGCGTGTCGAACCATGAAGTTTTAAAACAGGGTTTTTCCGAACGGATACTGGATAGCAATGGTGATTTCAACCCGGGAGGTGTGTATGCGTAAGGTCGCGATGTTTTCACCGGCGGCATTGGCCGGTGCAGACGGAGTTTCGGAACATATGAGACATTTGATTGCAATGCTGTTTTTCGCGTCAGTCTTATTTGCTGCGGACGCTCAGGCCCAGACATTGACTCGAATGTCGCCGTTCAACCTGAACTGGAAATTCTATAAAGGCAGCCCGTCAGGCACGCCCTCGCAGACAGCCTATGCCGACAATTCCTGGCCAATGGTTTCAGTTCCCCACTCGGTTTCGTACAATGAACCGACTCCTTCGGGTGAGGCGGCCGGGTATGAAGGCATTGCCTGGTACCGGAAATCTTTCACGGTTCCCGCGTCGGCGAAAAAAGTGTTTCTCTATTTTGAAGGGGCCATGCAAACAGCGGACGTCTGGATAAACGGGATTTCCTGCGGCCGGCACGATAACAGCGGGTACACCGGATTTGTCTTTGATATAAGCGACAAGGTGGCGCGCGGAACGGTCAATGTATGCGCGGTCAAGCTGGACAATACCCGCAGCCTCGATATCCCTCCGGGGGTGGCAAACCCCGATTATTATCTGGGGAGCGGGATCTATCGAGACGTATGGCTTATGTTTACCGATAGCGTCTATATTCCCTATTGCGGTCAGCGTCTTGGCACCCGGAATGTCTCGACCGGAACCGCGACGGTAAATGCAAAAACAGCGGTCACCAATTCCTCAACAGTGTCGAAGAGCTGTGAAATCACCGTGACGCTTGTTGACTCGTCGGGAGCGAGCGTCCGTTCCGTCACCACCACGAAAATTATCGCCGCGGGCTCGACGGATACGCTTATTGCGGACATCAGCGGCATCAGCAGCCCAAAACTCTGGTCTCCGGAACATCCGTATCTTTATTCGGTCAGGACCATGGTAAAGTCCGGCAATAACGTGGTCGACAGCATTGCTCAACCGCTGGGGTTCAGATGGTTTACCTGGAGTGCAACCAACGGGTTTTCCCTTAACGGGAGCCGGTACCAGTTACGAGGGGCCTGTGTTCATCAAGGTCTTGGCTGGATCAATAGCGCGGTTCCAAATTCCCGGTTCTATAAGCAGGTGGAGTTCATAAAAGAGATGGGGGCCAATTCAATCCGCAGCTCGCATTACCCCCGAGACCCGGCTTTTTACGATGCATGCGACAAGCTGGGGATGACCCTGCTCGTTGAAATCCCGACGTGGGGGTACAGCACTGCATCATATTCCGGCGCGTGCTGGACCCGGTTCAACAGTTCCGTAACGGAGATGATAACACAGGGGTATAATCATCCGTCAATAATAGCCTGGGGTCTCTTCAATGAGGCCGGCGGCGATTACTCTTCCCAAGTAAGACAGCTCAACGCGACCGCGCATGCGTTGGACACCACGCGGCCGACCTATCTGGCCAATAACCCGGTACAACCGCATTCGGGGACCGCCGATATTTTCGGGATGAACTATATGCTTGCCAACTCGAATCAAAGTTATAAGCTCCTCAATACCGAGTATCATGCGTCATGGATTGATTGGTGTAAAAGGGGAAATGCCAACGACGTCGACAACAGCTACGCGAACAACAAATGGAGGGACTGGAGCGACGTGGTCAATGCCGGTCCCCGTCTGGCCGGCGGCTATATGTGGTGCT
>JAFGDP010000077.1 GCA_016932075.1 Chitinispirillaceae bacterium | reverse complement strand
GCCGCAAAGCCATCCAATATCCCATTTCCGGCTTTACCGGCTTAAGTACTGTAGCTGCATTATGCCACGACAGGCTCAATCCCCCATCACCAGTCGTTTCACGTACCCTGCCAGAGCGAGCGCCGAGGTCAGGCCCGGCGACTCGATGCCGATCAGATTAATCAGTCCGGGCAGTCCCCTGTCCGCCTCGTCACGGATGATAAAATCGTGAAACGACTCGCCGTCGCGCAGCAGTTTTGGACGGATCCCGGCCATGTCCGGCGAAAGATCGCCCGGTTCAAGAAACGGAAAAAGCGATTTCGCACTGGCGTAAAAATCCCGCGCATGAGCAGGATCGACATCGTAGTTAATCTCATCAACAAAAAATGCGCTGGGTCCGAGCTTGAGGCCGCCGTCGAGCCCGAGCACGCCATGAATGCCGAGGCTGATCGCGGTCGGCGCCGGATACACGAGGTGCGAAAGCCTGCCCTTGTGACGGTTTGATACGCCGAAGTATTCACCCTTGCAGTACCGGACGCGGTATCCCGCCCTGTCGATATCGATCCCCGCCATTGCCGCGATCCGGCCGGCGGCAAGCCCGGCGGCATTGATCACCCGTTCGCACCGCAGGGCAGTATCTGATCCGTCAACATCCTTTACCAGGACCTCATACTGCCCGCCGCTGCCGGTCATGCCTATGACCTCGCAATTATAGGCAATGGTCGCGCCGGCGTCGAGTGACCGCTGTTCCAGCCGCTTCATAAAGGCATGGGTGTCGAAAATCCCGGTGGAGAGACTCAGCAGCGCGAGCGTTCCGCGGATATCCGGCTCAAGCTCGCGAATGCGCGGGGGCGCGCACTGTTCAAGATCACGGACGCCATTTTCCTTTCCCTGTTCGAACAGATGATTGATCTTCCGCTGTTCATCGTCATTGCGCGCAACGACCAGCTTGCCGCATCGTTTATACGGAACATCGTTCGCTTCGCAGAACGCATAGAGAAGGCTGTTGCCCTCAACACAGAGCCGCGCCTTGAGTGATCCGGCGGGATAATAGAATCCGGCATGGATCACCTCGCTGTTGCGCGAAGACGTTTCGCGGCCGAAGGAATCGTGCCGTTCAAGCAGCACGACCTCCCTCCCGTTGCGGCTGAGGGCTTCACTTATTGCCAGGCCGGTAACACCGGCACCGATGACGATGCATTCAGTAGTATCCATGTAATCGCGCTGATGTGATTAGAGGGGCTGCGCTTCGCCCGGGTCTCTTCCATAAATGCGGGCAAGTTTTTTCACCCTTGAAAAATAGGTCGCGGACAGATGTTCGGGGGCCATGCGCCAGCACCAGTTGCCGCTCTCCCTGCCCGGGACGTTCATCCGGTTTCCCGAGCCGAGTCCGAGGGCGTCTTGTACCGGCACGATGCAGAGCATGGACGGAGACATATAGGCCAGTCGCAGAAAACGGTCGAGAAAATCGTCACGGGTGCAGCCGAGATACCCGGCCACGCGGTCTTGTTCCGGTGCAGCAAGCCCCTCGAACCAGCCGCAAGAGGTATCGTTGTCATGGGTACCGGTGTACATGATACTGTCCCGGCACACATTGCAGGGAAGATAGGGGTTTTCAGGATCACCGGTAAAGGCGAACTGCAGCACCTTCATGCCGGGAATGCCGGCCTTGCGACGCAGCTCTTCAACGCCGTGCGTGGTTTCGCCGAGGTCCTCGGCGATGAGAGGAACATCACCGAGCGCGAAACGGACCGTACTGAAAAAATCCTCCCCGGGACCGCGTTCCCAGGTTCCGTCCACGGCAGTAGCGCTTCCCGCCGGTATTGCCCAGTACGATTCAAAACCGCGGAAATGATCGAGCCGCAGGTAGTCGTACTGCTGCACCATTTTTTTAATGCGCCGGACCCACCAGGCAAAGCCGTCCTGCCGCATGTTGTTCCACTGGTACAGCGGATTACCCCAGAGCTGCCCGGTCTTTGAGAAGTAATCCGGCGGAACGCCGGCCACCCGGAGCGGATTACCCTTCTCATCCAGTTCAAACAGCTCGGGCGACCCCCAGGTATCGGAACTGTCAAAAGCGACATAGTACGGAAGGTCGCCGATGATCCGCACCCCTTTCTGCCGCGCATAGTCGTGCAGGCCGTTCCATTGCACATGAAACATGTACTGGAGGAATTTATGGTACCTGACCTCTCGCCGCTCCGCCGCATCCAGCTCATCAAGGGCGGCAGGAAAACGGAGCTTGTAGGACGGCTCCCAGTCAATCCAGGGAATAGTGCCGTGATTTTTCTTAATAACCATGAAAAGCGCGAAATCATCGAGCCAGTATCGTTCGTCTTCACAGAACCGGGAAAACTGGGCCGAGTCGTTGAACCGGGCGTATGCTTTCTCGAACAGCTTTTTCTTTTCAACAATAACCGTACCATACTCAACGCTGCCGGAAGACAGATGCGGAAAAGCGACAAGCTCTTCGGTGGTCAGAAGCTCCTGCTCGAACAGTTTTTCCGGAGAAATAAGAAGCGTGTTTCCGGCAAGCGAGCAGAGACTCTGGTACGGCGAATCACCGAAACCGGTCGGGCCCAACGGACATACCTGCCAGAAAACATGCCTGCTTTCCGCGAGAATATCGATCCACTTGTAAACGCTCTCTCCCAGATCGCCGATACCGAAGCGGGACGGCAGGGAGGTCGGATGGAGGAAAATGCCTGCGGACCGTTTCATAAACTGTCTCCGTATCGCTGCTCGGGTAAGGACATTACGGCTACCCTAAATACTATGGTAATGTGTCATGTTTGTCGAGCAGTTGCCGGACGGTATACAATACGCCGGATTCCCGTATCCGTGCCAGGAGACCGCTGCGCCGGGGTATGGTGTATGTGACATCCGGCACAATGCATCCCTCATGATTGTCCGGATGATAAAATATAGCGCCCGATCACGTCTATGACGCCTTCCGATCCAAATCCGCCTGACTTGAGCATGACCGCTCGCACGCCGGCGCCGAGGCCGGCGGTGCATACCGTAAGCCCGGGCTGAATCTCCGCCTGCGGAAAGAGAAGGCATATGTCGTTCGCCTTGCATACGGCATACGCGGTATCGCCGCCAAAAAGCGCCACATTCGAGTCCGGTACCTGCTCAAGGACGGCGGCAGTGATCCGCCCCAGCGCAAACGCGCATGCGTCCGGCGCACTTCCTGGAAGCGGCTGGAACGGCACCGACAGCATTGCCCGGCCCTGCATGTGCAATTGTTGAATCAACGAAGCGACAATGGCCTCATCCTTCCCGGATGGGGCTCTGGCGCCGGGCTCGATCATCTCGGCATGGAGAAACGCGCAGAATACGCCGGCCTGCCGCGCGCGGGCGACCTGCTCAAGCGACACCTCGTTGCGGCTTCCATTGACAATAAACAACCGGTCGTGGAACCGCGGCATCGCTGACGCCGTCAAAGGAAGGGGTAAGAATTCACTCGCGACCGCGGCAAAACCCGCGGCGCCAGCAAGGGCGGTCAGCTTGTTGCCGGCGGCGAGTTTTTTTCCGATGCGGACGAGGTCATCGTCTGTTTCCGCATCAAAAACGAAAATGCCGGGCCTGCGCTCCGCATGCGCATCAAAACCGGCAAACGCGTCCCGGTCTATCACATGAACCGGAAACGGCGTCTGTTTTCCGAGAATCGCCGGGATAAAACTCTCAGTAACCGGGTCGCGGAGGTCCCGCGCAAACGGTGATTCGTGAAGGGGCCTGCCGTGCACGTACTGGCGCCCGCCCCGGGTTATCCTGCCGCCGCGGGGGTAGGCCGGCACCAGCATGAGCTGGGGCGAGCAGGCAGCCTGCATGAGCGCCTCAAGCTCGGCGCCGGCATTACCGCGGAAAGTCGAATCGATTTTTTTGTAATACGACACCACGCCCGCGGCCCGCGCCGAATGCACCAGCGCCGTGACCTTCCTGAAAGCGTCTATGGCCGCACGGTGCCGCGTTTCAGTGTCAATGGCGAGGACGCCGATGCCGGGTTCAAGTTCTGGAAGACCGGTCCCGAGCCAGAGCGCGGCACCGCTCCCATGCTTGACACACTGCACCGCCGTGTCAGCAGCACCGGTCAGGTCATCTGCAAGGATCAGGAGTTTTATGGACATAATAAAATTGCGGATTGCGGAATCTCATTTTTTGTTTTTAATTCATCATTCTTCATTCTGCAATTTAAAATTCCCTAAGCGTTCCTTTTTCAGAAAGCATTTCCTCCGGACCTCCTACAACCTCAACACTGTCCCGTATCTCTTCCAGAACCGTCCCCGATACCTGCACCTTTCCTAGGGTGAGCGTGTCCCTGATGCGAACGATACGCTCTGTTCCCTGCTCTATCCTGCCGCAGGCCCTGAGCGCGAGGGCAACGGCATCCGCATCGCTGGCCGCAATGAAAGGAACCTTGATCCTCTCAAGAAACAGGCTGGTACGCACATTGACCCGCATGGATTCGAAATCGATGCGGTCAAAGAGCCGCTGCGTGATCACGTCCGCCAGGCCTATGCCGAGCGCATTGCCATGCGATGCGGGCGTGAGGTCGGTCACCACGATATGCCGTATGCGCGGTCTGGCAGGTTCCTGCTGCCCCGGAATCCTGATCCGGCCTATGATATTCGGGTCCATGCCGGTCCCGCTGATATCTTTGCCCAGACGGTCCACCACAAGCACGTCAATGTCCTCTACGGGCAGCGACGGCATGTTGCTGCGCGCCATGCTGAGCAGGCCGGGCTCGCGCTTGAGAATATCCGCGCCGGCGCATACTTCAATCGCCGCAACCTCGTCATAGGCATTTTCGATAATCGCGATCCCGGCGACGATTTTGCCGGTCGCGGTGATGACCTCGAACGATGCCGGAACATGGTCGCGCAACCCGGCAACGCCGTAACCGTGAAGTTCCATCGCGGCCTCGTGATTTCCAAGACCAATGACCCCCATTTTCACCAGACCGCTTTCATACCGCCCGTGAAAATCGGTATGCGGCTTGATCCGGTTTACAAGCAGGACCCCGTCCGCCTCATATGCGGCCCGGTCCATGACCACCCGGTTTCCCAGCCTGCTTGTTCCGATCTCCGCCACCTCCATGCTCGACACGACAGGGGCGCCGACCCTCTGCGCCGTGATCCCATATTCTGCAAGGACGGCGGCCTGACCCTCTGCCGTCGCAGAGCCGTGACTTCCCATGGCAGGTACGATAAACGGAACCCCGCCCGACTCCTTTACCCATGCTACTGTGGCCCGCACGATCCGGTCCAGGCCGGCAATACCCCGGCTGCCCACGGCAATCGCCATGCGGCCACCGCCGACCCTGCCCCGGTCGATCATGCGCAATCCCTTGATCACCGCATTTTCAACCGGACCGCACGTTGGTGCGTCGAAACGCTGCTTTATAGTGAATAATTCCATTTTTCAAAAATAATTAGCGCTAGTAACCCTTTGCTATTTAACAAAATAAGAATGACCGGCGCCTGGAAAGGTAAAAAACCTTTATAATTCCGGTTCCATAAATATATAATAAATTTCATTCTTTAAATACATGTGCGCCATAGTCCCCTAACCTTTTTCTCATGGAGCCGTCAATCAATGAGCACCATCCTCGATCAGCCCATTATCGGTAAAAAAAAAGGAGCGCCGCCGGCGCACAGCGACCAGGCACTGCCAAAAGCGCGCGTTTGTATCATTGACGATGAGTACATGGTGGGCAAGGGCATCCAGGAACTGCTTCAATACCTCGGATTCGCGTGTGACTATATTCAAGACGGCCGGGAAGCCGAGACGTTCCTGGCAGCTCACCCTGAGATCGATATCGTGCTTCTCGACATCAACCTCGGTCTTGGGCTTTCCGGCATCGAACTCCTTCCCGCGCTCAGGAAACAGAACAAATATGCCCAGTATATCATGTTTACCTCTGAAGACAAGCTGGCGGTCGGCCTGGAGAGCATGCGCAGGGGCGCCTATGATTACATGACCAAGCCCTTTGACGAACAAGCCTTTATTGGCAAGGTGCCGGGAGCGCTGGAACGAAAAAAAATGCTTAAGCTCAATGATCTCTACCTCGGCATCCTGTTTCACGATATAAAAAATCCGGTGCAGGGCATCATGGCAGGACTTGACCTGCTCCGCATGTCGCTGTCCGAAGGGACAAACGACCAGGACCTTCAGAAGACCGCTTTTACCCAGGCCGATCTCTCCATCAAACAGATCCTCATGATGATCAACAACATCGTCTCAATTTCAAAATTCGAAAACAATACGCTCCCTGCGCGGCGCGAACTGTTCATACTGCAGCGTGAAACCGCCAGTGCGCTCGCCCCGTTCGCCTTTCACCAGACCGCCGATGAATCGTCCCGGCTTGAGATCACCTACCCTTCCGAAGAGGAGATCCTGATCCGTAACGACAAGGAGCTCTACTCCCGCGTCCTCTCTAACATCGTGGGCAACGCGCTTCGCTATTCGGGCGAGGGCGACCCGATCAAGCTGGCGTACGCCATGGAACAAAACAACGAGATCCATGTGATGGTCACCAACACCGGATCATATATTGACGACAACGCCCGCGAGTCCATCTTCAACAAATTTTCGAGCGTCGAAATCCCGGCAAGCCAGTCCGGCTTCAAGAACTACGGCCTCGGCCTTACCTTCAGCAAAATGGCCGTCGACGCCATGGAGGGAAGGATCTGGATCGAGTCGACAAAAGAACCGGCCAGCAGCACCTTTCATTTCACCATGAAAAACCATCCCCTTGAGGGCTGTTCCGGATAAAATCTATTGTTCCCCTGTCTTTCCATAACTATATTAACTCACCACGGCGGATGACCGTTCCACCTGTCCGCTCCCGGTTCAGACTGTCAAGTGATTATCCAAGGGGGTGCGTCCATGGCCTATCAGAAGGTTCTCTCAGAAACGACCATTCCAGGATCCGTCCGCAAGGAGAGCGCCTGGGACATCATCAGCGATTATTCCCGATACCCGGCAATCATGGACAACGTCGACAAGGTGGAGATCTTTGAGCGGACCGGCAATGAAGGCATTTCCAAATGGTATGTCTCTGTTGAGGACGCACCCCTGTACTGGAAGGAAAAAGACCATTTCAGCCGCACGAATTACCATATCCTGTTCAAATCAATCGAAGGCGACTTCGACAACATAAACGGCCAGTGGCGCATCACGGACAGCGGCGAATCAGGAATCAAGATCAGCTTTGAGATCGAGTACAACCTCGGCATCCCGGTCATCGAAGAGGTCCTGGGCGATATTCTGCGCGAAAAAATGAAGAGCAACATGGAAAAAATGCTTAACGCGATTACCAAATCGCTGGGCGCGCAGTCAAAAGACGAACGCATCCATCCGCGTTATCCGATCAACAGGCAGCATGCCGCGTCAATGAGCGGCGACGAGTATGATCTGTTCGTGCATAACCTCTCTGCGCGCGGCATGATGGTGCGCTGCTCACAAGCCATCCAAAAAACCGGCACCATGCGGCTCGCCACGATCTTCCTCGATATCGCCGCCGTGCATGCCTGCCAATCCGGCGGCCAGTACCGTCTCCTGTTCCGCACTCCGCTTGAACAGGGCCTGTTGTCGTCACTCATGGAAAACCTTGTCCCGGCACCCCAGGCGTCGGAAATCCTGCAGCCCGGGCCGCAGGAAGCGATCGTCATTCCCGAACGAGCGGACATACCCTGCCGTCTTCCTTAGCTCACGGCCGACAGGGTATCGCCTTCTTTCACAACGCGCGTGCTCTTCAGCGCGGCGGAACTCAAGCTGAAAAACAGGGGCCAGATCCTGGACCTTATGACGTATGGAGGATTTCCAGAACCCTGTCTGCTTCGTGATGAAAATGAAACGCGCCGCTGGAGCCGTGAGTACCGGACTCGTCTGGTCAGGGACGATATCAGGGACCTTGAACGGGTTGTTGATCTCGGATTAATGGAACAGCTTTCTCTGAGGCTGCCCGGCCTTGTCGGCTCGCCGCTGTCCATAAACGCCCTGCGCGAAGACCTGCAGGTTTCCCACAGCACGGTTTCGCATTGGCTGGAGATCCTTGAACGGCTCTACTTCATTTTCAGACTGCCGCCCTTCGGGCCGCCCAAGATCAGGGCCGTTAAAAAAGAGGCAAAACACTACCATTACGACTGGACCCTGGTTCAGGACAGAGGCGCCAGATTTGAAAACATGGTCGCCTGCCACCTCCTCAAATGGTGCCACTTTATCGAAGATACGCAGGGCCGCGACATGGAATTGCGCTATTTCCGGGACGTTGACCTTCATGAAGTCGATTTCGTGGTTCTTGAAAACGGAAAGCCGCAGCTTTTTCTGGAATGCAAGACCGGCGACAAGGACATCGGCAAGGGGCTTGCCTACCTGCACGAACGCATGCCTTCGGTGAAAGCGGTCCAGATCACGCTGGATCTCGAAGGGACCCTTGCGCACCGCAGCGGAATAACCGTGACCGGGGCCGCGGATTTCCTGCCGGGATTGGTGTAATATACTATCGCCTTGTATTTTCATGTGATCGATAGCATATTTGTATTACGATTTCATTATCGATGGAGGAGCCATGCAAGCCGTTACCATTTCCCCAAAATTTCAAATTGTCATACCGCGACCAATACGAGACTCGATGCGCCTGAAACCCGGACAAAAAATCCAGGTTATTGAATACGGGAGCCGGATAGAACTCGTTCCCTTGACCGATATCGCAAAGCTGCGCGGTTTTGCGAACGGCATCGATACCGCCATCGGCCGCGACGAGGACCTTCTATGAACCTGGTCGATTCCTCAGGCTGGCTCTCCTCTTTCCATACGACATGAAAAGTATATTATCACCATGCAACCGCCCTGCCCCAAATTCGCCCTGATCGCCCATCCTACCGATCTGCCGCTCTTCAGGTCCTATATCAACCACCTCAAACCAGGCAAGACCTTCCGCGACGAGTTGATCCTCAAGCTTTTTGAATGGACCCCGGCGTATAAGGCCAGCGATTGGAACGATGTATCGCTCGACGGGAACGTTTTTGGCGACGGCATCCTCATCATGGTCCCGTTTCTGCCGGAGATGCGTGATATCAAGCTCGCCGCCGTCATTAAAAAGGTGGAAGACGCCATTGGCATTGCTGCGTCTGAAGGGTGCCGCGTCGCCGCACTCGGCGCGTTCACCTCCATTGTTCTTCAGGGAAAAGAGGATGAACTTGCCGCGAAACATAACATCATCCTGACCTCGGGCAACAGCACGACCGCGGCGCTCATCGTCCGCTCAATCGAAGAGCTTCTGTCCAGGAGCGGCCGCGACCTTTCGAACGAAACCATTGCCATTATCGGCGCTTCGGGCGATATAGGCAGGGGCGTCGTGCTCTGGCTTTGCAGCAAGGTCAAAAAGCTGGTATTGACCGCACGGAACAAGGCGCTCCTGGACCATATTGTCGCTGGCTATTCGAGCAGGCTCGCCTGTACGGTTGAAACATCAATTGACAACATGGCCGCGATCAAGGCCGCCGGTGTTTCCATTTTCGTCACCAGCGCTTATTCGGCCCTGTGCAGAGATTCTGACTTCAATGCCGGAACAATCGTATGCGACGCGTCTGCGCCGCTCAATGTGCAGATCAATGGCACGCCCCGGCAGGATATCATGCTGTATCACGGCGGCATTGCCAAACTACCCTGCAGCCTGGACCCCGGCTTTGATATCGGCCTTGCCGCGCCAAACCATCTGTACGGATGCATGACCGAAGGCATGCTCATGGCGTTCAACGGTTCTCTCCCCCCCTCACTTGGACGGGGAAACATAACCGTCGAAAAAATACTGTGCTATATGAATGAACTGGACCGGCTCACAATCGTTCCTGCGTATTCCGCGGGAAAAAAAATTCTGTTTGCGTGAACCGGGCCGGTATGATAGTATTGTACTTTAATACGGTTAAAAAGGAACAGGCACGGTGGCACCGGAAACTATTTATTCGCGTCTTAGTGAAATTCTAGCAAAAGATTTTCAAATCAACGTGGCGAGCATTGAGCCGGACACGCCGATATTTAACCAGCTATCCCTGGATTCAATGCAGCTTGTGGCTATTATTGCTAAGGTCGAACAGGAATTCGGCATAGAGCTTCCTCTCTCGCTTATTGAAGAGCCCACACTGAACAGCTTTATCTCAATAGTAGCCGAAGCCATGGTGAAAAAAAACCCTCAACCTTGATCCTGGAAACAGTATCGCGCCGGTAAAACTCTCTTTATGCCCCTGCTCACCGACCATATACACTTCAACCGCATCATTTTCCGCGACCGGATTTTTACCGGCGATTACCTGCAAAAAGCCATTGACGATTTCGCCCTGTATCTTGACCGGAACATCCGTTCCAACTCCCGTATCGTCTATCTCTTTGCGCCCAACCACATAAAAACCGTTATCGCGTTTCTGGGCATCATTAAAACCGGCCGCGCCGCGCTCCTCGTGGATCCAAAGGTCGGAAAACTCGAGTATGAGGAGATGCTTGCCGACACAAAACCCTCGGCAATCGTGGAAATCGACCCTGCCCCAATCGAATTTGACTTTGATAAGGAAATCGAACTTACGGACAACCGGATGGACGATACGGAGATTTCGCAGCTCGATGACGTGTGCCTGCTGCTGTATTCAAATGCCGAGGACGGGTATGCGAAAGCGGCGATGCTGACACATAGGAACCTACTCTCTAATGCGTTAACAATAGCTGCTGAAAACCGTGCTAATTCCGATTCTATATCAAGCGCCCTATTACCCTTCCATCACATATTCGGATTACAATATGGCATAATAACACCGTTTATCGGTGGCGGTTCTATTTTAATATGTGATGTTTCAAATATTCGAAAATTATATAGAGACGCCGAAGAAATTTGCAGAAATAAAATCTCACATGTTTATAGTATTCCTATAATTTTTTACCTTTTCTCCAAATCTCCATATATTGATAAAATCAGTAATCAAATATATTCAATAATAAGCGGAGGATATAAGCTTCCATTATCATTGCAATTGGCCTTCAAACGCAAATGGAATATCCAAATTATTGAAGGATATGGATTGACAGAATCTTCCGCCGGATGTACCTGGCAGTGTAAAGATGACCTAAATAACGTTAACTCTATTGGTCGTGCAGTAACAAATTACCAAGTAAAAATTTTCAACGAATCTAATATTGAAGCCCCTCATAATCAGAAAGGCGAGATCTGCATAAAAGGTGAGGGTGTAATGAAAGGTTATTTTAAACACTCTGAATCAACAAAAACGAGTATAATCAATGGTTGGCTTCATTCAGGCGACTATGGTACCCAGGACGAGAAAGGGTATCTATATTACTGCGGTTTGAAAAAAAAGATGTTCAACATCGCCGGCAACAAGGCATATCCTGAAGAGATCATAAGACTGGTGTCTAACAGCGGTCTTGTTAATCATTTAGAGCTTTACAGTATCTATAATGAAATTATTGGCGATGAAATCCACGCCACAGTGGCATTATCTGACTCTTCAACCTCTGCGCAGGAAAACTTCCGCAAATGGTGCAAATATAATCTCACACCATATAAAATACCGAAAAGGATCGTTTTTTCTTGACATTAAAAAAATTTTGAAAATTGTAATCTTTTCAATTCAATCTTGTTTGAAATCCAAGTGGCACAAATTATTCATTCTTACAATAGGCAGCACTCACACCACTCGTGATATACGCCCATTCAAATGCTTGTAAATTAAACAGAACCAAATGGCACTGATTATTTTTTCTGGGTGAAAATGCGCTCAACTATTTTTATTTAATTTAAACCCAGTGTACTGTTTTTTATGGAAATGAAAGTTGCTGATGTTATTGTGAAATGTTTGGAAGCAGAAGGGATTGAATATGCTTTTGGAATTAGTGGATCTCATTATCTGGCATTTTTTCACGCTTTAAAAAAATCATCCATCAAATTTATATCTGTTAAACATGAATGCGCTGCAGGATACATGGCCCTGCATTATGCGCGTTTTGCGCAGAAACCGGCGCTCATCATGGGCACCGCAGGCCCGGGTGCGACAAATCTGATTACCGGAATCGCGGAGCTGTACAAGGCAAACCTGCCCTGTTTTGTCCTGACACCTATTGTACCAACAAATCTCCAAGGAAAAAATGCATTCCAAGATGATAGCGGTTTGGGAAACAGTTATTCGATTTCCGACCTAATGAAATGTGTTACCAAAAAGACAATAACATGCATATACCCAGAGAATATTTGCGCACAGATACAGGACCTGTTCAGAAGTTGTCTAAATGGCAGGAAGGGGCCAGTCCACCTGCTGGTACCCACTAATTTTTTTGAAATAAAAGTTGAATATACCCCGAGCCCACCTTCTCAATATCGCATAGTAAATGACCGGATTTTTGATCCGGCCGGCGCCAAGTCGATTGCCCGGGCCATGGCTGATTCAAAAAAACCGCTGCTCATAGTCGGGCACCGCGCTTGGTATCCGAACGCTGCTGATTCCATCGCCAAGCTGAGTAATGACTTTGGAATACCAGTGGTTCTTTCCGCGAGCGCCAAGGGACTATATGATGAATATGCGCCTTTTTTCGGGGGAATTTTTGATCTTTATGGCCATCGATCAGCTGAGGTATTAATTAAAAAAAGCGATTGTATCGTTTCTATTGGTGAAGATTTTGGGGAATTTGCAACCAACAAATTCGAAGCAGATTTATTTAAGGGCAAGCTTTATCAGATTGATATTGATGGATATGAAATTGGCAGAAACTATCCTGTAAATCTTGGTGTATGCGGTCATATCGGCACGATCATTGACTCTTTAACAAATGAATTGAATAATGCCGGCTGCATACAATTTTTCAACCAAAGCTTTTTTAATGAAATACGCCAGGAAAATGCCCCAACCACAGGGGACGCAAGCAACAGTTCCCTTCCCCTGAAACCGCAATTTGTTTTGTCAGAAATATCAAAAATTTTGCCTCAGAACAGCATTGTTATTGGGGACATTGGCGCAAACGGATATTTTTCTCTTCGGAATTTAAAAACCCGGTTATCAGGTTTTTCCATTTCAATGCAGAATTATACCCTTGGGCAGGGAGTGGCCGGAGCTATTGGGGCCAAAATTGCGGTTCCTGAAAAAACAGTAATTTCTCTATGCGGCGATGGCGCCTTTTTAATGAATGGTATGGAGATTGCGACGGCAATCCAATATAATATTCCAATAATTTGGCTGATTTTTGTCAATAAAAGCTATGGCGCTGTCGATTGGGCTCAAAAATTACTTTATAATGATCTATACTACTGCACTTCCATTAAAATTCCCGACCTCCAGAAATTTGCAGATTCATTCTCTATAGATTATTACAAGGTAACAGATGCTAATTCTCTGAAAAACGGGATTAGCAATGCTATTTCCAATTATCTTTCAAGTAAAAAAAGCGCCATCTGCGAAATCATTATTGATCCTGAGGAAATGCTACCGCTCAAACCGCATTCAGCAAAGTTTATAAAAGATATCTGTAACATTGAAGAGTACAACACAACCCCCTACCTCATGAAAGCCTTCAAATCCATGCTCCGCGAAAAAGTCTAGTCTTCTTAAAGAATCAACATGTTATTCATATTTTATCCACTACAACATCCTGCGGCTATCAAAACATAGACATACAATTTATTGTATTACTCTTCTCCCCTCTCTTTTCTCTGCCGATTCCATTATAATTGTATTGATAAAAAAAGATTGATATATGTAAAATTTGCATGCAATTCCCTGTTATTTATCCCTGTTAAATTGTTTCTAACCATATCAATATTTTTTTTGGACCATCTGCTCCTATGTCAGAAGACTCTCTTTCCCTTACCCATGATGTGATTGAAACGGTCTCTTCTTCAAGCGACAGCGATGTGGTGATTATCAGGGAAAAAGAGAGCGGCGACAAATACATATTAAAGTCACTGAAAAACAGGCCTGCGATTGAAAAAGGCGGTATTGACCGGAAAATCCGTTTCAAGCGCGAGCTTGATTTTATCTCTTCGCTCGATCATCCGAACATTGCCAAACCCGCGTTTGTGCCAGGCAGCGAAGGCAACAACTCCATTGCGTATCCGTACCGGAACGGGAAAACCCTCTCCCTGCTCCTGGAGGAACGGCCCGCCTTTTTTCCGCTCGAAGCGCTGCGCCTGATCATACAGCTTTTAAACGCGCTTGAATACATTCATGCGCGCGGCATTGTGCATTGCGACATCAATCCGAACAACCTTTTTATTGATGATGCAAAAGGCCTGCAGCTCCTTGATTTTGGCATGTCCCTTACCGAGGAAGAGGCTGCTCATCTTGCCGAAGGCCGGATCATCGGCACCATGCCGTATATTTCGCCTGAGCAGATGGGATTTACCGGATTCAAGATCGACACGCGGTCTGATCTTTACTGCGCAGGCCTTGTGCTCTATCGCCTGCTTGCTGATAAATTACCATTCGAACTGCAGAACAATACGATTGAAGAGCTTCTTCACCATGCCATCCGCACCACGGTTGCGCCCATACGTACGATCCCTTCTGCGCTCAATGCCATTGTGCTCAAGGCGCTCAAGCCCACGCCGGGCGAACGGTACCAGACCGCGAGCGGGTTCAACCATGACCTGCAGGCGGCAATCGGCTTTTTGAAAAATGAACATCAGGGCGCGTTTTATCCCGGTCTCAATGATGCAATAGTCGCCATCAACCTTTCCCGGCGTTTTGTCGCCAGAAGCCGCGAAGTTGATATGCTTAAAAACAGCCTTACCCACGTGCTTCAGGGACACCATGCATCGTTCTGTTTTTTCGGCAAATCCGGCATAGGAAAAACGGAAATCGTGCGCGAATTCAGACGCATCACCCCTGAAAAAGACTTCCGGTATGTTTCAGCAAAATGCAACAGCTTTTCATCGCGGCAGCCCTATTCAATCCTGCGGCACCTGGCCCTTGACTGTATATCCAGAATCAATAGCAGCGGAAAAGAAGAATCCAACGCCTTCCTGAAAATGGCTGACAAGCTCCTTATTGATTATTCCGGTGTGATCTGCAAGATGCTGCCGGAAATGCGGCAGTTCTTCAGGGAAGTGCGGCCAATCGATATCGTGGAACCGGAAAAAGAGGCGGACCGCACGGCGCACGTGCTTTTTACCCTGTTTACCGCATTCTGCGCTTTTAAACCGCTGATCGTTTTTATTGATGACCTGCAGTGGATCGACCGGGTCTCTTTTGAGATCATCCGCCGGCTGCTTAAAAACGCCACGCCCTGCATGATTATCACCTCTTACCGTACCGAAAACTACGAAGGCGATCTCCTTGTCTTTGAATTTGACCTGCGCAGGATCGGCATGCAAAAACTGGTGCCGGTCATGCCGTTTACGCGCTCTGAAATCAAGGACCTTATTGTTTCACGGTTCGGAGAAATTGCCGATACCGGGAAGCTTGCCGATCTTCTCATCGCCAAAACCGACTGTTCGCCATTTGCGCTCACCGAGGCATTTCGATTCCTGGTAAACAACTCATTCCTTTCTTTCGGCCAGTGCGGGTGGTCTCTTTCAGGAATAACCTCAAACGATCTTCCTGAGCATCTTGACCCGATCGAGCTTATTCTTGATAAAATCAAGGACCTTTCCCCTGATGAAGTGCAATGGCTCGAAACGGCCTCTCTGGCAGAGGGCAAATTTCAGACAAGCCTTATTGATACCATTTCAGGCTTTTCTTCGGCGCAATCAAGCATTATTGCGGACAATTGTGAAAATGCCGGCCTGCTCATTCCCCGTTTCGGCGGCGGGTACCGTTTTGCCCATGACCGGATCCAGGAATCAGTTCACAGCAATATTCCAAATGACAAACAGCTCCTGCTCTATGAAAAATTCGGCGAAGCGTATGAAACCATGGCTGATGTTGACAAGGACCTGCTGTTTCTTGCGGCGGAAAGCTATCTCAAGAGCAAAAACCTTTCAAAGGCGATTCTTCTTTGTTACAAGGCGGCCAGGCAGGCTGTTGACAATGTAGCGCTTGACATTGCCTCCCGTTACTTTACCAGCACCCAGCTCATGGTCTCCCAGTGCGCCGGCGCCGGCATGACGCCGCCCATTGACGTGGTTAAAATGCAGATCGAGTTCGGGGACGTGCTGATGCTGACCGGAAGGAACGAGCAGGCGTTGAAGATGTTCAATGGCATTTTACATGATAATAAAGTCTCGGATAGAATGGTTATTCTGGATATTAAGTATAAAGTTGGTTCAATTTACCACAATATGGGGGATTTTAACTCTTCAATAAATCATTTTTTTGATGCGTTAAAACAACTAGAAATTAATTATCATTCAAACATTTTATTAATTTGCATATCACTATTTTATGAATTACTAAAACAATTCTTATTTTCCCTTGGATTAAAATATTTTTTTGCTAAAAAAAGCAATATTGAAAGTATATTTACTGTCAGGATATTAAACAAGCTAGCATATTCTTTATTTTTTAAAAATATCCTTTTAGAGCAATTAGCACACTTTAAAGCACTTAATATAGCTGACACGTTAATTGATTGTGCCGAAAAAGCTGAAGCATACTCCTGTCACATTGTAGCATCGTTTTTAATGTTAATGAAAAAACGAGCGATTTCGTACTATTATAAAGCAATAAATATCTCAAAAAATATCAACAGAAAAGATAGCTTAGGTTTATCTCAATCTTTTGGAGGTGTAACATATTATTACAATAGCAAATGGCAAATTGCAGCGAATAGTTTATCAGAGAGCATAAACACCTATAAGTCAATTGGTGATCTATGGGGACAAGTTGTTCCTTTAGAAACCTCTATCTTTATAGAATTACAAACAGGTAATTTCCATAAATGCGAACCACTTATTGAAAACCTTATTAAACTTGATGAAACTTGTAAGGATCTTCGAAGCTTAGCTCTCGCCCATATATTTTCTGCATATTTAAATTATCTTAAAAAAAATGATTCATATACTGATTGGGCCACTATTATTGAAGAACGAGAAAACGTTCTATCTGAGGTCCCTTTAGTTAAAACAATCTGTAATATTACTATAGCAAAAAAATTTATTCTAACCGACCAGCTTCAAAGTGCCTATGACCTTTCCGATATTACTTTCAAATCTATCAAGCAAAACAATCTTTTACAAGAATACGTCGCAAGTGCCTTCTCCGACCGCTGCGAAATACTTTTCCGCGAATATTACAACCGTCATTATGCCAAAGAACCTGAAAAGCAGCTTAACCTTACTGACCGGGAGCTGTTCCGTGAGTTACGCCAGGCCATGAGGCAAGCCTTTCTCCGCGGCATCATGTACCCTGCCCATCTTGGCGCTGCTTTCCGCGCGCTTGCCTGGTACAATGTATTTAAAAAGCGCAGACGAACCGGCAGGTACTTTTTTTGCAGGGCGATCGATCATCACCACAAGCTTGACATGAAGTATGAAGAGGCGAAATCGCTGCGTGATTTTGCCCTGTTTTACGAACAGAGCAGTGAACCGGGTATTGCGCGCGACTATTTCAATCAGGCATACCTACTTTTTAACAAATGCGGCGCGGCCATAGAAACTTCGCGCCTGGAAGACAAGGTAGACCGGGAACTGCTACAGACCAGGAAACGCGAGGAGATAAGGGCCGACACCTCGACCGGGTCGTTTGAGGCTGCTGATCAGATACGCATGGACACGCTGTACGAGGCAAGCCTGTCACTTACCTGCACCGACAATATGGACGAGCTCCTGCGCAGGATCGTGCTATCGCTCATCAAGGCAACCGGGGCGCAGTACGGGCTTCTTTTGCTGGACGGCGACGAAACGCATGAACCGCGCGAACTGGCGCTTGACTTTGAAAATTGCACGCTCGGCAAGGACGCCATTGCTTTTTCTTCACACATCATTGATGCGGTGCGCAGGGAACGCCGCATCGTCATGTCGCGAGACCCGTCGAACGGCATGGCAGACGATCACGCGCCAATCGAACCAAAGGAATCGGTGCTCTGCGTACCGCTCGTACGGGGTGAAAAATATTATGGGTGCGTGTACCTTGCTAATACCCTGGTAGCAGGACTGTTTTCTGGAAGCGCGAGCAAGGCGGCGCAGATAATCGCGGGCCAGGCCGGATTTTTAATTGAAAACCGGCACCTGATGGAGGAGTACAAGCGGCTCAACGCGCGGCTTGAGGAAAAGGTCAAGGAGCAGACGCGGGACATCCGTGAAAAACACGAGCAGCTCAGCGATTCCAACCTCAAGCTGATCGAATCGGAGCGCATGAAAGGCCTGCTCACCGGCACGATCGTGCATGACATAAAAAACTTCGCGGCCGGCATATCCGGCAACATCAGGCTCCTGTCGTACAAACACAAGGACGACCCGCGCACGCTCCGCAGCGTTGATCTGGTGGTTGAGTCATGTTCTGACATTGTCAATCTTTCCTCGAACCTTCTCGATATCAGCAAAATGGAGGAGGGCAGGCTCACGCTCCAGCAGCGTCGGCTTTATTTTGAGGAGCTGGCTGTCGTCGCGCAGAAATTCGGCCGCAACGTGCTGTTCGACGAGAAAAAAATCACCACCACCATCACGCCGCCACAGGGCGATTTCGCCATTATGGCTGATCCCTACCTGGTGGAGCGGGTGATACAGAACCTTTACTCCAACGCGGCAAAGTACACGAGCGCGGGCGGGAGCGTGGCGATCTCGTTTGAGACCACGGCTGAGGAAAACGTGCTCACGTTCCACAGTTCAGGGCCTATCATCCCCGACGAGCAGAAGGCGGTGATTTTTGAGAAGTATTCCCGCGTGGACGGCAGGCAGTCCCAGTATTCCAAGGGTCTTGGCCTGTTTTTCTGCAAGATGGTCATGACCGCGCACCAGGGAAGGATCTGGCTTGATACGAACGAACAGGGGAACTATTTCAGGCTGGGATTCAGGAAATTGTAGATTGCGGATTGCGGATTGAAAAAAGGGAACGTGAGCGGGCAGCCGGCATTCCCCTTCTATCCTGGTTTCTTTCACCGTTTCCCTGCAGCTTCAAATCCCTGTTTCAGGTCGCCTATGATATCGTCCGCGTCCTCGATGCCGACCGCGAGGCGGAACAGGGTGTCGGTGATGCCGAGACCGTACCGCTCCGGGCGCGAGTATTCATAGTAGGAGACGAGCGCCGGATGGGTGATGAGCGTCTCAACGCCGCCCAGGCTCGGCCCGATATAGCAGAGCGAGAGCGCGTCCAGGAATTTCTTGGCGGTGGCAAGCGTGCCCTTGATTTCAAACGAGACAACGCCGCCGCCGCCGCTCATCTGCTCCCGCGCTATGGCATAGTGGCGGTGCGATTCGAGAAACGGATAGTACACCTTTCGCACCATTGGATGGGTCTCGAGAAAGCGCGCGACGCGCAGTCCGGTTTCGTTCTGTTTTGCCACGCGCAGCGGGAACGTCTTGAGCCCGCGCAGCAGCAGGTAGCAGCAGTGCGGGTCGATCACCCCGCCCATGGACTTGTGCAGCGCGCGGATCTGGTCCACGAGCTCGCTTCGGCCGAGCACGGCGCCGGCAAGAATGTCGTTGTGGCCGCCCAGGTATTTGGTCGCGCTCTGCATCACCAGGTCAATGCCGAACTCGAGCGGCCGCTGGTTATAGGGCGTGCCGAAGGTCGAATCGATAAGCGTGAGAATGCGGTGCTTGGCAGCGATTTTTTTCAGCTTGAACAGGTCGAAAATATTGAGATAGGGGTTGGTGGGCGATTCGCTGAAAATAAAGCGGGTGTTCCTTTGTATGGAACGGTCAAGCAGATCATAATCGCCGAACGGCACAATGGTGCACGCAATGCCGAACCGCTTCAGGTAGGACCGGCAGAATTCGAGCGTTTTCTTGTAGGAGTCGTCGGTGATGACGATATGGTCGCCGCTTTTTACGAGCGAGAGGATGGTGGTGGTGATGGCGCTCATGCCGGAGGAGAACACCACGCAGTCCTGCGCGCCCTCGAGGTCCGCGAGCCTGCGCTCGGCAATGGTGGCGGTAGGGTTGCCGTACCGGCCGTACTCAAAGTGCTTCTTGCCTTTTTTGGTGAATTCCTCGATGTCCCTGCTGCCGGCAAAGGTGAAGGTCGAGGTCTGCACAATGGGCGTGGTAATCGCATCCGCGTACTTTTTCCGCTCCTCGCCGGCATGAACCGCGCGGGTGGATAACGAATAGCGTTTCGCCCTTGCCGTCGCTTTCCTTGTCATACGGAACGTTCCTCTCCGGTAAAAGGATGATGCGTCCCCGTTGCCAGTTGACAGTTTGCCGTTACCAACTCCCGCAAGAAACGTTTTACCATTAACAGGAAACTGTCAACCGGCGACTTCTTTATTAATAAATGTCGGTCAGGACCTGATAAAACGCCTGCGGGTGCTCGCAGCACGGGCACTGTTCCGGCGCTTCGGGACCCTCGTGAATATACCCGCACTCGCGGCAGATCCAGGTTACCTTCGACTCCTTTTTAAACGCCGTGCCCTTTTCCAGGTTGGCAAGGAGCAGGTTGTACCGCTCCTCGTGGTGCGCCTCGGCCTTTGAGGTGAGGGTAAACTGGGTCGCCACGAGCGGGAACCCCTCCTCCTTGGCGATACGGGCGGCTTCGGGATACAGTTCGGACCATTCCTCATGCTCACCTGCCGCCGCGGCCCTGAGGTTTTCGATGGTGGTGCCGATCACGCCGGCCGGGTACGCGGCCGTGATCTCCACCATGCCGCCCTCGAGAAAGCGGAAAAAACGCTTGGCATGCTGCCGCTCCTGCTCGGCCGTCTCAAGAAAAATCGCGGCAACCTGTTCATAGCCCTCTTTCTTCGCGGCCTTGGCCGCAAACATGTAACGGTTCCGGGCCTGGGACTCGCCGGCAAACGCGGCAAGCAGGTTCTTTTCGGTCTTTGTTCCCTTGATACTCGGCATGGTTCGCTCCTTGATTAGGGATTGAGGAATCAGATGCACGGGGTAAATATACGATTTTTCCTGCGCCGGAATGATCATCGACGGGCGGCAAGGGTCGTGAACCGGACCGCACAGAGCCTGTTGCCTGATCTGGTCGCCTGCATGATCCATACGCCGGCCGCAAGCGGCGGCAGCACAACCATGCCGTCGCTGCCGGGCGCGAGGCGCGCAATGGTCTGTCCGTCAAGGGAGAGGATTTCCACCCGCGCCTCCTTGACCGTTTGTCCAACAAGCCGGTACTTTCCGGCTGCGACAGGCGCGAGCGAGTAAAAAGAAGAGTGCTTTGCCGCGGCGATCCGGTGCCTGACGCCAATTCCCAGAACCGTGGCGACGGCGCCGAGCGCGTTCACACGTCCAGCGCCCCAGAGAATGGTGGGATCTGGAATGGGTCCGGTCGTGGCATCCGTAATCGCGCTCTTCTGGATACATTGCCGCGCGCGCTCCGGAGTGAGCGAAGAGTCGGCCTGGAGCATGAGCGCCACAATGCCTGCCACGACCGGCGCCGATGCCGAGGTGCCG
>JAFGDP010000076.1 GCA_016932075.1 Chitinispirillaceae bacterium | reverse complement strand
GGGGATAGCCGGCGCTTGACGCGCACCAGCGGGTTGTCCTGCTGTTACCGTCAACCGCGTTCGAAGGATCGTTGCCGCTTTCCGTGGTGCTTGCCGTGGCCGGCCTGCCCTGGCTGAGCGTCGCTTCCGGGCAGTCGAAATAGCCGAAGTACGCGCTATCAGCACACGTCGCAGCGCCCCGTGTACCGACCGCCTTGACAAGGTTGTATTTATTTGGAATCGCGTTGCCAGTCCAGGTGAAAACATGGTCGGTTGAGGTGCGCGCGCCCCGGGAAACGTTGTTCACGAAAAGCTCCACCGACGAGCAGTTGGAATAGACCTTGACCGGTATTGGTGTGGTGTCGCGCAGACTATTTCGTTTGCTGCAGATATGCACCACGGGCTCGTTTGTCCAGTTTGCCTGGTAAAAATAGAACGCGTCCTTTTTCGTGCGGCGGTCGTAGGTCACAAGACCCTTATCGTTCCTGCCCGGCGTGTCGCCCTCATTGCGGCCGTCGGACGCGAAGTCGAACATGTTCCAGATGAATTTGCACCAGACAAACTGCCGGGATTTCAGGGCGTTCCAGTAGGATTCGTGGAACAGGTTTTCATACTCTTCCGGATGCGGCCGTCCGTACGGATCAGGCGCCGGCGGATTCTCCCGGTGCTGATAGATGCTGCCGCCGCACCCGTATTCGCTCATGCCGATGCAACGGGAGGGATACACGGCATGCATCCGGTCCAGCCAGGGCCCGAACGCGCGCAAGGGTCCGTTGTCCGCATACCATCCGAAATACTGGTTGAACGCGGTCACGTCGGTACGCCAGTTGAGCGCGTTGTTCGCCGAGGTGTCGTTCTTGGTGTTCGAGGCGTAGGTGGTGAGCCGCGTTGAGTCTTCGCTATGGCACAGACGGTGGAGCGTATCAAAGAGCGGGACCGGGTTCGGGCTGGACGAGACCTCGTTGCCGATGCCCCAGACCACGATTGACGGGTGGTTGTAGTTCTGCCGGATAAGGTCGGTCATATGCCGTTTTTGAATCACCCGGAACGAGTCCGACGCGGTGGTCCCATTGACCACCGGTATCTCTGCCCAGACGATCATGCCTGCGCTATCGCAGAGGGTATAAAAATATTCGGCATGCTGGTAATGGGCCAGCCTGATGGCGTTGCACCCCATTTCCCGGATCAGAGAGAGGTCTTCCCGGTGCTCGGCCCTGCCGATGGCCCAGCCTTTTCCCGGCCGGTCCTGGTGGCGGTTCGTGACGACGAATAGTCATTGCGCACCTTTGACACGATTCGCACGGTCGCCGAAGAGGCGCTGATTGCCGGGGTCCCGCAGTAGACGCCCGGAGAGGCGTGATCCAACGGCGTTATCGCGAGCCGGTCCGTGACCAGAAGGGTAACATCACGGTAGATGCCGCCGAAAAAGGTGAAGTCGGCGGACAGCGGGGCGATATCGGCATTGTGGGCATTGTTTACCCGTACGGCCACCACGTTGTCCGCGCCAACGAGCGCGGCAGAGGTCGCGTCAAA
The DNA here is from genome assembly GCA_016932075.1 of Chitinispirillaceae bacterium. Next base: position 20,258 of record JAFGDP010000076.1, on the reverse strand, counting down.
GCAGAACGCGCCATACCCTCCCTTATGCGTCCCCAGGAGCGTGCCGTTAAGATACACGTCAGCCACCTGGTTGGATCCTTCGAACCTGAGGAATAAGTTTCGGTCCGCATAGGAACTGCTTATGGTGAAATGCTTCCGGTACCAGCCGGTGCCGCGATAGTAGTTGCCGCCGCCGTCCTGCCCGTCAAGGTTGTTCCAGGTATGCGGCAAATCGATCGAGGCCCAGGACGCGTCGTCAAACGATACGTTCTGCGCCCCGGAAACCTCGGACCGGTGGAATTTCCATGTCTGGTTCAGGCTCTCCACAATACGGTTCGAGGCCGGAGGAGTATAGGCGGATGCCTGAAGCAGGAATGCTGTGAACAGAGCGAGGAACGAAATGATGGTTTCGATTTTTGCGTTCATGGTCACTGGCCTGAACCGGTGAAAGACACTCCTGTTAAATATACTGCCTTACATCACCTCTCTTGCGCCAGTATCGAATCCAGCGCCTCGATCTTCCTCATTGCCGCGGGTCCCAATCCATCTGCTTTGTCCCTGGCATCCTTATACCAGGCGTGAAAGGTTTCGACCAGTTTCCTGTTCGATGGCAGCAGCAGTTTTTCCTGAAGCGCGCGGTTTTTCTCAAACGGAAAATCAAGATGAAACAGGAGCGGATTATAGGCAAGGCCGGCCAATGGCTTTTTCTCGATCACGAAGCTGATGTTGCCGCTTTTAAAAACATGTTTGCGATCATTAACGATAAAGGGGTACTGCCCCGGAGCCAGTACGCAATACATCAGTTTCGTCCCGGGCCGCATGAAAAGGTCCAATCGCGGTTGCCCTTTGGCGGGGACTTCGCCGCTGTCACCGGACATGCTCCAGGAAAATGCGTAGGTATGATTCGTATATGACTCGATATACACAAGCGCTCCGCTAACAGGATTGTTCTCGGAGTCGACGAGCCTACCTGAAAACGTACGGGCACAGCCCACCTGCAGCAGAACCAGGCACGATAGGAAAAGCCCTGTATATCTCGGATCTACAATAGTATGGTTGTTCACTGCGCCGCCTCTCTCGCGAAGAGTTGATCCTTGGGGTATATCGGCATGAGGATGCACGGATCGACCGACGTGGCGACCACGCCCCCGACGATAAAGCTTCCCGCGGCCTTCCATTTTTTATAGCCGTCATCAATAGCGTCGACATCATTGCCGACCGCAGCAGTGTCGTAATTTATCCCGGCGGTGCGGTTCTTCAGCAGCAGTTCGTGGTCGCCACCGGAATTGATGTAGAATATCCGGTTTCCCTCGTACCCGGTGACGACTTTCCAGTGCAGACTCATGACACCGTAATCCTCTTCCACCAGTATCATCACCGGAATTCCGGCCCAAAGCCACAGCTTAAGCAGTTTGAGCGCGCGATCCTTGTCCAGGTCGTCGGCGCTATTTTCACGCGTATGCATGGTAAACCGTTCCGCCGCCTCCCTTATGTTGGACGGCGTTCGCGCCCCATTCACGATGCTCGGCACTCGGGAGGTATCCGCATACCAGGCGCCGTTTTTTACATCGAAATTATTCGTGCAGGGATACCAGTAGTTCATGCACGCGGCGAAACTGTACGCACCACAGTTGTTGGTCTTTCCCTGGCTGTGCCAGCACATGTCGCCCGGAAGATAGTACGTTGCAGGCGGCTGCGGCAGGGCGTCAATCGCGCTTGCCTGGTCCTCATCCTGCTTGAGCGCCAGAAGCCGGGCCACAAGCGTTTTGTCATACGTATGGAAGGAATTCCGCTCGATGTTTTTCTTTTCAAACTTGAGTTCATTCAAAGAACCGGCGTAAAGAATGCCGCCTCCCGACCGCTTGACCGCACAAAGGATCTTCACCTCCGACGTCGGGTGCAGGGAAAGGGTACCAACATACCGCTTATCCCCGTTCGACGCGGTAATGAAAGGCAATTCAACGGGTGACGAATTTTTATTCCACGTTTCCTGAGATGATTTGAATGCCGGGTCTCCGTAATTCCAGAACCCGGCTTCTCCCGTGTCTTTTGTTTTTCCATAATACCCGATTTTGTAATCCGTCTTCCAGTCTGCCAGAAACACGGCGTCCGGCTCCTTGCCGTCCACCGGATAACTCTTGACGATCACCCAGTCGTTCTGGTCCCACGCCTTGAGCGAGACCGTGACATTCTCGCCGCACGGAAAGGTGACCGGCCCGACGAGCGGCAAGCCCGACTTGTCTTTTGCAAATCGAGTCGCGCGGTCGGTCGTGTCCAGGTCTTCGCGGTGCGAGACGTACACGAACGTGTCGCGGTCGCCGTCCACCGTGACCTCCTTGTCGGTGCCGAAGTCGTGCAGCCTGCCTTTTTTCGCGCGCAGCTTGCGCACCTGCAGTGGCACGCTGCCCGTGGTATCGTAGTACGATAGGTAAACAATCAGGTTGTCGATCGGCTGCTCGGCCGTGGCGCCGGGATGCTCCGGCATGGTGAAGGTCGGCGCGGTCTGCGGACGCGAGTGCGGGGTCACGGGGATCGGTATCGGCGTTTTTTTACCGATGTATACGGGGCAGTTATCTGTGCAATGCTGCAGGCGTGACTTTGCGGCGGACGACGACAGGCTGGTTGTTTTGGTCTGCGTGACCGCGACGTCGCCGCTGTTGCACGGAAGCGGCAGTCTCGGCATTTCGGCCGGATCAAAGAACAGGACCTCCACGCGGCGGTTGATCGCTGATTCGTAGTTGTCCTCTTCCGGTTTTTCACGCGGAAAGGTCTCGCCGCACGGAACCGCCTTGTTCGCGTCCTCGACCCAGCGTCCGTTGTACTGGGTATGGAACGTATTCATGTTCTCGAACGTGGTCGCGACCTTTTTCGCGAGAGCGTCCTGATACACGTCGAAAATCGCGCCCCAGGTATCCGGCCCGCAGTCGCCGTCCTCGCCGATCCGTTTCGCCGTGGTACCGGGATATGCCTTTTCCACCCTGCCTTTATCAATGAACTCCTCGTTGTATTTTTTCTGGAATGTCTTTATGGCCGTGACCTTCTGCATGTACGAAGCGCCTTCGGTCTTTCCCGGATGGCAGTCCCAGCCGTACTCCGTGCTCACCCAGGCAAGGATCTGCGTTATGTCGTCGTCGTGGTTGCGGCGGTCGGCGAGAGAACGCCAGTCGTCCTTTTTCCCCTGCAGCAGGAACAGAATGCTCGACGCGCGGTCAGCGGAAAGCGAAATATTGTGCGCGTCCCTGCCGACCCGGTCCGTGTGCCCGGTTATGAGGATCTTCTGTTCGGGCTGCTCCTTTGTCTGCACATGGATCACCTGCAGGATGGCCAGGCCGTCGACTTCATTGAGATCCGGTGAAACGGTCGCGCCGGTTTTCGTTTTATAGGCAAGGCTGTCCGGCATGAGGACCGCGCTGTCGGTGCGAAAATGCGCGTCTTCGAACTCTACACGCCAAATGGCTGCAGGTGGCGTGTTACCGGCAGGCTTGACCGGCTGCAACTCTCCGTCCACATACGCTTCGAGCAGCTTGAGCCGCGTGCGTTTGGTCGAGGCATCGGGTTCCCGTGCCATGAGCAGGAGGACGACGTTGACGCCGATGGCCTTGATATGCTTGAGCTCCTCGACCTTGGCCTGGTTGAATGTCGCGTGGCTGAACAGGTCGGTATAGTCATGCGTGTTTTTGACAAAAATGAACAGCGAGAGGCACAACTCCTCGGTCGGCGACGGGGTGCTGTAAATGGTGAAATCAGCGGGATCGAACCTGCCGGTATCGGTCGGCTTGAACACGTATTTCCGGCACAGGCTGACGCGCAGGTTCCTCGGAAGCGGCCGCAGGCCGTACTCGCCCACCGCGGTCGCTCCCGCGGACGCCGAGGTCGGCGATTCGGGCGGTATGTTTCCCAGGAACGTGGAACGATACTCCTTGACTTTCGCCTGCCCCGCGGCGCGGTCCTTGATGGCGGTAAAGGAGTCGGTCAAACCGAAGTCCTCGACGCAGCGGGTGATTGTATACCCCGCTTCCGCCCGGGGGATCTTGACAATGGCGCCGGGATCGGCTTTTTCCCCCCAGAGGTACGCCCCCAATTCATCGGCATCGACGTACAGCTTGAATCCGCTCAGGCGTACATCCACGCCGGATTGGGCATGGAAAACTCCCGTCGCGGAAGTTCCGCTCGCGCCTGAAAGGAGCGCGCCGGGCACGGGGTTCGGTTCGGCTTTCTTCGGCGCGGACCACGTTTCCCGCGTATTGGCATACCGTTTCGCGTCGCACGTCGGCGGTTTCCATGAAGCAAGCGCCTTGACCTCGTCGACGACGCTGACCAGCTCGATGGCGACCGGACGCGGCGGTTTCTTGGGGTACGCGCTGTCGGTTTCGGCGCTGATGTCCTTGACGCGCAGCGCGAACCCGGTGTCGAGGTTCCAGTTGCGCAGCAGCTCGAACACCGCGGCATCGCCGGATTCAAGATAGGTCAGCGCGCCGTCGATGAACTCGCGGGCAATATTTTTTCCTGCTATGATGAACTTCGCGAATGCCGGCAGATTATAAAACCTGTCGGTGCACTCTTTGACCCGCGCGATGCCGGGATACACCCAGCGCCGCAGATAGTATTGCGACGTGAAGTCGCTGTTGTTGCCCATCAGGTAGAAATCGAGCTTTATTTTTTCCGAAGCAAGGTTGACGATCGACTTGTCATGCCTCGTCAGGGCGTCGTCGCAGAGCCCGTAGGCGCGCAGGAAATCCGCATGGATGAACGGCAGCGCCCGCTGCGCCGGACTTGACGCGCCGTACCGCGCCGCGAACGGCCCGGGAAGCGAGGTGGCATTATCAAGAAATATTTCATCACGGTCGTAGATACCGTTTGTCTTGATTACGGTGCCGAATTTCAGCCGGTGGTGCCAGTAGTCGGTATAGTTGGGGAAGTCCCACGTTTCAGCCTGCTCAAAATCGTTTTTCCGGACCGGATCAAACGACGCCAGCGCGCCATGGTACCCTTCAAAGCACACGAGCCGCACGACCGCGTCGACAAAATGCTCGATCTTGTTGTGATCGTTCCAGAGGTTGCGCGACAAAAACGAATCCGCGGGCATGACGCCGTCTTCGTTTTCCCATACATCTTTTGCCAGTTGAAAATAGGCCCCGGCAAAGACATTGACCTTGATATGCGCCGTGATGTCGAGGGCGATGTGCGAAAGATATCCGAGGATGTAGGCGGTCTGGTATTTCCGCTGCAGCGGCGCAAGGCTCTTTTCCTGCATCGTGATCCGCTCCAGGACCGCGCGGGGAAACGCATGCGACAGGTTGTAATGGCCGAGGTCGAACTGCACTGATCCGGTGACCCTCATGCCGTCCCGTTCCCTGAGCATGTCCCACAGGCCGTGGGGCAGGACCCAGAGATCCGGGCCTTGCGAACCTGCGGCGAACGCGCTGAACACGGCGACCGCATCAGTGGTAAGGGCAGCTCGGTACGCGTCCATCACGCGCTGCATTTCATCGCCGTCATTGCGGCTGATCGCGTTCTCCGCCCCTGTGCGGAATTTTTTATTCGCCTGCAGCCACTCATTGAAACCCTTGTTAATATCCCGGATGACGTCGCTTTTATGCGTGGAAGGAAAATCGAGCGCAAGCCGCGAGGCCACGTACATGTGGGTGGTGTTTGCCGGCATTATCCGGTCGCTCCGGCCGCCATACTACACCCCGTATTCCACGGTAAAAGGGCCCGGCGGCATTTCGATCGTGGCCTTGCCATTGGCATCAAGCGTTCCTTTTTTCTCAGTGCCGTCAGGAAGGGTTATCTTATAGGTCTCGTTCGCGCGAGGCGTGCCGTCGGGATCCACAAGGGAGAGCGCAATCGCGTCGTTGAACTTCACCAGCCCGCTCTCCTGCTTTGTCCCGATCCTGCACCCGTCGATCTCGATCACGTAAAAATACTGCGGCTGCCGGTAGTTTTTCTGGTATGGCTTCAGGTCGTTTTGCGTAGGAATCTGGTCGGTCCCGTCATGGTACTGATACTCCCAGGAAAGATCGAGCGTGCTGTTTTTTATGACGGTCGGCAGGGTGATGAGCGGATCGTGGCTGCCGTCCTTATCATACTCATAGATGGTCACCTCCGCCTCGGTGTTGTCCGGCAGGTCCACAAACTGCGCCTGCAGCTTGAGCAGGTACCCGCGTTTGGTCTCCTTGCTGCTCCATTTCATGCTTTTGGGCTTGAGCGACGGGCCTGCCGGCACCTGGTTTGATTCCACTGAAAGACGGTGCTTGGGCAGCTCCACCTCAAGCAACAGCATATCACCCAGTTTCACATTCGATGGAATGGGAATGGCTGCGCGAAGGTAGTTGCTGTGGATCTTTTCGCTTGTCTTTGCCAGGGTCTTGCCTGAGCTGTTCACGAGCTTGATCTTGACTTCCGCGCCATTGCCGACCAGCGCGGTCTTCACGATAAAGGGCGCGTCCGAATCAGCCCATGCCCTGCCGCACGCCCAGAGTGCGTAGATAAGAGCGGACTGCACCTGTATCTTGTGCGCCTGGCCGGAGGGTTTTGTGTAGGGGGCGTTCATAATTGCCTCTGTGGATCGGGCAAAGCTACATAACGAGGCGAGGATCGCCGTGTATTTTCTTCGTCACATTCCCATTGCATAGGATTATTTCGAATATATTGCCTGATCCTATATAACTCCCGATCATCCCTCCCGATATGGTCAAAATAATCCCTTTGCCAGACGCCTTTTCCCGGCGTATTCCGGGAAGTATTAATCTGCTTCGTAACAGCGGATTTGTACTGTCCGATAATAGCGCCGACTGATCCAGGCATCGGTCCGTTAGGCTGATACTCCGTATCGTTTCTTTTATTCTTCGTCGGGGCGACTGATCCAGTCGCCCGTTCTCTTTCTTTCTCTTCGCGAGTCGGGGCGACTGATCCAATCGACCGGTTTAATTCTCTTTTCTCTTCATGATAGGCGACCGGATCGGTCGCCAGTAATAATTCCCTCTCTTCTCCTTCACGGGCGACCGGATCGGTCGCCCCAACGAAACCCAGGGAAAAATTTGAACTATCCGAAAAACCTGGATTCCCATTATCGCGGATATTCCGGGAGGTCGCTACCGACGGATTCTTCCCTTTCCCTTCACGGGCGACCGGATCGGTCGCCAGTAATAATTCCCTCTCTTCTCCTTCACGGGCGACCGGATCGGTCGCCCCAACGAAAGACGGTTTCAGGATCAAAATTCCGTGAATATGGTTCGGCATCACGATATATTCGTCCAGCCGGACATTGGTCCGGATAGCGGAAATTTTCCGCCAGCAGGCGTCCGCGATCTCACCGAATTGATTAAGCAGCATTTTACCCGCGCAAACCTCCCCGAACAGGTATTCCCGATCATAAACGCACAGGGTAATAAAATAGGCGCCGGGACTCGTATAATCCCAGTTCCATAACCGGATATTTTTCCTGTTCCTGAAATTCCGGGTTTCCATCGGTTTCCCTGTTTCTTACGCAATCTTCAACGGTCTGAAATTGGCAATAATCTGATCAACCTCAACCGCAATGGTCTGCAAGGTCTTTTTGGAAAAGGTCGAGGTGAAGATATATCCTTTTCCTTCAATAATCATAAACGTCTGCTTCTGAAACAGCACCTGATCGTCGGACGGCGCGTATTTATAAATGATCTCGTACGCATCATACCCGCTCACGAGCCGTTTTTCCATCTCCTGAATCAGCGCAAACCCGGGCAGCACCTCCTTGTTCGTACCGAATTGTGTCTTTGCATATTCGGCAAGCTCGATCTTTTTCGGCACGTTCTGATCAATGACCAGCACCAGATTGTGCTGCACCCCTGAGTCGTGCGGTCCTTCAAAGGTGAAGACCGTGGTTTCCTTCCAGGTGTCGGGAAGGGGGAGGGAGAAGAGGTTGTTGGTAGGCATAGGGATTATATTCCTTAATTGATTTTCACAATTTCTGTTCGAGTAAGTAAATAGACATGACCTTTTTGGTCGACAACTGGAGGAGCGATTATGTCCGAATCTATTTCGACCTCAAAATGCACATTATCACGTTTTGCACAAAACAACTTTGACTCTGCGGCAAGGAGGATAACACCCTCTGAATCAGTGGTAATATATGATGGTTTGTTTAATCCCGTTTTTAGTTCCCACTCGGTTTTACCTTCGACAACACCATATATAGAGTTGTTTCCAAAAATAATGACTTCTTTTTTCGGGGTGCACGCGGGAGGTGTAGGAGAAAAAGATGATAATCCTTCATGCGTCCACTTCCATAAAGGCTTACCATGAATATCGCAGGCAATAAGCCATATTTGTTTTTTCTTTTCGCCAAGGAGATAAAGTGTGCCTGTGTTGTCAGCGCTGGCATTGATAATTTTCTCGAATTGATATGTTGCTTGTTGAAGTAATTCGGCGTTTTTATTTTTTGTCGCAGAATTATACGTTTTAAAATGACCTTCAAGGAATATCACCAACTGGTTTTGCTTTTTCAAATGCAATGGAGAGACCACCATGTTTTCAAAGCCTTCCGAAATCCATACTGAGCCCCATTTAGCTGCATATTGTTTGCTGAAAATAGCATAGTATGGCGGTATTGTTTTAAGCTTGCCTGATTCATCAGGTTTCTGTCTCTGGGTCATTAGCACGCATCCTATGTAACTATTTATTTCAGGTTCCAGATACACAACTTTTTCTTTTTCACATGCGATATTCTCTTTGATAACATTGATTTCGCCATCATTACTCACTGAAACCAAATGCCTGCCCCCATATTCTCCTTCCTCAAAATAAATACGATTCCCCCATAGTATAGCGGGTGAGTCCCCCCATTTGGGTTTTTCCCATAGTTTTTCCCCGTCAGCATTGTATGAGATTATTTTTTGAGAAAAAACGATAAATATTTGGCTATCTGCTACGAGTAAGCAGGGTAACGATCCTATATTCTGTTCAACAAATAATTTCCGCCACGTAATTTGACCTTTTGCCAACACGGATACAGGAACCAAGCTGTTTTTAAGGGTATTACCATACAACATCGGATATAAAAGGTTCATAATATTTTTCCTGTTCTTATTACTTACAGTGTGCTTTGCATCAATATCTGAAAATGTACAAACTATCCCTGCAATAAAGATTGAAATTACAATAGACCATTTATATATTCGCTTATTAAATATCTTCCACTGTGAAAGTTCCATTTGCTCGATCCTTATGACCAATCCATGACGCGACACTGGCAAAGGCGTCCTTGGTCAGTTTATCTGAAGAATTATGGTTTAGCCCGAAAAAATACCTTATTATTTCGATTCCTTTTACCATGTGTTTTACCGAAACAACATTTTTATGAGTGCTTATTTCATCACTTAATGAATCATTAACAACTATACCAAAATGGGCACTTGAAGGAGGATTGGCACTGCTGTAAATAGAAAAATAGGGAGTAATACTAATGAGTGTTTTTTCGAAACTATTTTTTGACGATGCTTTCAGATAATACTTCTTATTAAGATCATTCAGAGGACCCAGAACAAATGTTTTTATCCAATCCTTTCGATCCGAATTAGCAGCAACATCTATAAACTTTACCCCTATTTTAATATTAATAACGAGAATGCCGTTGAATAAATACTTTGACACCACGGTCTCTGCCGTCTCACCGCCACCAAGTTTATAAAGCAAAAGGTCAACATTATTGCTTCCAAAGCCATTGAAAAGCAGGGTTTGAAAGGTGGGCGTGCACGTATCACGGTAGCGCGAATCATCCAGATTTAATTCTATAGTTCTTGAGCTTTTAGTTTTCGGATCATTGAAAGTGTATGCCATTTTATAAGAGGAATTATCCAAAAACTTATTGAGTGGCTTGCCCGTTTTTGCATCATCGTTCAGCCAATTTACAAAATGCCATAAGTCGCGCATGCGCGGCAGTCTGCAAACCTTCATCCGGGCTGCCGTGTCCAGATTATATGGACCACCCGGAGCGGTATACGGCTGAGAAAAAGAAGCTACGCCACTGTATGTGTATCCGCCATTTTCAAGATCATACAAATAGTCATCAAAATGTCCGGTTGCATGCCCCATTTCATGAGCGCTCATGAGTGGTTTGGCCATAGTCCCATCTACATCGGCGACGGTATCCGGCCCATAATATCCAGGGCGAAACGTATAACTTTTGTCACAAAAGCGCGCTTTTACAGGAAGCATCCAATCATCATCATCAGTGGTGACCCCTACCGTACACTTATGCTTTCCATTTCTATTGTTGGGCTTTGCTTCGTAATAATGAAACGGCCTGATCAACCGGTTGCAGGAACCGGTCTTTTTACTGATAATGTACGGACGGTTGGAACATGTCATTGAATTCACCATGCCATCCTTAATCCAGTTGGCAATATCCCCGGCTCCCGCCGGATTAGTTGCATCGGGAACAAACCGGCAGTTCCAGTAAATAAGCAGATAGGAGAGCGGCTGGTCTTTTAAAACACCACATGCATCCAGAAAATGCAATTCATAATTTCCGCACCAGCTCTGGGCATAGTCATTCGCAGGAGCGCCAGTGGACAGATTGACGCATACCATATTCTTTACATGAACATCTGAGTCTTCGAGAATTGCCGACCGGGCACCACAGACATATTTCTTATTTGCATCGGCAATATCAGCGTCAAGCGGTGCTGTTCGTTTCCAGGTGATGTCATAGAATGCATTATTGAAATACACGACTCTGCTCACGGCCTGGGGAACGTCATTTATAAAATTTTTATCGAAAGGCATTGATGAATAGTGCCGGGCATCAGCACGTTCTTTGTGAATCTTCAGTTTATTGGAATCGCCATGATCCAAATAGAGTAACGCGATTCTTGATTCGGAGCTGAGATTTACCTTATTCTCCCTTTTTAACGTTGTATCGTATTCAATGTCATGAATGCTTTGCGTTCCTTTATCATCGACCAAAACGATGGCATCGAGGTTGAATATAATAGGGTCGGAAGCCGAGGTAGCTTTCAGCAGGTAATCAGTGCTCTCACCACTAGTGCCACTCAACGAACAGAGCCAGTTCCGAGAATCCCATTTTTTTGGCAACTCATAATAACATTCATGTTCGGCGCTCGGCAGTGAATTAATAGCCTCTCGTGTCAGCGGATCCTTCGGCTTTGCAGGGTCGACATCAGACATCTTGGTTATACATTTTGCCGGTGAGGTTGTATCTTTGGTGTAGATCCATAATCCTTCATTTAAAAAGGAAAAATGAATTGCAGGTTCCCTCGGACTATTGGTAATTCCTTTTACCGTTAATTCATATATACCGCTTCCGCTATTATATTGCGTAAAGACCTCAAGCTCGGTAGAACCTTCTTTCCAGGCCTTTATTTTCAGTCCTTCCGGTACCGGTGAAAAATCTTTTGATATTTTGTCATAAAAAACGAATTTAAAATGATATAGAGCAGTGAAATAGGATTCAGGCGCAATATAGGTAAAATTGTAAAACAGCTTGTTGTATATCGGACATTCATCCTCAGTATGAATAGAAGAAACACGGGCAGGACATTCAAGCTGTGGTACTTCGCCTTTTTCGAAAAAAAGTATCTCGACGCGACGGTCCTGTTGGGACCGGTAATTTTGCTTCGCATCCTGGCTGATTGGGAAAGACTCGCCGCATGCTACAAACGGTATTGTTGGGTCGACGAAATCAAGAGAAGAGCGAAGTTTATTGAAAGCCTCATCCGGCGTATGTTTCCCTGTCGTTGCCAATATCAGATCGTGCTCATAAAAATCAAATACTGCCTCCCAAAGATCCTTGGGCCATTTCTTGTCGCCTTTTCCTTTAACAGTATCAAGCAAGGAATCTTCGAGCATTGCATCTGCTGGCTTATAGGCAAAACTATAATTATAGAGGGTAATGAAATTCGCGATCGCCTGTTTGGTTGTTTTATTCCACTGATCGTTTATATCGCCGGGATTACAGTCCCAACTCATTTCTTTTGCAAAGTACACGAGAATTTGCTGGTAATCTTCAATTTTATGCTTTTTAACACAAATATCAGCCCATTCGCTTCGTTTGCCCTGTAATAAAAACAGCACATTCTGCGCGCGCAACCCGGATATTTCAAAATTGGTTTTAGGATCACCCGATCGGTCGGCATGACCTGCGAGCAGTACTTTCTGCTCAGGGTACGTTTGATGCTGCCTGAATACCAACGATAGAGCGCGAACACCCGATACTTTTTTCTGCTGCTTAGTCGCCGTACTGCCGGGTGAATCCTTAGGATTATCCGGCATCATGACCGCACTGTTGTGATGGAATAACACATCTTCCATTTCTAAAACGTGCGCAGAACCTTTTTTCAATTTTAACTCGCACGTCTGATGCGAAGTGCCTACAGCAGTATCGTTTCCGTTGAAAAGAGTAAGCAGGATGGTTGTCGTCTGATTCATCGTGAAATGATGCACCTATTATGAATTAACAATCATTTAGGATTAAATTTGATTTTCATCTTCCCAGGAATGGCTTTTTGCAATTTGGCTTTACCCTGACTGTCAAGTTTACTTTTCCGTATTTCACCAGTAGGGAGAACAACCTCAACCTGTTTGTTCTGGATATTCTTTCCCTTGTCGTCTTTTAATACAATTTCGATCCAATCGCTATAATACAGTATCCCCGACTGCTCCCCCAGCTCCCCTATCCGCACCCTGAAAAAGAAAAACGGGCGGGAAAATTTCTTCTTTGACTCCTTGACCGAGCAGATATTCAGGTATTTCTCATCCACCTGCATGGTCCACTGTTTTTCTATTTTGTCCCCGTTCACCTGGGCTTCGATGGTTTCGAGCAGGTGATCGGTGTAGTTACCGTCGCGGACAAAGATGTCGAGAATGGCTTTTTCCCCGTTCTCCACGCCAACCGTATCGACTTTGAGGGTCACTGGTTTACCGACATCAGCCTCGCGCGCTGACCACTGGGCATTCACGATTCCCCGCAGCGTGATGGTGTAGTTGCCCTGGGGCACGCTGGTTCTTTTTATGGTGCCGCCGAGCACGCCGCCTGACTTTGTGCCGTCAGGGTAGGCAAGCACATACCGTATACCGCCGATTGGAAGGTTGGCCTTGTCCACAAAGGTCACGTCGAGGAAATCGTCGCCCACCTGGCTCTCCTGCGGGGCCTGGCCGGCCAGTGAGGCTGATGTCAGGGCGCCGGCTGCCGCGCTGCCGCCGCCTGCGCCTGCGCCACCACCGCCTCCTCCACCCCCACCACCGCCGCCTGCCTCGCCGATGAGCACGGTCATGCACCCGAGAATGATGGAGCTGGGCGGACCCACGCACACTGCCATGTCACCCATGCGCGCGGCAGGCTTGCCGCCGATGAGCACGCCGGTTGAGCCGAGCGTGATCGGGCCGCCGACATGCGGGACCGGCGCGGGCGCAGGGGTCACCATAGGGCAGACATGCATATCACCCAGGGTGGCCGCAGGCATGCCGCCGATTAAAACGGTCGGCACGCCGGGACCGGTAATGGTCCCGCCGTGAGCAGTCATGTCACCGAGTCGTGCTGCTGGTTTTCCCATAAACGTGCCTTTTAAAAATATATAGCGTGAATAAAGAAAGTGTACTTGAGCGAAGGGCTTTTTCTCCCTGTCCTAAATCAAAATTTAAAGACAGGACTGTTCATTAGGCTTGCGGAGCAATCATGCGTGCGGTCCCTGCAGAACCGCCTGGAGCGTGCGGTCCAATCCCTGCAGCGCATAGAGCGGCATTGAAAGAATTCTGCCGTCGTATGAGAGATTGTGTTGCGAAACGCGGATGCCGAGGGGTGAAGCGTATTCCTGAAAAAAAAGCCGCAGGCTGCGCAAGGTGCCGCCTTTCCCTGCCTTGACTTCAAGGGGAAGCACCTTTGATCCTGAGGGCACGAGATAGTCAACTTCCGCGCTGCTGGTTCGCGCTTCCCTTGCCCAGTAATACAATCCCGGCCGCATGAACGGGTCGGTGTGGGCGACCAGCTCCTGGCCCGCGAACTGTTCGGCAACGGCTCCGGCATGCACGGCAAGGATATCGTCCGCACCGAGCAACTCGCCGGTCAGGCCGCACAGATGCTGCATGAGTCCAACGTCGAGAAACACGACCTTGAAATTGCGCTCGCTCGCGCCGGCTTCAAGGGGAAGCCCGGAGCCGGACGTCTGCTTCACCCGATATACAACACCGGCCTTTTCAAGGAGCTCGAGCGCGGTCTTGATCTCGCGGGAATGCACGGTCGTGTCAACCGACGTGTATTTGAATTTCCGACCCACCATTTTCGGTACCGCGGCAAATACGTTCTGAAGGTGCGCAATGCGTGCGCGCGAGGCATATTTGCCGAAATCATCCCGGTAGGTCTGGGCGATGGATGCTTGCATCCGGTTGCAGAGGACCATGTTCCCAGCAGCGAGATACTCCCGGACAACCGCCGGCATTCCGCCAATAACCAGATATGACTTGAGAAGCGAAAGCAGGTGCTCATGTTCCGCCTCCGTATATGACGCGAGCGGCTCATGGTCTGATACGGCGCGAAGGGCCGGCGTATGGCCTGACGCCTCGATGTATTCGGCAAAGGTGAGCGGATACATGAACAGATACTGAATCCGGCCAACGGGCATGCGAACCTCATCCGCCGACATTGCGAATTCCAGAAGTGAACCGGCACCGATCACGTGAAGGGCCGGCATTTTCTCATAAAAATAGCGCAGCGCACCAATGGCGCGGGGACACTGCTGGATCTCATCAAGAAACAGAAGCGTTTTTCCCGGAATGATCTCCTGCGCGGCCATAACGGAAATAGCAGCGCAGACCTCTTTGGGTTCCAGGGACCCGGCAAAACAGGAGGCGAATTTCGGATACAGATCAAAATTGGCCGTTACGCAATTCTCAAACCACTCCTTGCCGAATTTTTCTATAGTATATGACTTTCCCACCTGACGTGCACCCCGCATAAGAAGCGGCAGCCGATGAGCACTGTTTTTCCATGAAACAAGATATTTTTCAATAGATCTTCTCATAATTTCCATTATTTGACATTAATAACCTGGTATTATAGATGTTTTGTTCCAAATATACCATAAATATCATGTAAAAACAACATTCTTTACTGACGGGATTATTGTGGACGTCAGAAATAACGTAACGTACCATGAACTTTCGACGTTCACTATAGTCGCCGCCGGTGCAGAGGGACTAAGATCAACAAAGATTAATGAGTAATACGGAGATGTTTATAGGTGAGATTTCCCTACTTCTTCCTCTTCACCCCTAGCCGCACGGTCTCTGTCGACACCCTGCCCGGACCCTCATTGATCTTTATCAGGGCAAGGTAGGTACCGGCACCGACCAGCCGGTTGGCTTTGTTGTGTCCATTCCATTTGAAGTAATACACGCCGGCGCCTTTTATAAAATCCGAGGAAAGCAGGATGTTTCCCACGGCATCATAGATCGTCATGCGCAGAAAAGTCTTTTCCTCGTCAACCGGTGTGGTTGGCCTGGCAATAACAGCGGTGCCATAGCCTCCGCCGTATTGTTTCGGGATAGACGTAACATTCGGAATAAAAGGATTATTGGTAATGCTGATCCTCCAAACCGCCTTAGGCCACTCGACCTGAAGCAGGACTCGTCTGTTGTTTGGATTGGTCTGCGCCACGCCGAGGCTGTCACTCACGCCTGCCGTGGAATTGATCCATATGGTATCGCCGGCAGAGGCAAACGGTACCTGCGGATTATCAATCGACTGCACCACAAACCGGTAGGAGTATATCTCTTTTTTAGGGTCTGGCCCTTCGTATAGCAGGGTAAAACTGTATCGATGTCCGCCCTCCTTTGAAGAGAGGAAAAACGGATTCATATGCTGGATTTCATCCACTGCTTCGGAAAAGGTCACAATAAGCGTGTCGGTACCCCGTGTATTGGTCGCGGTTAAAGGCCCGGGGATAAGTTGTGCGGACTTGATCACCGGCGCGGCCCTGTCAACCACTATTGCGTTTCGCTGAACATCCGGGAAATCATGGTAGGTGACGGTCAGGTCCATGGCGCCGCGCGTGCTGATCGTGGTCAGCCGGTTCGTCGCATCGCCGATCGGTATCCGGTAGGTCGAATCGCCCAACCGGGTGCTTACGGAGAAGGGCATCCTGAACTGCCGCGAGTCCCGATTGATCCTTGCCGTATCGATTTCCGCCGGCTCGACTTTGCGCTTGAAGCAGACCACCACGCTGTCGAGTATACCGTCGGCGTCAGTGTCGTGATACCAGGCCGCCGCAATGGATGCTGCGCCGGGCCGGAATCCGATGACGACCGGCCGGTTGAGCAGGTGGGCCTTGTTCCCCTCCTTGTCGGTGAGCGTACCGCCCACGCTGCCGGGTATGAGCCTGAGGCTGTCGCCTGGAATTGCCTTGGGATCAGAGGCTGCGATCTGCACCGTGAACGTGGAATCATTGGTCTGGCCAAGGATAAGGGTAATGATAAGCGCCAGGGTATCGGCTGTTCCCTGTTTGAGAAGCTGGAGCTGCCTGCCCACGATGGAAGCGACGGTGAGCGGCTCGCTGAAGGTCAGAAACAGCACGTCCGGGTTGGAGCCGTCGTTTTCAAGCACGTCGGCCTTGATAACGGCCGGACACACGCCGTCGGTAAATGCCCGGGAATGGCTCTTTGCGTCGGTTCCCACGGTCATGTGGATCGTGGCGGTCCCGGTGGGCCTTCCGTCAATGCCCACGCTTGCAGGGACCGGCACGTCAAGCTGCGTGCCCTGCATGGTCACCAGGGACGCGGGCACCGTGATGAGCAGCCCCTTGTACGCGACCACCACTGAATCGAGCCGCTGGTCGGTCTTGAACGTGTCCGACAGCCCGAGCCTGAGAAGCTCCGGCACCAGGTCGGCGTTTTCGTCAAGCATGACCCCGGACACGATGACCGGATGCTGGGGCAGCACATACGTGATGACCAGCGTTGAATCAGGTTTCAGGCCAGACTGGTTCACCACGAGCCACGTCGTGCCTGCATTGACCTTGGTCAGAATGCAGCGCGAGGCATCAGTGGCGTGACGGGCCACGGTCGCGACATTCGGATCGCGCACGGTCCAATCCGGATCAGGCGCATGATTGAGGTAGTTCTGCTCGGCATCGCGCACCACGGCGTACGCTTCTACATTGGTCTCGATCATGCCGATCACGATGGAATCCACCTGCGCGTCTGCCGCAGGATCGAGGATTACGTCATCGGTCAGCAGGTCCACATGGTCAGGCGGCAAAGCGCTTATGGTAAACGGAATAGTGCCGCCCTGGGAATGGTCGCTGCGCAGAAAGTACCTGATCAGGTAGTCGCCCGGCGGAAGGCCGGTAATGGCCGTGGTATCGAGAATCACGGTTGTATCGCCTATGATCGTGATGCCACCGTACGAGGTGCCTGCTGTAAGCCTGGTAGGCGGATTTGCCGGAAACGGTGGACCCTCGATGAAAAAGTCCATGATCGCCGGCTGCGTGTCAATGACCGTCTCGCCGGGATCGCAGGACAGGTTGTTCTTTGAGATCTTTTCCTTCATGTCGAACCGCTGGATGTTGGGCGGGATGTTGGTGACAATGGTAAAAAGGCTCGAAGTGGTCTTGAGGTTAAGGGAGGTGACCATCCTGAAGTTGGAGCCGCAGCAGTTGCGCTCGCAGAAAAAAAGCTTGAAGCTGTAGGTATTGCCCACGGTGAGGCCCATGGTGTCGAGCTTGACCAGTCCTTCGCAAGGATTATGGATACCGCCGATATCAACAACGAGTCGGTTGTTGATGAACACCCAGACGTCATCATCACCGCGGAAATAGAATGTCTGACCCTTGCGGTACTCGAATTGCGCGGCAAGCTCCATGGTGAAGTAGTAGTTATGCGGAAACCCGTTGTTGTCCTGACCGCCGCCGTACCTGGGGTTCGGGACCGTGCGGTTGCTATCCAGGTAACGGAACGTATCGGCCGGATAAAAATAGGCGGTGTCGTATTCAAACAACCCGTCTTCGTTCTTGGTCAGTTTCAGGTTATGGCAGATTGCATTGATATACTGGCCTGACACTGTTTCCGTGGTAAACCAGTTGAAACGGTCCACCGGACAGGTGCTGGTACCGAGCTGCGGTTTTCCGTTTGCGTCGAGCTGGCGCTGTGCAATGCCAGGGGTTATGGCGTTGTAGCTCTTGTCCGCTCCGCACCCCTGTTTGGATTCGCCGACGCCGAAGTCCGGGTGCGTGGTATCCCAGTCGCGCAGGGTGGTCGCGAGAAGCAGGGTCTTTTCGCAGACCGCCGATTTCCCGGGATAGGCCGGATACACCGCCGCCACGCCGGTCGGATACGGGATTGCAAGGACCCAAGCAGTGTCGCTTGCTGCAAACGTCGCCGACAAGCTGATAAAATCGCCATCTCCAATACCGATGCTCGAAAATATCGTACTGTCAAGAGAATTCATGAATTTGACGCGCGCAGTCGCAGGGTCGCCGTAAAACGGGAACTTGAACCAGCCGCACCGCGTGATGCTGGTGTCCATGCGCATCTTAGGACTGCCGAACCCCTCGATCATGACCAGGGGCGCGCCAATGGGCCAGGGATTGAGGAAATAGATCCACTTGCACCCGAGCGGGGGCCGGTCGGTGATAATGGGCGGCCCAGTAGTATCCGGAATGGTCACCCATATCTCGTTTGGTCTGACAGAGAATGTATTTAAAATGCTGTCAAGATTGAAAGTAAATCTGTACTCCACCCGCTCCTGCCACACGTCAGGTCCGCACCAGTTCACCAACATGAAATTCACATTGCTCTGCGGGTACACGTAATAAAACCAGCTGCCGCCTTCAGGTGCCATACCTGAACCGGGATAGTAACCCACGATATTGTTTCCGGACATTCGTAAGGAGTCTCGGTGCCAATCGCAGGTGTTGTTCCGCCACGGATTGAGCACATGAACCGTTACTTGAGAAAAAGCGGTTTGAAACAGAAAAAGCGCAAGGATCAATGAATACAGCTTTGGCATGAAAACCCCTGAGATCCTGCAAAAAACGATTAAACTAGAATAGAACAGCCGTACCTATAGTATTAGTGTTTAATGTACCATTTGCCGTTTATTCTTGTGGTAAAAAGAGGAACCATGCTCCTCACCTGATGACATCGCCCACCCATAACTGTGAAAGGAATACCTTCCATGGCATGATCTCTATGTTGTCCGGCGTTCTCCTCGGCTCAGGGTCAAGCGAAACGACAATATACCGGCGTGATGCGAACTCCTGCTTAAAGGCCCGGATCCCCTTGAGATGGTGCGAGGCAACGGCGGGGACCGCCTTGGTTTCAACAGCTATCTCGTGCGTTCCAATGATGAAGTCAACCTCATACCCAGAGGCGGTCCGCCAGTAGGTGAGCGGAAAACGGAGGCGTGAGTAGTGCGCATAGGCATGCAATTCCATAAAAAGCAGGTGCTCGAAAGCCCTTCCGAAAAGCTCTGATCCGGGCTCTATTCTGCCCCGGCGCGTCAGGTGATTGATAATGCCGATATCGAAAAAATAGAACTTGGATACTCCGATCTGCCGCCGTTTTGAGGACTTCCTGAATGCCGGAAGGAAATAACCGGTATTCGTGTCTTCAAGTATTTGAAAATACCCTCTCACGGTAGCAGAACTTATGTTACACTCTCTGGCGATATTTGAAAAATTTACCAACTCCCCGTTTGAAAAGGAAGCCGCCTCCAGAAACCGGTTGAACGTTCCAATGTTTCGGGTCAACGCTTCTGCTAAAATCTCCTCCTGAAGGTAATCACCGACATACGCGAGAAGCCGTTCCCTGGGATCTTCAGCGCAATAATGGGGGGGCAATAGCCCGTGATTGATCGCCCGGACAAGATCGAATTCCGGCAGTTCCGCAAAGACAAAAGGATGCAGCACGTTCCTTGCCGCTCTTCCACCGAGAAGGTTCCCATGTTTTCGTTTGAGGGTCCTAGCGCTGGAACCGCACAGCACGAATCGCAAGCCCTTATGTTCCATGAGCCAGTGCACTTCATCCAGAAGTTCAGGAGACTTCTGTACCTCGTCGATGATGATCGGATACTGCTGATTATCTCCTGTCACATTTCCGGCCTCGCATCGTTCACGGATGATTGCCGGATTCCGGGATACCTGGGCAAAGGTCGTTGATAGCAGCAGATTGTAATAATCCGATTCAGGAAATTCGTTTCGCAGAAGCGTACTTTTCCCTGTCTGCCTGGCTCCCCATAAAAAGCTGGTAACAGCCGGATCAATTTTTAACATTCTTTTAATAATCAT
>JAFGDP010000075.1 GCA_016932075.1 Chitinispirillaceae bacterium | reverse complement strand
GGGTGGTTACATCCAGGAAGTTGGTTCGGCTGAACTGATAGGTAATTGGGCTTTAGTATAAGACTATCAAGTATTACACGACGAAATGCATCCACCCTTGTTTTGACATCGTGGGATTCTGCTTCATAGTTTATCTTGCTTTTGCAACGGATATCGGCGGGTTACTTGCTCCGATCGGTGATATTGCAAAGGCGGGCTATCTATTGTCTAATAAAAATTATCACCATTGACCTGGTAACCGTGTAAACGAAGGATCCTTCTTTCTTAAATACTATTACAGATCCTAGTACCGTGCATTCCATGTGTAGACAGTCATGGTCAAATCGAAATGGTTTAATCATTTAATTATGACCAAAATATGCTTTAAAATATCTAAAAAGTTAATATTCATGGTCATTTATGACCATGATTTATTCAAAACAATTAAATAGTCAGCCAATTTTTTGATTATATTGCAAATAATAACTACTGGGTATTTCACTCATAAAAAGATCAATCGTCGGCAGAATCATGAGCATCGGTTAAAATCTATAACACCGATAGATGAAAGAAAACATTATGGATCTATTTAAAACATTCACCATTATTTTTTCGCTTATATCTATATCTTTCTCGCAGCCTATAAACATTAGTGGAACTGTGATGGACAATTCAACCCTCCTTCCGATAGTCGGAGCAGAAATAAAATTGTCCCGTCATGGAGAGACTGCTACAACGAATAGTGAAGGGAAATTCTCCTTCAACGCTACCTCCATTTCTAAAGCCAATCTGTCGCAGGGAAAAACCACTGTTCCTCCCGCATTTCACAAAGATGGGACGATACGGTTTTCTCTCAGCAACGATGCGGATATAACAATTCAGACCTATTCTCTGGCGGGAAAACAATTGGCCAGTATTACCTGTAAACGCGAAGCCGGATTGCACAGGATTCAGACTCCGATCAGAACTTCAGGGATGTATATCCATCGAATTACTATTAACGATGCGGCATATACCATCAAACAAATGGGGTACAGCGACGATTTCTTGGTTGATGCAATGAAGTCCGGCAGCAGCATCTTTTTCAGCAGTGAAAGTGCCCTGGGAAAAAAATTGGCAGCAGCAAACTTTCCGGACACTCTGCGAATCAGGCATAAACTTTATGAGAGAAACGTCGAGGTACTTTCCGGCAGTGTAACTGATCTGAAAATAGGAATCCTGGCAAAAAAACACAGAGCGATCCATACTACCGATCTATTAGCTGACCCCGATGATGAGCAATCCCTGGTCCACCTATTGGTTGCGTCCAACGAGTTTGATTTGCCTGGCATACCGGTAGTATCGGGCTGCTGGAGGCCAACTCAGAACGATGACGGTTTAAGCAAACTTACCTCAATAATTGATGCTTACGACAGGGCATACGACAATCTGAAGGTGCATACCAAAGGAGATAATGTACCCGATTTTATTACACCGGCAGAAATGAAGACAAAAATAATGTTTGGACAAAAGCTCTATGGCATGGCTGATGTTGGGGAAAACAAGGACAGCAAGGGTTCAGACCTTATTATTGAAGAGGCGTTTAAAAAAGATGATCCCCGTCCGCTTTGGTTTACTGCATGGGGAGGTGCTAACACTCTGGCGCAGGCGCTTAACAAAGTGAAGCGCACAAGAACGGATGCGGAGTTAAAGCAATTCATAGCCAAAGTAAGAGTCTATGATATCCTCGGCCAGGATGATGCCGGTGCCTGGATAGCGAAAACATATCCCGATCTTATCTACATGCGTGCTCAAAGTGTTTATGGCTGGCAAGAATCGATAACGTGGGTCGGCTCAAATATTAGAAATAAAGGTGAGATGGGTAAAGTATATCCAGAAAAGAAATATAATTATGAAGGTGATTCACCCGCCTTCTTTCATTTATTCAATTTCGGCCTCAACGATCCAAGCGAGATTGACTGGGGTGGTTGGGGCGGCCGATTTTCATGGAATAAAGTTACCAACAACAAATGTATGAGTGGAAATAACACACCTACAAAGCAGGCTGTCTATCAGCCATTTCAGATGTACGAAGACCTCGAGGGGCCACACCGGTATAAAGAGGCTCTTTATAACAACTTTGCAGCCCGCATGATCTGGAACACAACCAGCGATTATTTAAAAGCCAATCACCACCCTGTTATTGTCATAAACGGTGACAGTACCAGGCATTTCATTGAAATTAAAGGGGCAGTTGGTACAAAAGTTGCTTTGGATGCATCAGGTTCATACGATCCCGATAATAACAGCCTGAGCTACTCCTGGGAGCATTTTAAAGAGTCCAGTTCCATAACGACACTTACTATGGAGGGTAGCAGCTCTTCAAAACTTACGGTAACAATACCTTCCGGAAGTGGAAAAGAAGCCCACATTATTCTAAGCGTGACAGATAATGGCACTCCAAAACTGACCATGTATCGCCGCATCATTGTTTATGGCACGTAATTGATTGACCGGAGAATGCTCATCAGACAGGACAAACATTTTTTCATCTGATTTTAGCAGTAAACATCTTCCATACTTATTTTACAGAACATGCAACGCATCGAAGAATATCTTGATTACCGTGATTTCCTAAGTGATTTCTACAAGGAGAAAAAAGCACAAAATCTTTTTTACAGCTACCAGGTTTTTGCCGCTCACATCGGTATGGATACCAGCAATCTCGCCAAAGTTATAATGAAAAAACGCCATATCGCGGCAAAGTTAATTCCGATAGTCGCCCGGTATTGCGGTATGACTGGACGAAATGCGGAATATTTTGAATTGCTGGTACATTTCGGTAAGGCGAAAACCGATAAGCAGAGCCGTGTTTATTTCGAAAAGCTATTATCTATAAAAGAGGCGCCATCAAGTACGCTCTTCGAAAAACAGTACGAATACTACACAAGATGGTACTACTCCGCTGTGCGTGCGATAATCGAGTATTTCGATTTCAGGGGTGACTACAAACTTCTGGGAAAGCAGTTCAATCCACCAATCAATGCGCGTTCTGCGAAAAAAGCAGTGCTGCTTTTAGAAGAGCTCGAACTGATCAAAAAAGATGATACCGGACGATACCGATTGACCGATAAGGCTATCACCACCGGAAAGCAGTGGCACTCTGCCGCCATCGATGTATTTCAGGAAGAGACGATTGGACTTGCCCTCGAGTCGCTCTCACGACATCCGAAAAATACACGAGATATTTCCACGATTACCATGGCATTCAATGCCGAACAATTCGAAGAGATCAAAGAGCGAATTCGTGAATTCCGCGCATCGCTCATCAAGTATGTAATTGAGGGCACGAGTCCTGATCGCGTGTACCATATGAACCTGCAGCTAGTTCCCCTGACCATAATTCCCGAGAGGGAAGAACAATGATAACGATAAAAACAAATATTTATTTAGCACAGATAATTTTCTGGTACGGACTGCTATTGCTTTCATGTACGCCGCAGCTTGCGGGCAATGCATCCGAGACGACCAACGGGGTCGTAGCCTGTATCGTCACCGATGATAATTCTCCTGTCGCCAACGCCATCGTCCGTTTGCGCCGTACCGATTATTTCGCGCCCCTTCCTCCTCGATTATACAAACAACCGAATGTAACCAGTGTCGATACCATAACCGATGGAAAGGGACGTTTCGAAATAAACGGCGTTGAACCCGGTAACTACCTTATTGAAGTAACCGAAAACCAATCTTCAGCGGTATTGCTGTCCTGCACGATACTCGATAACGATACCAACGACTTAGGTACCCAAAAGCTCAAGCCCTTTGCATCAATTGCAGGAATCGTCGATTCCATGACCACCAGAGCGTATATACTGGTTCGCGGACTGGAGCGCCTGGTAACCGTCGATTCCACCACCGGCACTTTCGCCATTACCGATCTCCCCGCCGCAACGTTCGATTTGCTTGTAATCACCATTGATGAACAGAGGACCGAAATCAATAAGGTGAAAGCGGAGTCCGGTGATACTACATCTGTGGCGGTTTTTCCGCATTGGCATTTTGCAAAGCGGTTAACGCTCAATACGACATCAACCGGCGCGAATGTGACCGAAGATAACTATGATTTTCCTCTTCTGATACGGCTGGATTCATCTCATTTCAATTTCTCGCAGGCCCGTAATTCGGGAGAGGATGTGCGGTTCATAAAAACGGACGGCACCATACTTTCGCATGAGATCGAACATTGGGTTGCGGCCGAAAAGCAGGCGACGATCTGGGTGAAGCTCGATACGGTCTACGGAAACAGCGATCGTCAGGCTATCATGATTCTTTGGGGAAATGCAACTGCGGCTCAAGCATCAGAAGGTGCTGCGGTATTTGACACCGCGCTGGGCTTCCGGGCCGTATTTCATCTTGACAATACATCAAACCTGTCCGATGCCTCTGCAAATCTGAGCAATGGTACCAATTACGGCGCACTAAATGCAGAGGGTGTAACCGGCGGTGCTCTCGAATTTATCAACGGGCAGCCGACCTACGTAATGTTTCCGCACAAGGACAATCTTGATGCCGCCAGCCTTCTTGAAAATCCAACCGGGTGTACCTTTTCATGGTGGATGTTCCCCTATGAGGATCTTGATACCATCAGCGGAACAACCAGGCGGAATATCATTTCAAAAGGAGTGAACTGGAATGATGACGTGGATCAGGATTGGGCTGTCTTTATCAGTGAAGATACGCTACTCTTTGAAGGACATTCGCTGGAATCATCGGAAATTGACAAGTTCGCTACCGCCGGAACTCCTAATGCTTCGTGGGATGCTCAAAAATGGTATCACATTACATTTGCCTACGACAGGCAAACGGTACAGTGGTTCATTAATGGTGAGCCGGATGGCCCCGGGGTAGCTTTTGATTATACATTCGATAACAGCGTTGATAAAGCGGATATCAGTATTGGTCGCCACTACAATTCGATGCCTGTTGAGGAGGTTTTTAACGGCGTTCTTGATGAAATACGAATAGAAAATATCCGAAGGTCGGCAGGCTGGGTAAAACTCAGTTACATGAATCAAAAAGCGGATAATCCGCTGGTTAAAATTGAGTGATATATATTAAGCCGGCAAAGCAGAGAAAAGGCGCATCGGTTCTGATCGCTTAAATGATAGTGTGATAACCAACTGATGCGATCTTTTCCTCCCTTCACGACACTAATAAAGTAAAGGCACCCGCCATACTTTGCGGTAAACAGGAAAGGGAACATGAAAAACATACCTCACAACGCACATTTCGTTGCATTTTTGCTACTCCCTCTTTTATTGAGTGCAGGCAGTATCGCTTCTCAGCCTGTTACCATTCACGGTCAGCTCAAGGTGGTTGGCAGTCAACTTCAGAATAAAAACAGTAAGCAGGTAATTCTTCGCGGGCAGGGATACGCCTGGCACAACTGGTGGCCGCAATACTGGAATGCCGATGTGGTCAAGTGGCTGGCTCTTGACTGGAAATGCCAGATCCTGCGGGCGGCAATGGGTGTTGAACCTGAAGGTGCCTACCTGAGCGACTCGGTAAAGGCCATAAACCTGGTCCGGACCGTTGTTAACGCGGCGATTGCGGAAGGGCGATATATCATCATTGACTGGCATGCCCATGAAATCCACCAGAATGAGGCCATGGCATTTTTTTCCCGGATGGCACAGGAATACGGGGACAAGCCAAACGTTATATATGAGATATTTAATGAGCCTGATGCCGCACCGTCATGGGATCAGGTGAAAACATACTCGCGAGCCGTCATCAACGCAATCAGACAGCACGATCCGGACAATATCATTATTGTCGGCTGCCCGCACTGGGACCAGGATATTAACACGGTCGCCGACAGTCCGCTGACGGGTTTTACCAATATCATATACTCGGTCCATTTTTACGCGGCAACCCATGATAAATGGCTGCGTGACCGGTGTGATTACGCTCGTGGCAAGAACATTCCGATCATTGTCAGTGAGTGCAGTGGCACCGACGCGTCCGGGAGCGGGCAGATAGATTACCAGGAGTGGAAGGCGTGGACCGACTATATGGACAACAACATGATAAGCTGGCTCAACTACTCTGTTTCCGACAAGGCAGGTGAAGCCTGTTCCGTGCTTAAACCCGGGGCATCGTCGACCGGCGGATGGACAGCGTCCGAGCTGACTGAAACCGGCATATATATGCGAAATCTGCTTAGGAGCTATCCGGACGTAGCGGTGACAACTCCTGCTCCAGAATCTACCCGTCGTCTCGTTACTGCCGGGATTCATAATGGCACAATACAGGTGCAATTCAAACTGTCTGACCCGCAGCAGGTAACATGCAGTTTATTTGATATGAAGGGTTCACTGGTATGGAGCATGCACCTAGGTATAAAAGGTGCGGGCAGCCATAGAGAATCCATTTTCACCAAAAACCTTGCTCATGGCAGGTATATGGTGAACGTGTCTATCGGAGGCGTCTCGTATACTGATCAGATTGTGGTAATACGATGATTTTTCATTGAACTGTTACAACGTAAAAGCGAGGAATTGTATGAACCTATGTTTAAGGATACATGCTGGTACCTTCGTTGTTCTGTTGTTTGTTCTGGTACTGTCAATTAATGGCCAGACTAGCGGGTTCTCCATTCAGGGCCGGAAGGTTATCGACAAGACCGTCACCCCGAACCGCCGTTAATGCCCGAAACAGGGAGATAGCAAGGGGTCATAGTCAAGCGTGGTTGGGGCAAAGATGTGAAATATTGTCATATTTATATTGTTGTTCACGTAAAACCAGGCTCTTCTATTTAATCGCTTTAACCGTTGCGCTTCATAGAAAAATTTGATATAATTAGTGGAAAATTTACCTCGGATCCGCGTACGGTTGTAAGGGACCTTTTTATGGTTGAATGGAAAAGCAGCATGAAAAAAAATCGTTTCACACTCATGGTCATTGTCAGTGCGCTTGTTTGCATAAGCGCTCAATCCCAATCCCCGTATTACATGACCAACCCGGTCGGATACGCTGGCGGCATAACCGGCGGCGGCACGCCCACCTCGTCAAATACCGTGACCGTGACAACGGCAGCGCAACTTTCCTCGGCCCTGGCCGGAAGCAAATCAGTGATCCTGGTTTTCGGCGCCATTCCTGCCTCCCGTATCGCCGGCGTCTATACCAATAAAACGATCATCGGCCTGCCAGGCGCAAAACTGGTCAATCCGGACAAGACCAGGGATGGTTCCGGCATTCTGCACCTGCGGGAAGGTTCCACCAATATCATCATCCGCAACCTCATCTTCGAAGGTCCGGGAGCGCGCGAAAGCGGCGGCCAGGACCTGCTCACCTACAAGGCATGCACCAGGCTCTGCCTGGACCACTGCGAATTCCGCAGTTCCACCTGGGCAGATGACATCACCTTCACCTATCTGAAACCGCCGAAGCAAGACAATGCGGCCGGCTCAAGCGACCATCAATATTCAGTCCTTATCAGCGGCTCGGATTCACTGTATCCGGGCAACGGCCATTACCGGACAACCTGGTAGCACGCCAAAACGCGCTTGCATCCATTTTTCACGTTTCAACAGAACAAGCACTGAATGCAGGCATGGTGCTGTGGACAGGGCCAAAGGTAATAGCCTGTGTATTCTACGCACCGGTGGTCTAGTGATTCCGGAATACCTATGTTTTTGGATTTTTCTTTCAATGCTTCGACTGCGCTTACTCCGACTTTTCGTCAATAGCTCAGGGCAGGCTTGGCTTACAAGCGGCACAAATCCGCAATCCTTGCCTGCCTGCTGCACCCCCCGTAACCTCCGCATTATTAGCGCACAACTGAAAAATCTAGGAAATTTCAGTAAAAGTACCTTATTATTAATTCGAACAGGGTGAGGCTGTCTTTCTTCCGGGAGAGGGAGAATGCCTTTACTTAAACCGGGGCCGTTACAGAAGTGTTCCGGCCAGGGACAAGCGAACAAGGCTTTTTTTGTTCTGGTCTCGCTGCTTTTATGCCAGATACAACAATATATATGAAAAAAATCAAGGAGAGGAGGCGCGTAATGGTTTTACCGCGTATTCTGCTGTGGTTACTGCTGGTGTCAACCTGTTTCGGAGTGTATGCTGCCGATGGTCCGGCCGGCCCGGACCTGGTGCAGAAATTCAAAGCGTGCGACAATTCGGTGGAGCGGCAGCAGATGCTCTATTCACTAGAACCGCAGGTGTATGCCGGATCAAAAAGCGCCGCAGTGCCAACGTGGGTGCGCGACCTGCTTATGAGCGCCCTTGCCGATAAATCGCCGGTGGTGGTTGATGCCGCGGTGTACCGGATCGGCACGTTCTCTTTGTCTGATGCAAACACGAAACTCATCAATCTCTACAATAGTGTCGAGCGCACCTACAGCCGCGCCTATGCCAAACGGATACGGTATACCATCATTACTACACTGGGAAAAACCGGCGGTCCGGGTGCGAGCCTGTTTCTTGCCAGGCTGCTTTCCGAGGACCAGGGCAACGACGACCGGGGTGAGTTCATACTCCAGGCAATCGCCGATCTGGCTGATCCGGCCCTGGCGGACAGGGTGGGCGACTACCGGGCGCGAATGGAGGCGCAGGTACAAGCGGCGCGAAAGGAGAACATGGACCCTCTCCTGTATTCGCACAAATTGATGTGCCTTACATTTGCCTCTGACCTGGAACAGACGCTTCGTGCGAAAGGAGGCAAATGATGAACCGTATCATGGTGATGTTTGCCTCGGCAGCGTTGGTGGCAATGCTTGTTCTCAGTGCGTCGGCTCAGCAGGGAACCATCGGCATTATTGTCAATGAGGATCTCTGGCCGTCGGTCAGCAGCGCGGTCCAAGGATATGCTGAAGACGTCCAGAGGATTGAAAACAGAAACGTATGGATATGCTCCGGCACATTCAATGAAAACAGTTCCATGGAGGAAATGAAAGACACCTTGAGAGAACAGTATGAAAACAGCCAATTGGAGGGCGTTGTTCTTATCGGGGATCTGCCTATCGTCATGTTTGACAATTCAGCGGTGTTAAGCGACGAAGCGCCTCCGTCAGAGTTCGTGTGTGATCTCTATTTCATGGACTTGGACGGCAGCTGGTCAGGTTCGGGCGGCCTCTTCACCTCGCATACCGGAAACCGGGAGGCTGAAATCTGGGTGTCCCGCATTATTGCAAGCGTGCTGACCAGGTATTTTGACGATGAGCCGACCATGGTCAATGACTATTTCGCGCGCGTGAAGAGCCGCATGCACGGGCAGGACGATATTGACCCGCTGTATGTCATAGCGGGACAGTACTGGGCGTGGAACGGCCTGGAAAGAGAGAACATGGGTGATCTGCCCTATACCACTGAAAACACGGACGCCTACCGAAGCACTGAAGATGAAA
This sequence comes from Chitinispirillaceae bacterium, assembly GCA_016932075.1. Next base: position 42,482 of record JAFGDP010000075.1, on the reverse strand, counting down.
GTGCGAGCAACCGTGCGTGCGGCGCCCAGTATATGGCGTCGCTGGAGGAAGGGCGGGAGTATGCGTTTGTATACTCTCATTCGGCATGGACGTCGCATGCCATCGGCGTCAGTATAACCGACCAGCGGGACCGTGATTTCAATTTAAGGTTTGTTAACTCCTTTGCCTGTTTCAACGCCGATATCAGCAGAACGAACATGTGCGGGGCATACGCGCTTTCAAAGCAGGGACTTGTCTGCGTGGGCAGCGCAAAATCCGGAAGCATGCGGCCGGGCAGTTTCGGCGCGTATAACGAACCGCTGGGCGAGGGCAGATCATTCGGCGACGCGTTCAGGCTCTGGTTTAATGACGAGGGCCTTCGCAGCATCGGCTGGCATTACGGCATGAACCTGCAGGGAGTGGGAACGCTCAAGGTACCCAAATATGACGCCGTTCATATTGTTCCGGATAACAAACGCGCTTCGGTTTCAGCGCACCAATCGCACGAAGTGAGCGTACTCGTCAGGGGAACGAGTGTGGAGTATTCCATCCCGCAGCTCTATCATGGAACTAAGGTTCTGATAAGAATGGTCACCCTGCAAGGGAAAACGGTCTGGACGCATGTCGATGCCTCTGCGCAAGCCGGTAACAACAGCATTGCGCTAAAGGGTGCTTCGCTGCTGCCGGGATTATATGTCTGCGAACTGTGTATTGGAGGCGTCAAAAAAACCATTTCAGCAGTGATACGCTAGGTACGACCACCGCATTCCCCTTTTTAATAAAATAAACAAGGCGGATCAGGATATCCTGATCCGCCTTGTTTATTTTACCTTTTCACTCGCGCTCATACGCTGCCGGGTCTGCCCAGGACGCATCCGAGCGCCTGGAACCAGAACGGATCTTAAAGCCTCTGCAGAACGCCGGATGTCCCGTGCTCCATGACAAACACCCGGACGATCTCGCGACCGAGCGAGGTCATGCGGGTATGGAGCCACTCGGGCACATGACCGTAGTGGAGCGGAAGATCAGCGGTTCCGGACCGTTTCATGGATAGAAATATGCACCGCGCTTAAAACGATTTCTGATAGGTCTGGGCGATTTGCATATACTATTCTTTCTATACCGTGATTATTGAAGCGAACATATTCAACGCCCTTCTCCGGGGGACGCAATGGTCATACGCATCCTTGTCGTACTGACAGCGTGCTGTTTCCTGTTGTCGGATTTCTGTCATCCGCCATCACCCAAACAGCGCGCGGCCGAATCCGCGACCGTCCCAGCGAGTGTCGCCGCGAGCGCCCCCATGAGCACCATATCTGCACCAAAAGGCGGATACGAGTCACTGCTCCGGGGTTCACGCGACCATTTGATCGACTCCGTCTTTCCCAGCCTGAGAGTGTTCATCAACAAACAAGACACCATTGGGAACGAGTTCGTTCATGAACTTCCCGATGAAGAGATCAGGTCGGCCGTGAAGCTGGGCCTATACCTCTGGGCAAGCATCCTTCCTGATCTGAATGTTGAATTTGTCAAAAACCATGCTGACGCCAATTTCACGGTGACCTTTAAAGATCTCACCAGCGCGGGATGGGCCGGCTACACCAACTTCTGGACCAGCGGGCCGACCGCCGGCATGACCATCAACTGCGTGAACCTGGCGTTCCGTTCCCTGGATTTCGCGAGTCCGTTCATGTCGTTCGAGTACTACCAAGCGGCCTGGGACCGAAACGAACCGCGATGGGTGGAATACTGGAGCGGTGGTGCGACCGGTGAAGGAAAAACGTACGACCAGCAGCTCAAGCGTTTGGCAGAAAACTATGGAAGCATGGACCTGGCCCTGGAACGGATCTGCTTTCGATGGGGATGCCTTCTGGAAAACGAACGCGCATTGACCGCCTTGCCGCACTATTCGGTGTTTGGCGGGAAGCGTTTCAAATTGGGAGTATTCGACTTGGCCGGCGTTGTTCAGCATGAGTTCGGTCATGTGCTGGGAATAGACGAGAGCGATGGCAATTCCGAAACACTTGGGGGAACGTGCGGAACCTTTTCATGCATGCCGCGGGAACGGTTCAATGACAGGCGTCCTGCGCATGACCGGCAAAAAGAGATCTGGATACCGCGGGCGCCGATCCGGAAACACCCCTCGTTTGGCATTTCGGAAAAGACCAGTTACTGCGCGCATATGGGAAATTCCTGGGGAGGGCGAGGATGGAACTCCCGCGCCATTTTTAACCGTGATGCCGACATTGTAAGCGCGGAACTTGTTTCCCGGTCCGATTGCGCAACAGTAACCAAAACCCGCGGAAAGCCTTTTGTCGTTTCATACCCGAAAATACGAACCGGGTGGTCGATCGTTTTGCAGAATAAAACATCAAAAGACCGGTTCTATACCGATAATTGGCATGTGGCTCATGAAAAAATGGGCTGGGTCCTGAATGAAAACACCGCTGCCCTGGATTGCGAATGGTTCGTCGTAGATATTTTGGATGAAAAGAAGTCTGCAAAACGATAGCGGCACGCCGACAGATCAATGATTGGAAATAAGAAGAATATTCCGGGTGACCGAAGCGTTGCCGGCTCTGAGCAGCAGCGCATAACAGCCGGGCGGCACCGTGTGCGCAGGTATCGTTGCCGTATGCATGCCCCTGCTTGTGCTGCCAAGGGAAACCGACCTGACGCGTGCGCCACTGGCATTGTACAGCTCAATGGCAACCCGTTCGCACGCCACGGGCACACCATAGCGTATGACAAGGCTTTTTCCCGAGGTCGTGCTTTCGCATCGTAGCACCATGTCATGACCTGCTCCATGTCTGTCCAGTCGCGGAAGCACGGGCAGCGCCATTTCAATCTGCGCGCTCAGGATGCTGTTTCTCTGGGCGGTAAACGAAGCAAGCCCGGGCAGGATCGTCCTGGTGATGCCCTCCATAATGACCACTTCGGTGTCGACGTTGGCGACAAACTGCTCATAGGTGTAAAACTTTTTCGCATCATCGTTCACGCAGGAGTCAATAAGGGCCTTGTAGCGGTGGGCCAGGGCTTTGACCGAGTCGGCGCACAACGGACCGTTAATCATGTCCTTCATATACCCGGCATACACCCGTTTGAGAGAGTCATTGGCCAGTATCCGCTTGGCAAGAGGGCGCTGGTCCAGATTCGTCGGGGCGAACGCATCCACGGTGATCACGTTGCTCCAGCTGTATTTATACACGCCAAAGGACAGATTAAGGTCCCACGGGACAAGCTTGAATGTGCCCGCCTTCCGGTTGTCGTACAGGTAGTAATTCCTGCCGGAGCCGGTATAGCTGTCGAAATTGGCATTCACCATGTTGAACGCCAGATACCGGATGCAGTTGTCAAAGTCAAGGCATTGCCCCACGATTCTCACGAAACTGCTGTCTGGCGTGCTGTTCAACTGGTCCACCAGGTCGAGCAATCCGGACCAGTCGTTTTCGCTCTCGTTGGTCTTCAGCTCGTAATCGCCCTCGTAATTCGACTGGTTGACCCCCTTGTAGGCGAGGGTGGCGCCCTGATCCGCGGCCTTGTAAAGGTTGTACTTGCTGTTGCCGAAATGGCGGTCGAGAAACAGCTCGTCGACCTGCTCGATCTGGGTATAGAAAGACTTGACAAGGCTGTCTTCCACGGTGAGTTTCGCAAAGGCGGCGCGGGGCGCAGGCAGGTATTTTCGAATGACGTCGTAGGCGATTTTCTCGCGCATGCAGCTGGGGTCCTGCACGCCGTTGCTGAAATTCAGCTTTTCAAGACCAAAAAAAAGCTGGCTTTTCCGGTATTTGTTGAAATAGCATTTGAACGGCTTCTTGTGCGAGGCGCCGGCGAACACATACGATGAATTCCCCTTGTACCGCACGCCGATGCTGTCGAGGACAATGCTGTCTCCGTTCGGACCATACCACGCGAACCGGGCCGGCATGTACTCCTCACCACGGTTGTAGTTGAACCGCAGCATCGTGTCCCACGCGGACTGGTAGAACGTGATCCGGTAGTCGTTGACCCGCTGGTCATTAAAAATCAGATCCGACGAATCGCTCATTGCGGCCAGACTTGCGTGTGCCGCGATGATTGCGACAAGAATGGAAAAGCGGCAATGGAGAGGCTTGCCCCATCGCACCATCATGATCCAACGCGCCAACGTTCTCCCCCTTCGTCAGTCGAGAACATGAATGATCCCGCATCTGGAAGTACTCGATCGTATGTTGACGATGTACGATCCCTTCGAAAGGGCCCTGGTATCATAGGTGAATCGCCGGTCGCGCGGCGTGACCGATAAAATCTTTTTGCCCTGGAGCGAAAAAATGCCGATCGTGCAGCCCATGGCGTTGTCGCAATAGAGAGTCCCTGATTTCAGATAAAGAGACGGCGCCATGGTATGCCGAAAGCCGCCTGTTCGTATGATATCACTCGTAAACCCTGAACTCACGGTCCTGAACCCGCAAAAAAAGTATTTATAGTCGGCGGCTTCGAACTGCCGTTCCGTTGACCGCAGATAGGTAATGTCACTGCTCCAGTTCCCGCCGCGCTGCGCCCGGGTATACCCGGAAACATCTGACGGCGCCGGACCGGTGGGATCGGTCACACTCCCCCACGGGTAATAATCGGCCCAATCATTGCACCATTCGGACACATTGCCGGCCATGTCATACAATCCATAGGCGTTCGGTTTCTTTTTACCGACTTCATGAGCGCCGTAATAGAGACTGTCAAGACCAGGGCCCAGGTGAACGACATTGTCCTTGCCCAAACCGAAGGAGTTATCGTGCCAGGTGGCATGGCTGTCGACATCCGCGGTCGCCGGGTCACTGCGGTAGTCTTCATAATCCTTTCCCCAGAAATAATCCGAAACGGCCCCTGCCCTGCAGGCGTATTCCCATTCCGCTTCGGTCGGCAGCCGGTACGCGTTGGCGTGCAGGTTTGTCGATACGTTCTGCAAGGTGCATAAGCTGCCCGCGTCCCCGGCGATGCCGGAATACGAATAGGCGGTATCAGGCAACCCTTCATGCTTGCTGCGCGCGTTGCAGAAGAGCGCGGCGCTTCCCCATTCGATCGAATAGGCGGCCCAATGGGCGCCTAATCCATTGGAGGCGTTCCAGGTGGGCCGGGTGTATGCGCCTTGGTAGGTATTTTTCATGAGTGAATCATATTCGCCCTGCGTCACCTCCACGGTGTCCATCCAGAAATCATAGGTAAAATGAACCGTGTGGACCGGCTGCTCAAAATCGGTCGTAGGAAAACCCATTATACTGCCTCTGACCGTATCGCACGGCTGTCCCATTTCAAAGTCGTGGCCTTTGGCCATGATTTTCACCATGCCGCCCCGGTACTCCAGCGGCTGCGCCGGCACCCAGGGATGTGATGCGGTCTGCACGACCGTGATACCGGTCTGGTCATAGCCGGAAACAGCCTGGAGCGCGGTCTGAAAGCCTCTCGTGATCACAACGAGCGAATCGCTGATCGAGCCGCTCATTGCGCCATCCACAGTGCCCGACAGCGTAAACGCGCCATTGGCGACGGTACGGGCGACAATGGAAGGATGCTTCTTCAAGGAAACGCGCGCGTTCTCGATTCCCTGGCCGGTTTCGTTTGTCACCTCTCCTGCCAGGTGAACACTTACGCCGGCAGCAGCGGGAATACAGAAAAACGCCACTGCCATCATTATGGCTTTACCCATCTTTACTCCTTATGGTTACGACGCGCAGCTTGAATCCCCTTCTGCCAGGCCCCATGGTTACGGTTGTATCGCCCCCGGGCATGGATCCCTTATGGCAGGGCATTACCGGACAATCGTAACCGCGCGCAATAAGATCTGTTCGTTTCCCTTTGTGACTTTTACGCCGTATACCCCGGGTGGCAAACGGCCGGAGCTCACGCTAAAGCTATTGCCGCACAACGTCCCGGATACAACAACTTTTCCCTGAGGACTCACCAGGGTGATCTTGTCTCCTGCAACGCCGGAAAAAATAATCGATCCGGAAGTCCTGCGAACGCTGAACATCGGCGATAATGGTCCTGCCTGTGATCCGCTGCCCCGCTCTCTTATAGATGTCAGCAATCTGCTGATCCCGGGGTAGGAACTCGGATAGTACATGATTTTTGCCGGGTTGAATCCCCTCATCATGCCGGAACTCCCTGAATTCAGTCCCGTGAGGGAGAATGAATCAATAATCTGGCCATCGGTGGACACTTCCCGTATCCTGCTGTCGGTGTTAGGAACGACGCCAGAAGGAGAACCGCCGGGCGCGGGCGGATATGATTCATGAATGACGGTATGTCCCTGCGGTCCTGGCATGCGCATGGTGCTGCTCATATAGGCGGAGAAGAAGTTGGTGTCCGGAGCATATTTCCAGAATGGTGATTGAGGACCGAACGGTGCACCTGCCTCCTTGATAAAATTCCCGCGAGCGTCCAGCGGCGGATTGATTTCGATGACCTCCGATTTTCCGGAGTCGATATTATTATGGTAAAAGAGGATATTTCCCGCTCCCGCATACCCCTCCGGGACCCATGTCGGCGAATGCAGACAGCTTATGGTGGTACCGCCGGTTGCGCCGTAATTTCCCGGCTTTCCCCATCGGTAAAGGATGTCGCCGCCTTTGTTATATCCGCCTCCGGTACTGCCCGCCGCCTCAGCGGTGGTCGTGCTGTGATCAATGACATACAGTTCACTGAACACCCGCGAGGAGAAAACGATCAGATCCGTTGCCGGCGAGTAATCAATGCCGTTGAGGTGCACCCACTGACCCATCCATAACGAGGAAACGATACCGCCGCTTATTCTTTCCGGATGAAGCGAAGCCGACTCTTTTGGCGTAACATGGTCGAGCATTCGCCACTCCCAAACGATATCCCCGCCGCTCGGAAAGTTTCTTTTGATCTCTATGATCTTTTCCGCCAGAATGACGTTGGTTCCACGGGGTAATATCGTCGTATCAACGCCCGCCTGTTTCATCTCGGCCTTGGTGTGGAGGCTGAAGGTCGAGGCAAGTATATTCCCGACGGTCTCACCGCTGCGCGGGGGAAGCGGTTTCATATCATGATGCAGCATGAACGTATCGTTTGCAAGGGTGTAGGTCCACACCACGTTGCCGGCGTGATCCACCTCATCAATAATACCCTGTCTCGGCGCAGCATTCGGCGGAACCTTGACGTTACTTGCCGCCTGAGCGGTCCTGAGCAGGTGGCCGTTTTCAAGCAGGTAGGATGAATACCCGTTGAGAGAGTCGGGTAAGGTAGTGTGGTTCCACTGCCAAACGGTTTTCCCGTTTTTATCGATCAAGAACGTTTCCTTGCCGCTATAGGCGCCGACCAGGATATACCCGTCGGTAAGGGCTTGAACGGAAGAGAAAGAAAAAAAGGAAAGAGAGGCCATACATGCGAGGGCTAGCACTTTTTGACTTTTCATTGACTATAAACCCCTTGTGCTTCGTGGTACAGGATTTCCGCTTTAATGGGGCTGACAGGAGCATGCAAACTATTTATTTGCCCTGGAGGCTGCGAAATGGTGGCCCTCTAGCGTTTTTCTAACCTCGCCCTAACTAGTATCTAATAATATAAGTACCCTCTATCAGGATCTATCCATTTTTCCCTTTATAGTATGGCTGGAAGCTCTTTTTCCGTTGAACCTCTGTTCCACACCAGCCAAAAGAGCGTTGGTGCTATTTCAAATAAAGACAAGGGGATACGTTTGATTGGGGAATTGCGTCAAAGACCGTTGTGGTGCGCGTCTGCCTTCAATAGCCGACCTTTCGTGCTTTATGAATTGCGGAAAAGCCTCCTGCCTGCAGACGAAAAAGATAATAGCCGGGCGGTAATGAGCGCGCATCCCACTTCACCGTATGCGTGCCTGCCGCCTTGAATCCGGAGACCAGCGTGGTCACGGTCTGACCATTAAGGGCGCAAACGGCTACAGTTACCCTAACGGCTTTAGGAATGCTGTACGTAATGGTTGTCACAGAGTGAAACGGATCAGGGTTATTCTGACAAAGCTCAAAAGCGTGCGGGACGTTTGGCCGGACCGCATTGACCGATACATTCAACACCTCTCTGCCGAACGCCTCGCAGTCAGCCTGCTTGAGGTTGTCGTACGTCATGCCCCCGCAATCCGGTGTTGATCTGCCAGGAAAAAGCTTGGCGGGCTTGTCGGCGACCCCGGACAATTGTACTATCTGGTCGGTTAAATAGCTTTTAACTCTGCTTTCGCTTATAGTCGGATTGCCGCTGTTTCCGCAGAGCGTAAACAATCCCTGGATTTTTGGCTGCAGTACTGCTTTGTTATTGGTGATGAAACTTTTTACCGGATTTATCAATTGTCCCGCCTGAATCGGACCGCCGATAATAACATTTTCATAATCACCCACGTCCGGACCGGTCGCCACATCAAGGACATCGGCGATTCCTCCCAGACCTTCATTTATCCAATTGGCGGCATCGCGGGAACTTCCGCACTCGGTACCGTAGAGTACAGCCCACGTTTTCCCGGGCGCCATGAGCCGCTCCACTGCACGTACCGGGCTTGTAAAAACCATTGCACCGATCCCTGCCACACCTGCCTTGAGAAGATCTCTTCTATCCATGATGCACCTCTTTTTTGGAAAGGATGGGACATGCGGCCACGCATCTCCCCTCCCCCTGAAAACAACGGGGTATTTGCCCCGCTGTAAGCGTTTGTGTAAAGAACCCTACGGACAAATATAAAAACACAATTGTGGTTGCATGCTTTTTTTCCCAAATGATGCCGCGAAGAATGCTTTTTCCGTAGAACATCTGTTCCACACACCGGGCATGAGGATTGGTCCATGAGGGAAAAAATTAAAAATTCGGAAAATCAACCGCGCTTCAGCGATCTGTTGCGCATGGCGGTCACCATGATGAAAACAGCAACGAACAGTGCTTCCAGCGATGTGTAAAGCAAAAGCGCGCGGGCTCCCGCGCTGGTGAATCCATAGGAGTGGAGTCCCACGCCGAGCAGGTTTACGCCGATCCAGGTGTACATGACCAGAAGCGTGCTGATAACGGCGCCGAGCGCGGTACCGATGCCTTTTATCATTCCTGATTGCCGGCTGTGAAGCACCACCAGACACCAGAGGATGATAAGCAGGGCGCCGTTTTCCTTGGGATCCCAGCCCCAGAACCTTCCCCATGCCTGGTCCGCCCACATGCCGCCGAACACGGTGCCGATGACCGTGAACAGGAGGCCGAAACAGAGCACGCCGTAGACCGAACGGTCAAGCGCCTGCAGGCTGACGTAATCGGCCTTTTTCATCATGCACCGGATCAGGTAGATATGACCCACGGCGCCTGCTCCCACGCACCCGGCATACCCGAGTGCTATCGTCACAATATGTGTGGCAAGCCAGAACGAGGAATCGAGCACGGCCGCGAGCATACCCATGGTGTCGCCGTCAAGCGCGTACCGGCCGGCGACATGCAGAAACAGAAATCCGGTCACGGACGACACAAGGATGCCGATGGGCTGTTGTCCCATCCATTCCAGGACCAGGCCGATGACCACCGACGCCCATGCAACGAACACAAAGGTCTCGTAGAGATTGGTGACCGGCGGACGGCCCATGATGATCATGCGCAGGAAAATACCCGTGGTGGTGATGACAAGCCCGGCTGCGGCAAGCGAAATACCGGCGATATGGAGCGGCCTTGCGCCTGAAAAGACAATGATCAGGGCTATGATCGCTGCAATGCCGAAAAGGATTTTCGAAACGGGAAAAGGATCGATCCTGTTGTATATGAGTTCAAGCGACGGGTCGGGCACCCCTGCCTTTCGGACCACGGACTCATTAAAGGCATGTACCGCGGCGTCGAACGCCTGCTGGTCTGCTTTCACAAACGCATCTTTGGCCGCTCGCAGCGCGTCCAGGCACGGGTCCTCAAGCGCCGCTCTTCGTTGCACGCCCACAAGGCCCCACGGACTGAGCCACTGCTCCTCACCGTCGCTTATAAAGGGAATACAGTGGGGAATGGGATTGCCGATTGACGAACCGAAATGGTACATGCTGCGCGCCAGGCCGAAAAGCACGCTGTCAGCGGCGGAAAGGTTGTCAATGCCTGCCGCCTGCATTCGCCGCATGGCTTCAGAAAGCAGGTGCGAAGTATTCAGCAGGTCGGCATAGGAAGGTGGTTCGCCGCGGCCGGACAAACCCAGTTGTGCGGCAAGTGCGCTGTCACTGATCCTGAATCCTTCATGCGGCTGATCAAAGGTGAATACAGACGCCAGGGATGCGTAATCGCTGAGGTTATTGCGGACACGTACAATCTCCCGCTCAAAAGGGGACCGCTCCTTTGCCGGGGTCATACGCGCTTTTGCAGAAAGCTCGCCGAGCTTCTCTGCGGAAGGATAGAGCTCTGCATAGCGGTAGCGCCGTTCCGCTCGCGGTTCAATGCCAAGGGCGAGCGCCACCTGGGGATCATTGATCAGGAACACCGGCACAGCATCCACCGATGACGGATCAAACATGAGCCGCGCGAGCCACTCGCTTGCGGAAAGCTTCTTGCCCCTCTTTTTTCCCGAATACTGCAGGAGTTTGTTGCGCGCAAACGTAGCGAGCGGTTTTTTCCGGCCCGATTCAACAACAATGATGCGTTCAAACGACTGCAGTGAGATGCGGCTTGTCGGGGCCGGTTTGCCTCCCTGTCCCTCTGCGAAAATTACCGGCACAAGGAAAACAGCGAGAAGAAGCGCAAAAACGGTCCGCCGCTGCAGAGCAAACGCCCGGTGATTCCGACTCATCGTTCTGCCACCATCATGCCTGACCATGTGCATCTTTCCGCCTGTTTCGCATCGCCGCCACAAACCCGATGCAGAAATGGAGCAGCAAACCGGCCATGATGATCACGCTTGCGGCATACGGCGCAAAACGGACCGGGTTGTACACGACTGACAGGGTCGAAGAAAAACTGCCGTGGTCTCCGGTAAATCCTGACTGGTAAAATGAGTAGGGACCGTACCGCAGCGGCCGGTTCATGGCGATGACGGTCTCGCGGTCAATTCCCTCTCCCTTCATTCTGACGCGGCTCTCATACCTTTTCGCCATGCTCGTTCCCGGATGCATGTCCATTGAAAAGGAGACCAGCTCAAGGTCCACGGGCATGCGGATCGTTCCTGCCGTGGTCCCAGAAGCGATGCGTTCTCCCTGTGCAAGCGTGACTGCCGACTCTTTTCCCAGGTACGATGACAGTGCTGCGCCCACGATGAGTACGATGATCCCGCTGTGCGCCAGAAGAAGGCCCGCCTTTTTCCACTGGTAGGAAAAGGAGATAACGGCTGCGGCGGACAGATTTACCAGAAGCACCGCAAGTACTGTTTTAACACCGGGAAGCGGCAGGAACGCTGCGAGAACCAAAAACCAGGAGCCGAAAAAACGCCTGTATGCCGCATGCACGCCGTGGTCGACTTGGTATAACGTCCCCGCCACCACAAGCACGCCCAGGATGAGAAGGCAGGTCACTGTCAGCCTGGGCGAACCGCAAATCCTGAGTATCCGGTTTAAAAAATACACCTGCACCTTCCGCTCCTGCCTTGCAGCAGTGTGTTGAAAAATGCCCCTCCCGTAAGTATCACCATCAATACCGGGAATATACAACCAGGCTCAGGTCTTCTGTGTCTCAGGCAAGCGGCGGGAATGGATTGTCATCCGGGATGATCCCCAGCCCGTCCACCTCAAAGAGCCAACCGGGCCGGCATACCGGGGCTTCGACTGCGATCCAGGGGACCGATTCAGGGATACGCTCCGCAAGAATATCCTGTACCAGGGGATAATGCTTTGGATTGCGCAGGTAGATGGTAAAATACTGCATATCGCCGAGTGTTGCGCCATGAGGTGCAAGCAGTGCCGATACGTTGTCAAACGTGCGCTCTGCCTGTTTCCTCACATCGCACGGGTGGATGGTCTTTCCGGATTTGTCGATGCTGGCTGTTCCCGAAAGATAGAGATGGGAACGGTCACCGAAACGCACCCTGAGCCCACGCTCAAAGGTAACGCCATAGACTATGGTGCTCGACAAGTACTCGGGCGCCTCCATTCTTTCAATCTGCCCTTCTTGAATAGTACCGATCGAGAACGCATCGAGCGTCACGAGCGATGACGGGTCGGCGGTCTTGCCCTCGATGCCGGTGCTGGCGAGGTAGCGCGTCTGCGCCGTAAGCCCGATGGTCTCGAAATACTCACGACGGGCCTTTACCATTCCGCCGTAGTGGTTGTCGATATCCCGCACGAAAATCCAGGTCCTGATTGTATTTTTTCCAATGGTCATGCCGTTGGGAACAAGCGACGATTCAAGCGCGGAAAAAATCCTCCTCGTCTGCTGCCCGGAGTCAAACACATGGGGGCTTGAAAAATGAGATGACCAGACAAGCGAATAGTGCCTGCCTTTGGTGCAGACGCTCCGGTTGTGGAACTGTCCGCTATACGTGTCTGCCTGCTGATGAAAAGCACCGGTCCGTGACCTGATATGGTATGAAAACAGTCCCAGGGGACCGCCGTCAAGGGGACGCTGCTGCACGATGGAGAACGCACCGGTCCTGATGATACTGAAAAGACTGGAATCGAGGAGCTGCTCCTGTTCATTCACACTGTCGCTTATATAAAGGCGCGTAAACTGCTGTGTTGATTCATCCAGACCGTACTCCATGAGCGCTACGCGGTACGATGCCGCCATCTCTTCAAGCGACTCCTCAAAAGACAGGTCCGGCGATACACTGCCGGTAATACAGAACTCCTCTGCACCCGTCAAAGTCTGGAAAGCGCTTACCTTTAATCCCTGTACTGTTGTGCTGAGAAATGTCATAGGCTTCTTTGCTCCATGTTGAGTTGACACTTGCACCTCGGCGGATCTCCTGTTGACGAAGTGGCTCCAATCCCGTGCTATAAGGCGACCAGGACGCGTTGTCCGGATGAATGCGCTCCTTTAAACCTGATAAGATACAGACCCATCGGCAGATCAAGTCTGAAAGTCAGTTTCGCGCCGCGTTTGAACGCTTCGCGCGATACGGTCCGGCTTGTAATCTGGCGGCCACGCAGGTCCAGAACGGAGAGCTTCCCTTCACCGGGCAGCTCCACGACGAGCTTTTTTTCAGAAGACGAAAACCTGACGGAAAAAACAGCTTGGCTACTATTCCAGCGGTTTCCCTGCTTTCCTCTTCTTGGATCAATCCCCGCGTTCCATTGACCGTCTGCGATAAATTGCTTGATATTGGCCTCTTCAAGCGCCTCGTGGGCGCGCCGCTTGTCCATGGCTTTTTCGTATTTCAGCGAGTCCTCAGGCGTCATGCGCTCCGGATAGTATCCCGTATGCGGTATGCACAGGTCGATCCAGCAGCAGAGTTTATCCATCTCTTCGGTTGTCAGCGTAACGTTCTCGTGGCCGGCACGCAGTTTCTTGATCATTGGACTCGTGTATGCCCCGGGCGGATACGGCCGGCGGGGCGTCACCATGTCAAAAATGGTGATCCAATCAACATGTTTGCGTTGCTCCCGGCAAAGGTTCATGTATGATTTGTTGTAGAACCTCCGGGAATTGATGTCATCCGGAAACAGCGCCGAATCAAGATTTCCAGACCAGATCGTATCTCCGCGGAGATCCAGCCCATTGCCGCCTGTCCCGTCATGACAGCTTATGCACTTCCGATCCAAAACAGGCTGGATAAACCGCCAGAAACTGAACGGCTGGTCCGTTACATCATAGTAGGGCTCAAGCGGTGTGGGTACGTTGGCGATCGGCACGGGCTGCGGTCCGGGAGATTCGTTCTTATCCTCGTGACAGCCGAGACAACTGAAGACTTCACCCGGCATCAGCGTTGACCAGCTTCGCATGGTCTGCACCACCTGCCCCAGCGAATCGAGAAGCTGAAAATAAACCGGGACCCGCGCCGGAACGATAAACGCGGCAGAACCGTCGCTCATTATCGGGGTGGTGCCCAGGATCTTTTTGGCCTCCCATGACCCGGTCCACCGTGCGACGGGCGTCTCGGTGAAACCGGTGGTTCCCGTATGCCCGATTGCGCCATCGACCCGGTAGGTCAATGCGACCACGCGCAGCTTTTTAATGGAACCCTGTCTGACGCCTTTTACACCGGTCCCAATATAAACGTTCTGCATCATGAACGCCCCGGTATTTTTGGTATAATCGGTCACATAGGCCAACAATGGCGGCACCGGGCGCGGGGCGAAAAGCAACGGCTGGCTGACCGACTGCGCGTCATCCCATGCAATCAATTCGCGGTTAGCGTTCACGTCCATCAAATACAGCTTGTATATCTTTTCGTCAACGGTCGCACGCCACGACACGATGAATGTCTGTTCATCAAGAGGCAGGGGATTCTGGAAAAGAAACTGTACCCCGCCGTCAGTGCCATACCCGGGATTTGCCGGAGGATCACGGAGCGGCGCAACGAGCTGGATGGCAGTCAGTCCGTTGCGCGCGATATTCGGGTCAACAATGCAAAGTTCGCCTGAATACGGTGCATGGTGCCCGCTGATTACCGAAAGTATCTTGTGTGAATTGGGTATCTGCTTCGCATGGATAAAGGTCATGGGCCAGTGGGTCTGGTTGCCGAACAGCTCCGTCTGGTGAGAGCCGTCAGGATTCATGGTAAACAGACCCATTGCGCTCGTGAGAAGCCGGTCATTGTATTCCCATCGCGTATACAGGATCTTTCCGTCGGTCATCATCTGCGGATAAAAGGTGTGCACCTGGTCATAGCCGATGCGCCGCACATACTTGCCATCTTTACTGCAGGTAAACATGTTGCAGGTATAGTTGAAGGCACAATCGACCATGCCGAAGCAGCGGCTCGAGCTGAACATGATATTGCCGTCAGGAAGATAGCACGGTTCATAATCTGAAACGGTAAGGCCTGACGGGTCGAAGGTTATTTGACGCGGATTTGACGGGTTGGCAAGATCCATTTCAAAGAGGTGATACCCCGTTCTCCAATCATCCTTTTTCCATGCAAAGAGAACCTTCGTAGCGTCAAATGAAAGGCACGGATCTTTGATGACTCCCCTCGCGTCTTCAATAAGGGCCGTAGGAGCAGAGGAGTAGTAGTCGGTCATCTCAAGCACATACAGCCCGCCTCCGGCCTTATATTCGGTTCCCCGGCTCATGCCAAAATCGTCCATGAACCCGATGAGGGGGCCACCGAAATTGTAATGCTTCGCGAAAAGGATTTTTCTGATCTGTGGGGCATACGGCTTCATCCGTTCAACGCGCCGTGCATGACACGCCTCGGTATAAAGCGCCTTCCAGGAAGGATCGGTCGCGGGCAGCGATCTGATACTCTGCAGCTTGGTTGTCAGTGTAGCGCCGTAGGTGACCGGCAGGGAAGCGATAATGGCGCTGGCTGCCTGCGCATGCCCTACCGCTGCAACGTTGTCCTGCGCTTCCCAGTCAGCAACGACTGCCGCCGGAATAGTGGCAGGCATGGTTTCGTCGATGACCGGTGCCGCTGCAAACAGGCCGAAGAGCGCTCCGGAGAGTGCGGCTATTGCGGTTATAAGAGCAAGGCGAGTCGTGAAAACCCGCTTCTCTAGAGCTGCATGTTGTGAAATGAAGGTCACTTCTATCGCCATAGCACCCTCCTTAGAAAATCGGCTTATAAAGGTACAGTTCACCTTTCGGTTGCCATTATTTCCTGCACGCTGGAGTACTGCTGCTGACCATAGAGTGTATTTCGGGTGAGGAGCCCCTTGTACTTTCAAGCCAAAAACCTGTACAGTTAATCGCTTTAAGAAACCTTTCTTAGTACTCCTCCCCAAGTACACTCATACTGTCCGATATTTTACATATAATATAACGCTGCGTGCGACGTTTTACTTTGATAAAACAGCATGGTGCGACAAATCCGTGGAACTTAAGTACCACATACTGTTGGTTTTCTTATGGTTAGATCCGGCCTGATCCTTATGGCCGCCCGCCTAGCGCACCACAGCTATCCTGCCCGAAGCGGTGTTGGTTCCTGCGCGCAGAGTGAGAATATAGGTGCCGGGAACAAGTCGGTACCGCGCAAGCGGCACAACATGGAAACCTGCCGCCACGGTTGATGTCTGAGACAAGACCACCCTGCCCGTGATATCCAGCAGGCACAGCGAGTACGAGCATGGGGCAGGCGCATGAAACCGCACGAGCGGGTCAGCAGCTCCCATGACGATTTCCATACCGGCGACCTGTCGCGGTTTCGCGGCATGGATCCTCGGACCGATCACCACGGTGCTCGAATCGAACACCACGGTAATGGTGCGCGACCAGACCGTATCGCGTTTGCAGCGATATGCGCCGGCTGAAGATGCGATAAGCGAATCAAAATCCAGAATGCGCAGGGTATCACCAAGTTTTGTATCGTCCTTGTACCACGCATACGGCCCGCTTTCCCAGACCGCGTCAAACGAAAAACGCGCGGCGATCGAGTTTGCACTGTCAAGAACGATTACCTGATCCGTGCTGTCAACAAGCACGTTCGTGGCATTCATCCAGTGCCCGGCATTCCTGACATTTTTTCCTATCTCGATATGGAGTTCGCTACCTTTGGGATTATTCCGGATCGTGCCGCAGTTGACAATACCGCCGGCCGCATGGAGGTGCACCGAGCGCACGTCGCCGCTGCTTTGCAGCGTATCCCGCACCGTGACCGTGTCCTTGAAATAAACGTGCGGCTCAACCGTAAAACAGCCGCCGAGCGCAACAGCGTTGGCAAACGTGCACCCGCCTACTGCCGAGGACTCCTGGCACGCGACCATCACGGCGCCGGAAACTGCCGCGCCGGTGAGCTTGTTCCCTCCCTGCAGCACCAAACCGTACCCTGCCATGTCAATGACCCCAAGGCGGGAACCATGGGAAGTATCCTGCGTGCAGTCAAACGTTCCATGGCTGAATGTAAGGTCTGAACCGGCAACCAGCGGAAAGGTATCAGAAACGCCGGCTGGATCCCTCTTGTAAAAATCACCACGGAACTCGGTGCCCGGAAACTGGGAGATGCTCTGCTTTCTCTTCGACGCAATACAGGTCCTTGCGGGTTCCCAGACACCGAAGTTGATCATATCGCCGCGGGCGTCGAGCCACAGCTCACCACCGCCGGGGTGGTTCCTGATGTGACCCTCGTTATTGGAAAGCGTGTTGTTGAACCGTACGATACTATTCTCCTGAGTGCTGTCGTTGAGAAGCGTGCCGAGCACGCAGGTGAAACCGTTGAACGTCACTTTTGAATCAAGCAGGGTAATGACGCCGTTGAGCTTGGTCTCGTTCTCAAACTCGCAACTTTTTATGGCCGTCGAGTCGTAACAGCTGAACATCTCCACCCTCGTCACCCGAGCCCTCTCAAAACAGGTAGATCCAATCAGGTTGAGGTAATTACCCGCCATGTCGAGCCTGCCCCAGGAATCACCGCTTCCGGTATCCCTGCCACAATCGAACACCGAGGCATTGATCCACAGCTCTGATCCGGCTACCAGGCTGAAGGTATCGGCAACGCCGGAAGCGTCTCTTTTATAAAGCGCTCCGTTAAATTCGCTCGTGATACTCTGAGAGATTGTTTGCTTTTTCCTCGAGGCGAAAAATGTTCTTCCCGGCCCCCAGATCCCGTTGTTCGTTATGTCGCCATACACCTCGACTTGAAGGCCCTGGGCCGAGGGATTGTCGCGCAGGGCACCGTTATTCACGACTGAGCCGAGGATTCGCAGGGTGACCCATTTCGTGCCATCGCCATTACGAAGCACCGCTGTGTCACTGATGGTGATATCGTGACAGGTGGCGGAATCGGTGATTGAAACCGTGCCGAGTATGACCGCGTCATCACTGTCAGCCGGTACCGAGCCCCCCTCCCACGTGGCCATGTCCGACCATAGTCCTCCCTGGGGAACCGACCTGATCGTATCCGCATGCAATAAAACGACACAAAGGAGGCACAGAGAGATACCCATCATCGTCGTATATCGCATACCATGCGCTCCTTGCGTGAAAGTGCCGCTGCACAATGCGTGCCAGCGTTCCTGGAAACCATCAGAAAATAAAGGCCCTACCGAACAGGGTATAACGATCGGATCCTTTTTTGCAGCTCCATGGATTTGATTATACCCCAGTGGCGTGTAAAAACAGTACTCTATCATACCGGTCTTAGAAGACTATACTATTCGTTCGAACCATCTGATACGATGATCGAATGCCGGTTAAAAGAAGACATCCCCCCGTGTCATTCCGATACACTCCTATAAGCAGTGCACGATCTCGGTATCGTTAGAATAAAAAAATTAACGAACGATGACCACCCGCTTTGCTTGCTTGAATTTGTCCGCTTTGAATTGTACCGCATAGGAACCCACAGCAAGACGCGCCGGTAAAAGGAGTATGGAATGACGCCCGGCAGCCACTCCTGATTGTTGATGAACGATGCATCTTCCCCGAATATCGTACACAGACACTTCGTACCTGCACGCATAAGGTACCTGAAAGCAAAGAGAGGGTTTCGTGCCTGATACGATATCCCAACGAAATGCAAGCGGTAACCCCTGGATGCCCTTTCCCGGATTCGCCACTCCGATCGTCGTATCCCACTGCACGGTGATGGTGCGCGACCATGCGGTATCGTGTCTGCACCGGTAGGCACCCATCTCATGCATGGTGAGCGAATCAAGATCGAGAAAGCGCGCCGTATCACCGGTGTACTGACCGTCCTTCTGCCATGCATACGGTCCGCTTGGCCAGATCGCGTCAAACGAAAAAAGTGCGTTGGCCGCCTTCCCGTCGGCAAGCATGATGATCTGATCCACGCTGTCGACAAGGACATTCTTTGTATTACTCCATATCCCCTCATTAGCGGCATTGCGGCTGATTTCAAGCCAGAGATCATATGCTTTCGGATGGTTTCTGATCACACCGCGGTTGATGATCCCATTGCGCGCATACGCCACCATAAGACCCATACAGATTCTCCCGCTGCCGTCATTCTGCAGCGTGTCCTGTACCGTAACGGTATCGTTAAAATAGACCCGCGAATCGCCCACCGTGAAACGGCCGCCGAGCGCCACAGGGTGTTCAAACGTGCAATTGGTTACCATCGACGAATCAAGGCAGGTAACCATATTGGTATGCGAAATCACCGCTCCGGTAAGATTGGTGCCTCCGTACAACGTAAGGTTGTATCCCGACATGTTGATTGTTCCCTGGTGGGAATTACCGCCGACAATTCCGTTACCGTCGAAACGCTCCGAATTGATTATCAGGCTCGAAGCCGCAACGAGCGGAAAGGTATCGGTGGAGCTGTCCGCTGCGGTAGTGAAAAAAAGGCCTTCATACACCGACTGCGCTATCTGGCCCATGGTCTGCTCTTTTTTTAACGCGATGTAGGTTCTGGCAGGGTCCCACTTGCCGGCGTTATAAAGATTGCCATACAGCTCCAGCCAAAGCTCGTTTCCCGTGGTATCGCGATTGCTGGTGATATTTCCGATATTCCATACTAATCCTTTAACCTTGACAATAATCGAATTGAGAGAGCCGCCGCTCTGCAGCGTACCCTCTACGGTCATATCGGCGTTGAAACAGACCATCGAATCAGTAACCGTAATGATACCGAGGACGTGAACCTTGTCGGCAAACGTGCAGCTGCTAACGGTCACTGAATCGCTGCCCTCTAAATAACCGATATTACTTACATTTGCTCCGGTAAACGCGGTGTGCCCATTCAGACGAAGCGTGTATCCCCCCATATCGAGCGTGCCCTGCAATGCTGCAGAATCCCCTTGGCCGCTGCAGTCGAACGTGTCGGCGTTGACCGTCAGGTCCGAAGCCGCGACGAGCGGAAAGGTGTCTGCCCGGCCGGCCGCATCGGTCTTGTACAACGCGCCGCAGAACCCGGACGTGGGAGACTGGGAAATGATCTGCGTGTCTCTTGACGCAATAAAGGTCTTTGCAGGGATCCATATGCCGTTGTTCGTTATATCCCCGAACAGCTCGAGCCAGAGCTCGCGGGAGGTTGAATCATTGTTGGTTGAATCATTGCGTATGGTCCCGTTGTTCACGATATGACCGGCCACCGCCAGGATGACATGCGCGCTGTCACCCCCGTTCTGAAGGACGGCGCTATCGGCAACGGTCAAGGTGCGGCACGCCGCGGAATCGATTATTGAGACAATGCCGTTTATCACCACGTCATCGTCTCCGCCGGGGATTGCAGCCCCCACCCAGGCAAGCGTATCTGACCATACCCCCCCCTGGGGAACCGACTGGATCGTGTCCGCGTGCAGAGCACCGGCACACAGCACGGCATACAAAAAAGCCACTATTCGTCTTTCTCTCATACGGTACGCTCCCTGCAAAGGCAATTGCATTTCTTTACATTATAAAAATATGAGTGCAGAATAAAACAGAATTAAGCTGGGCTTGTCGAACAATACGCAATCACTACCAACACCTTCCCGCAAAAACTTCTCTTTGCGTTTTGAAAACAGTGTATTGAACAATCTCGTTCTTAATTACGTGAATGGCAAAAAGTCGGTCGTATCAGGAATGATTCCCATGCCATCCACTTCAAACAACCAACCAGGCCGACATACCGGCGCTTCCACCGCGACAACCGGTACCGATTCCGGAATACGTTCACCAAGCAGGTCCTGTATCAAAGGGAAATGTTTGGGGTTTCGCAAATACACGATCATATACTGCATGTTATGAAGTGTCGCACCGTGCGGTTCAAGAAGCGCCTCCACATTATCAATGGTACGTATGGCCTGCCTCCGTATATCCATGGGATAAAGCGTCTTTCCGAATTTATTGATGCTGGCCGTCCCAGAAATATGCAAATGCGACCGGTCGCCGAATCGAATCCTGGTACCGCGTTCAAACGTCACCCCATATAGTATGGTGCTGGAAAGATGCTCCGGCGCCTCCATTCGAACGATCTGCTCCTCCCGTATGTTGCCGATTGAAAACGCGTCAAGTGAAACCAGCGCCGAGGGCTCCGCACCTTTGCCTTCGATCCCCGTACTGGCAATATAGCGCGTTTTTGAAGTAAGTCCGATCCGTTCAAACAACTCCCGGCGCGCCTTCACCATACCGCCGTAATGGTTATCAATATCGCGAACGAAAATCCATGTGCGGATGACATTCCTCGCAATCGTCATACCATGTGACTGTAATGATGAGCTCAATGATGAAAAAACATCCCGGGTCTGTTTCTCCGAATCAAAAACACTATTGCTTGAAAAATTGGATGACCATAGGAGGGAGTAGTTGCTTCCTGAGGTACAGACGCTCCTGTTGCGAACATCCGCTCTTCCGCTTGTATCTTTCTGCCGGAACGAACCGCTCTTGGAGGCGATGTGATAGGAGAACATGCCCACGGAGCCACCGTTGAGCGGGCTTTGCTGCACCACCGAGACGGCGCCGCTGGCAATCAGATCGAACAGGTCCGATTCCAGAAGCAGCTCCTGCTCGTTCGCTATATCGCTTATGAAAATACGGGTAAACTGTTGCGTCGATCGATCCAGATTGTTTTCAAGGAGCGCAGAACGGTACCATGCGGCCAGCTCGTCAAGCGATTCTTGAAGCGATAGCCCTTCCGGCGACACGGCAGTGATAAAACACTCCTGAGCGCCGGTGAGTGTGGTGAGGGGCGAAAAACTGCTGTATTTTATTCCCTGCGCCGCCATTGTCTGAAATGCCATTTACCCTCCACATTTCTTTTCGGGTGAACATCCTATACACCATCATATCTTCTCTTCCCTCCCCTCGATACTGCGGCGCCAGATAGTCACCCATGACCCTCATCCCACCTTCCCCCGGCAAACAACTCTATCTCACGATAAATGGCGCACTTCTCCTCTCCCCCCATGAGAGTACTGCCCCTCCGCGTTATTGGCTATCTTTTCTCCATCAATTATAAAACTGTGATGCTGTAGTGTTCGGTCACGTTCGTGCCGGTGAATTCAATTATATACACTCCCCCGGGCATTTTTTCCGGCAGTGAAATGCTGGAAACAGAACCGACGGCTTCTCGGTCAATGGTACGGGCCAAAATCCGACGCCCGAGCACATTCATGAGGAAAAGATTTCCTTCGCATGGCACCTGCACGGTCAGCTTCCGTCCCGAGGCTGAAAACCGAACCTTGAGACGTGCCATTCTGGAAAAGGCACTGCCGCCCGGCCTTTTCCCTCTGGGTATTGCTTTGACATACGCACCATACCCTCCTGCTGCAATAAACTCCTGAATGTTTGCCAGCTCCACATCTTCATGTTTTCCGCGCGTCTGCTGCACCCGGGTTACATATGCCACCGAGTCCGTGGGTTTCATGCCTTCCGAATAATGCCCTGAGTAAGGGATGCACAGATCAATCCAGGCGCAGATCTTACCCATCTCTTCCGCGGTCAAGTTTGCATTAGAATGTCCGGATTTCAATCTCGAAATGAGCGGGCTTCTTACAGCGCCGACAGAGTTGGGCCGCCTGCCCGGGGCTTGATCCATGACCGTTATATAATTAACATATTTGTTCTGAGAAAGATTGTAATATGCTGTGCTCCAGTACTTGCACGCAGTAACATTATCCGCATCATTGGTGAGATCCCCTGTCCAGAATTTGTTGCCGCTCAAATCAAGCCCTGATTGATGTCCTGCCGTATGGCACGATATGCATTTAGCATCCAGAATCGGCTGGATATATTTCGGGAACGAGAGATAATCATCGTTAATGCCGAAGAACGGCTCAAGCGGTATCGGTGTTGAAGCGATAGGATTTGGGACCGGCGGCGGGGAAACGTTTTTGTCTTCATGACATCCGTAACAGGAAAACTTCTCTCCCGGCTGCAGTGTCATCCAGCTCCTCATCGACTGTATTGCGCAGCCATCGGCATCGATCAGTTGGAGGTAAATCGGGACACGGGCCGGAACGATGAAAGCGGCCGACCCGTCCGATTCCACCGTCATTTCACCAACGATCCTTTTTGCCTCCCATGAACCCATCCACCGTGCGACGGGCGTACACGTATAAGCCGATGCCCCTACATTACCAAACCAGGGATTAATACGGTATTCCAGCGCGATAACACGTACCTTTTTAATGGTGCCGGCCCTGACGGTGGAACCCGTTCCCAATCCATAATAGGCATTCGTCATGGTAATTTCACCGGATGTTTTCGTGTAATCAGCCTGGTAGGTCGGTATTGGAGGGAGCGGTCGTGCAACAAGAGGCAATGGCTGGCTGACCGACATACTCGCATCCGTTGCTAAAAGCTCCCGGTTCCCGTCCACATCCATAAAATAGATACCGAACTTATCGTTCACCGTCGGCCGGTAGGATATCAAAAACCACTTCGCGTCGATCGGATAGGGATTTTGGAATAATTTTTTTTCGGGCGCTACGCCATCCATGCTGAAGTCCGGCGAAGATGCGCGCTTTGGTGCGATAAGCTGCACCGCAGATGTTCCGTTTCTGGAAATGTTCGGATCAACGATACATAAATCGCCGCAATAGGGCCCCATATGCCCCCCTATTGTTGCCATAACCATGCCGTTGGAGCCCGGAATCTCACGGGCCTGCTGGAACGTGGCGGGCCAGGAGGTCTGATTACCGAAGTATTCGGTCTGACGGCATCCATCAATATTCATGACGAAAATGCCGAAAACGTTGCTGACGTTACGGTCATTGTATTCCCACCTGGTATAGAGCACCTTTCCGTCGGACATCATGGTGGGAGAAAAGGTGTGTACCTGATCATACCCGATACGGCGCAGGTATTTTCCCTGGTGGTTCATGATAAATAAGTTACACGTCATATTGAAATTGCAGTCAACCTGGCCATAACATCGCGTCGAGTTGAAAAGTATGTCGCCGTTCGGAAGATAGCAGGGTTCGAAATCGGAAACCCGAAGCCCTGTCGGAGCCGTTGTTAAAGGTGTGACGGCATTGGTTGCAAGGTCCAGTTCGTAGATCTTATACCCATTGCTTCTATCCTTGGAACAGGCGTATGCGACTTTTGTTGCGCTGTAGTTTATGCAAGGATCCCTGATAACGCCGTTCGTTTCGGAGACCAGGGTTCTCGAACTTCCGTAATAGTCCCCCATTTCAAGAAGCAACAGCGCGCCGCCGCGCGTCCAGTTGCTGCCGGTGCTCATTGCGGGAAAGTTGAATTTTGCACCTTGTACCGGGGAGGAGTAATTATCGCTCACGTCCTCGATAAAACCGATAATGGCTCCGCCCAAATCATAGTGACGAGCATAGAGCACTTTCTGCAGTTGCGGGGCATAGGGTTCCATACGGGCCACGCGACGCAGGTGACACGCTTCATAGTACGCATCTTTCGTCGAACCCCGCACCGCCTTCGAAGCATAGCGTGGCGGTAATTGACTTATAATATTTTGCGTTGCCTGAGAATATCCTGCCGACGCTATGTTGTCCTGCAATTCCCAATCGCTGATGACCGCGTCCGGGATTGACGACGGCATTGTTTCATCAAGGGGTGCCGCTGTCCCCGCAAAGGGGATACCACCGACGATCGCTATTGCGGCGGCGATAAAAAATACCTGCATGAAACATGCATAACATCGAGAAGCAGGCGTGCCTTGTCTCTTCATAAGGGTCCTCCTTCAATAAAATCATTTATAACCGTTTAAATAAAAAGATGATAATCATTGCGAATGTATGATAAAAGCGCATTTTCATATTGCTCATTAATATATACACCGATTATGGCTTTTTTTATTTATTTGGAAAGAATCAATAAAAACCGTGGAACCATTGTACCACACCGCACTGCGTTTTTGTTCGCGACCTCCCTGAGGGTGGTTCCCTGCGGCCACGCCACGGACAACGCATTGCGGAAAACGACGCGCGCCTTGGAGGTATGCTGCAGGACCGTAACCGCTAAAAATATAAGGTCATCCGCATCATGTAGTACCAGTCATTGGAACGGGGCACCAATTCGGTATATTTAACAAAAGAGGGGGGGCCCGGCGTATACCAGTTGCGCGGCGTATGGTCGCTCGCAGCCTGGCCGCTGATGCGCAAGAACGTGTTGATTCTTTTCGACATATACACCGACCACCGCCAGTCATCATTGGTTTTGCGGTCCCACGTAACGATATCGGGGCCTGTCGGATAGCCCGTGTACGGGACGGGCGAGGCCGCCTTCCAGATATACTCCTGGGAGTTCCAATACTTTGATCCGTACCATTCCCCCTCTATTGCGAGCAGATCGGGTTTCGTGTTGATTTGTAAAAAGTGATCAACCAGCCACGATCCAATACCCAGCACCACGCCTCCGGCGCCGAACATGCCGGCAGCGGTCAGTTTTGCATCATTTTTCTGCTCCAGTAGATACCCCATCACCCCCGGTACAATGCAATAGGACAACAATTGGTGCGTGGGCCAGTTCATGCCGAACATCACCGGGATCCGCTCTTCCAGGTTCTCATACCAGCCTGCATAATTTTTCACGCCCAGCACCACGGCTTCGGCATACAGCTTCAGATCCTCTTTCCCTAAAAAGGAAATTCTATACAATGATTGGGGACTAATGGTCAGCCGAGCCATGGGCTTGATGCCGGAGAAGGTATAGATGACGGTATCATTGGCTACCGTATCCACGTAGCCGACCCACTTTCTTTCGTCGGGATTCCTGTAATTATATAGATAACCGTATTTCCCCGGCGTGGTTTTGCGTTCATCAACCGGCAGAAAGCGAGCGAACTCCACTCCTGCGCCGAAATCGATGAACGGATGCGGCGTATAGGCCGCGATATAGGTAAAATTCAGATCGTGCATGGGGAAGAAATCCATCTCCGTCGTCAGTAAAAAATCCTGGGTAAGGCGACCGGCCGCATTCATGATCCACGAGAGGTGAACGCCGCACACTTTCGGCCTGTCAATTGAATGCTCGAACCCTGAAACGAGGACTCCCGGGTAGGTCCCGGTACGGAACAGGTACTCGCCAAGGCTCGTGGATTGGGGATTGTATTTAAACGGAAAATAGCCCGCTTCCGCAAGGAGCGTATCGCGGTCGTCGAGCATGCCGAACGTGGATACCAGCGAAGCATCCAGAAGATAGGGCACGGTTTTCTTTGCCGTAAGTTCGGTGGATGCGGCCATCATGCTCAAACGACGGGCGGCATAGATGACGCCAAAACCGCCGTTGATACGGCCGATGGTATGGGGTGCGATACGCCTGGTCAACTTGACCCCAGCGTCATACCCCTTTAACCACTCCTTTTCAAAAAAGAAATCATACGAGTCGTTGGTCCAGGTCGATACCACCTGACCCATGGTTAACCTTCCCCAAAAAAGGAAGGTCGGATTCGCAGATTCCTGGTCTTCCGCCAAAGCCGACGGCAATAATCCGATTATCGCCACAACGGCGACTATTATTACTCTGTGCATACGCATTCCTTTCCAGAAGGGGTAGGGGTAGGTAGCAAAAGCCTATAATGAGAGCGTGTATTGAACCAGGTCCTGCAATTCCTGCTGGGTCAGTGTTGACGCGTCCATCGAATGACTGCGTAAAAGAATGATATCTTCAAGCGTATCGAACGATCCCAGATGGCCGTAAGGGCCGGTGCGCCACGTTTCATGAAGACCCGGGGTGTCCCATTGCGTGTTCGCGTCCCAGGGATCATCAACGCCTGCGTTGTGGAATTTTTTATCGGTAAACATGGGTGCAGGATGGCAATAGTTGCATCCGACTTTGCTGTAAACGGCCTTTCCCCGCTGTGCGGATTCGCTCAGCCTTCCCTTGACCAGATAGGGACTCGGAACGTGTTTGAGCCGCATTAAAAAGGAGTCCAGCGGAACCGCGACCTCCTCCCTCGGTTGAATACCCAGTTCGGCGCTGATGCCGGAGCGTATCGATCCGTCGATACCGCCCGCTGCCGCACGTTTCCCTGCCCACGACGTGGGCGGCGTCCACCAGGAATAGAGCATGGTTTTCGCGTTCTTCGGCGCGCTTATCGGGCTGTTCAAAATCCAGTTCATGGCATCGGGCCTGGTTAAAGGATGGCAGGACTGGCATGACTGCCACTTCTGAATACAGATACTCGCATCAAAGTAGTGAAACTCTCCTTTCCGTGCGGAGGTGAGCGGCTGGGACGGCCCGAGGGATATGGTCCCCGAGGGATTAGACTGTTCCGGAGGAACGGAAAGGTCGAATATCTCAATATTATCCTCGAAATAACCTGCGGTATAAGCTTTGTTGCCAACGACCGCCAAGGCCCGTGGCGCTTTCCCTTGGACAGGTATCTTTTTTGTAAGAGTATAGATCGCCCGTAAATCGTGCGAAAGATCATTCCCTCCCTTCGCCAACGGTATCAATTGCTGCATATCGACGACGGAAAGTTCATTGCTGCCGGAATGCGCTATACAGAGGATTTTTAGGTCTTTGGTACAGGCGACACCCCACGGATTGGCCGCGCCCCTGGTGGCCATATCCAGGGTAATATCGTTCAGCAGTTTGCCACCTTTGATATCAACGATCGCACAGTTGTTGGTATGAATCCATCCACCCTCAAAGGTCGTCGCGGGGAGCGTGAACATACCGATCAGATGGGTGATAAAAGCGTAATTCCCGTCCGGAGAAACGGTCAAACCGAATGCCGAATGACTTCCTATCGGCAAATTAATAGTGGTGACTTGCTTCGTGGCGGTAGTAATAAGCGATATTTTGCTTCCAATATTGAGGGAATCGGTCGATTTTTCGGTCGGGAGCGAGTTCGCAACCACGAGCACCGAGCCATCAGGGGTGATACCCGCGCTGTAAGGCTCCCGGATCACCGGAATCCGCGCCGTTTCTTTTCCGCTTGCTATGTCAATGACCGAAATGTCGTTATTAAAAAGGTTGCAGACATAGAGTGTCTTTCCGTCCGGATGTATCACCGGAGCCCGTGCAGCGTGTCCGGCGGCCATCCTCCTTGCTACCGTGCCCCCGCTTATGTCAACTTCACACACCATACCAGCGGGCCAGAGGTCGGACGAGCAGGTCGCATAGAGCTTCGAACCATCGGGCGCGATCGCAATACCGGTGACCTCATTGGGCAGTTTGATCTTTTTGGTCACGGTAGTTGTGGCGAGATCCACTACCGCTATCTGCTTTGCGGTCTGCTCCGCAATATACAGGGAGCCGCCGTCCGGCGACGGCCTTATTTCTATCGGAGAAAGGTATTTCGGCTTTGCGGCGGTCGGGAGGTCCTGGTTCAGGGCCAGAAGCTCGAAAATCACGCTCGGCGGTGCAACGGAAAGGGCCGGATTTTGACCGAAGCACGATCCTGCAACAAATATAACCAGCTGCAGCGGTAGCGAGAAATGTTGCAGTTTTCCGTTCATTTGCTGCCGCCTCCATAGTTTTGAATGAACACTTTTTTCCGTGCTGCCATGGCGCCGTTGATGGTTAGGTTCACCAGATACACGCCGGGGGCCGCACTGATCGACGGCGTTTCTCCGATACGTATGGTTCGCTTTTGCGTACCATATGGGACCGTACCGGAAAACAGGAGCGCTATCCGTTTGCCCGAAAGCGATACCAGCTCGCACCGCACCTGCGACTGCCTTTCCAGATGGAACTGCACGAGGAGTACGTTGCGTCCCCTCCCCGTAATGGCGGCGCGCGCCGCGCGCCGCTTTCCCGGCGTAACCACCCCGTCGGGTCCGCCATAGGAAAACGTGCCATAATAGATCCGGGCGCCGGCGCCGTCATATACATTCACCTTGCTCAATTTTCCCTCGTTGTCATACTCGTAGCCCATCTTGTTGATAAGCGCGTCCTTCTGGAAAAAGTCGAAACTGTTTTGGCCAGCCGCGCTGTGACGCACCGGGCCGCCCATCTGGTCCAAACCGAACTGATCGCGGATGGAAATCACGGTCGCTTCACCATTATGTTCCAAGGTGGTTGAGAAAACCGTATCATCGTGAAAATTAAACGAGGTCTCTTTCAATGACCTGCCCTGCGCATCTTTGGTAAAAACCACTTTGCGAACAAACGTGCTATCGCTCATATATACCGAACGGCTTATGTTTTTCTGATCAACATCGTATTCAAACGTTACAAACATGAGGTGGTTTCCCTGTTCGTCGAACAGGTCTAGGCGCGTCTGGGCACCCACACCGAGACCGGTTATCACCATAAGCATGACGCAGGCACGAATGGTTCCACCACCGAAAACTCTTGCCGTTCTGGATGGTTTCTCCGCTTTGCGAGACATTTTTTTTCCTTTTTTAAAGGTCACGTGTTCTTTTCCTTCTCCTGTTTTTCTTATGGGTTTGTTCCATAGTTTTAAATATAATGCAAAAAAAACGATCAAAACATTGAAATGAAATATCTCCTCATTTCTGTTGAACAGCTGTTCCACACTCCATGTTTTTTCGATACAATCCCCCTCTGTACCAAAGTATCCCCCCTGCAGACGCCCCTTTGCCCGGCACGAGGCATCCCTTCATCTCCCAATATACTCAAAAAAATATGGACCGTCAGGAACCCGTTACCGGTCTGTCCTCTTTTTTGTTGAACGATTGTTCCACAGTTTATATTTAATTGAGCGTTTAAATAAAAGAATTTTAGTGACTCTCTCACAGTTTTCGTATAAATTATAAAAAGGGGAATTCCACACTCGGTCATCACCTCAAACGGCGCAACAGTAATGAACTCCATTTTTGACTATCTCGAATACCGCGACTACCTTCGCGATCATTATAACCACAATAAAAACAGCCACCGTTTTTTTTCGTTCCGGTACATCAGCAACAAGACCGGTCTCGACGCTTCGTTCTATGTCAAGGTACTGAACAAACAGAAACATATCAGCGACAAGGCCATACCCACACTCATAGCGTTTTTCCATTTTAACAAGCGCGAGGGCGACTACTTCACCCACCTGGTCCATTTCAACAAGGCGAAAAACCAGGACCAGGAAATGTTCTATTTCGAAAAGATGCTCGCGTTGCGCAAACCAGCGGCCAAAGTGCTTGACAAGGAGA
This sequence comes from Chitinispirillaceae bacterium, assembly GCA_016932075.1. The sequence continues at coordinate 12,540 of JAFGDP010000075.1, read as the reverse complement.
TGTACGAGTATTTCTCTACATGGTGGAACATTGCGCTGCGAGAGCAGTTGAACATCATGCCCTATTCCGGCAACGCAAAGGACCTTGCCGCGCGCCTGCTCCCGCCCATCACCGAGGCGCAGGCAAAGCGCTCGGTCAAGCTCCTGCACAAGCTGGGCATGATCCACAAGGACGCGCAGGGCACCTACCGGCTTACCAGCGATTTTGTCACTACCAACGGCATGGTGGCATCCATTGCGGTCAGATCATTCCAGAAAGAGATGATCAGGCTCTCCATGGAAGCGCTCGACCGCGTTCCCGTGGAGGACCGCGACATATCAACGCTCACGATCAGCACGTCCCGTGAATGCCTTGATGTAATCCGGGAAAAACTCGGTGAAATACGACGGGAGATCATGGAACTGGTGCGCAAGGAGGAAAAAACCGACGAGGTGTTCCAGCTTAATTTCCAGATCTTCCCACTAACCCAGAACAGGGCACGGGAGAAAAAGTAATGCGACACTCCCTTACAGCACTCTCTCTCATAGCGGTATGCGCGGCCGTGTTTTTCTCGTGCGGCCTGGGGCCCCTTGCCGGCGGGAGCGGCACAGAAACCACCAACAGCTATGTGGTCCTTGCCGACAATACGCCAGCCGAAGGCGCCATCATCCGCGTCATCGATCCCGCGGCATGGATCGACAGCATGGCAGTCAAGGCATCACCGGTCATGGTCCGCGTTGTTGCCGACCGAAGCGGCTTTTTCTCGCTCGACCTGTGTGACCGTAGCATGCCGGTCAATATCCAAATCGACCATATGGAGCAGGGGCTTCTCCTGCAATCAACCACCCTGACCCAGATCGCCGGCGACACGCTCAGGCTCATGCCCTACGCATCATATACCGGATCGTTCAGTGACCTGCCCCATTCCATTACGCAGATCTACTTTTCAGGCTCCACGTACCAGGCCTCGCTGGGTTCCAACAACACCTTCTTTTTCAGTGCGGTCGCGCCCGGCTCCTACATGCTCGTTGGCATATCCGGCGCACCTTCGCCCTACCGCATCGCCACCTGCGGCGCGCTCACGCTCAGTCCAGGCATGAGTTACACCGACACGGACCTTAACCAAAAGTACGACCGGCTCTTGGTTGACAATTTTGAAAGCGGCATCGGGCCGACCTCGCTCGGCGGGATCGCGCCGGAGCTCTGGTGGTACACCGTGTCAGACTCAGGCATGCTTGCCTGGAAACGTTCCACCAATACCTGGAAATGGTACCCCTACAGCAATGGCCATACCTTTACCTCGATCGGACCGGTGCCTGATGCTGAGGGCGGCACTGCTGTGCGATTTACCGCGGTGCTGAGCAATAAAGTGGCTGCCCCGATCGCAACCGCTGGTATTTTTCTCAAGGACCATAATGAAAACGGCCTTGACCTCTCTGCCATGAACGCTATCGTCCTCCGGGCGCGCGGTACCGGCACGGTTCGCGTGAGGTTCGAGACCAAAACACTCGACAGCGTCTACTACCTTGCATCCGCTTATACCTATCTGCTCCAGCTCACCGATACCTGGCAGGAACGCACGATTTCCATTGATTCACTCGAGATTCTCGACCCCATACTGTTCCCCTACCTCTATCCCTGGAGTCGCGAGTCAAGAAACGTCCTGCGCATCGAGTTCGAATTTTCAGAGGACGAAAACGAACCTGGCGACACGCTGCGTGTTGAAGTGGACGATATCTCTCTCGAAGGCGTGGGCGTCGAGGTGTTGGAAAGGGAATAGCCTAAATTCCCGATCACATCATTACCTTTACCCAGTTTTATTCAATGTGTATTCTCTGTATCCAAAATTGTTACTATTGTTATCTTTCTGCCACCCTCTTAATAAAATCTTCAGCCCTCTTTTTGATCTGTCCTATAAAGTTGCTGTCTGACAGGCGGGTATTCATAATAGCATCACCGTCTTTGGCTTTGTCCTCAGGAAGAACCAGGCCTATTGGAAAAGCTTCACAAAGAGCGCATTTGTCTCCAAGCACATTTTTCACCTTCGTAAAAACAGCAGCATACCCGAACCGGTTCTCCTTTTCAGCGTCGCTGCTGCCGCAGCAGGTGATAAAGTACAGGCTTCTGATGCTATTCCGATACTTGCTGATCACATCGCGCAGCGGGGATATGAGCCGGCCGGCCCAGACCGGGCCGTAGAGAATGACACGGTCGTACTCTTTCACGTTATGTGCGAGTGCTTTGATTCCCATGCTCACCTTTAGAAATGAGAACAGCATCAACGCAGGGAATACATTCATTCGCGGCCGGACCGCCTCGATATCCGCCTCAAGGGAACGGGCAATCCTTTCGGAAAGGTATTTATTACTGCCGGTTTTGGAGTAGTAGAGGACAAGGGTTTTCATGGGCATCTTCTGTTTTTATTACTTCTACTCACTGTACCCCGCGCGAAATAAACGCCTTGACGATCTTGTCCAAGGCAAGGCAGTAGGCTGCCTCACGCAGGGAAAGGGCGTGTTCCCGGGAAAAGGCAACGACGCGCTCATAGGCTTTCCGCAACCGCAGGTACAGACACCGGTTCACCTCCTCCTCTTCCCAGTAAAATCCCTCCCGGTTCTGCACCCATTCGAAATAGGAGACAATAACACCGCCTGAGTTGGCAAGGATGTCCGGCACCACGGTTATTCCGTTTTCGGCAAGAATCTTGTCTGCCTCCGGCGTGGTAGGACCGTTCGCGCCTTCAACCACGATTTTGGCCTTGACATCCTGTACATTATCCCTGGTGATCGCGTTTTCCAGGGCGCACGGGAGCAGTACATCGCACGCACAGGTGATGATGTTTTCAAGCGGCTCTGACTCTGGAAATCCTGTTACCCCGCCGTTCATGGCGCAGTACTCCACGAGCTTGGGAATATCGAGGCCGCCCGTATTGATAATATTGCCGGTTACGTCGCCTGCGGCAATGATCTTGACTCCTTTTTCTGCCAGCGCCAGGGCTGCGTGCGACCCCACATTGCCGAATCCCTGTACTGCAACCGTGTAGTTCTCAAGCCGGGCATCCCGCACCGCCTCAAGCAGGGTGCACACCACGCCGCGACCGGTCGCTTCCCGGCGTCCGAGCGAGCCGCCCAGATACACGGGTTTGCCGGTGACCACGCCCCGCGCCGAATCGTGGTGCTTGCGGTATTCATCGTAGATCCATGCCATTTCGCGCTCACCGCTTCCCACGTCAGGCGCAGGGATGTCGATGTTCGGACCGATATCGTTCTTGAGGGTGTAGGTATAGCTGCGGATGAGCCGCTCAAGTTCCGCCTCGGTCAAACATGCCGGATCAACCGTAATGCCGCCTTTGGCACCGCCGTACGGCACCTCGACCAGCGCGGTTTTCAGGGTCATCCACAGGGCAAGCGCCTTGACATCGTCGAGGTTGACGTTGGGGTGCAGCCGGATACCGCCCTTGTAGGGCCCGAGCGCGTCCGCATACTGCACGCGGTAGCATTCAAACACGTGTATTGAACCGTCGTCCTTCTGTATGGAGGAGTAAAACTGGATGATTTTTTCCGGGACCTTGAGCCGCTCGACGATGGCCTTGCCCGGATGTTTTTTCTCGATTTCAAGATGCAGCGCGCTGTTGGCCACGAGCTTGAGCGCATTTTCAAAGACGGTACTCATTGGTTCCCCTCCCCTTGTTCGTAGACATCATGTATGGACTTCCCGCACGGCCTGTAAAACCCTCATCCTTTATAAAGTACATTTTCCGTTTTATAAAACACACTTAAAAATAGTCCCCCTGCGGAACGGGAGAACGACGGTTTTGGATACCCTTCCGTCCGAACCTATATTTTAACCCCCAGGACAGTGGTCAACAACAGCGCATGGGAGGTTTGATCTGATGGAACGGGAGCAGCACATGCCAAACAGCACAGGACTTCCTGGTCTGGATGCCATTCTGCAGGGGATCATGGCCGGGGACAGTATTGTATGGCAGATAGACGCCATTGACGACTATATTCCCTATGTCGAGCCATTCTGCGCGCACGCGAAGTCCAATAAAAAAAACCTGGTCTATTTCCGGTTTGCCAAACATCGCGACCTGGTGCAGCCGGACTTCGGAGCGCAGATACATACGCTTGATCCAAACGAAGGATTTGAAAAATTCATTACCGATATTCACTCGATCATCGAACGCACGGGCGAGGGCTCCTATTATGTCTTCGATTCCCTGTCCGAACTTGCCATCGATTGTTACAGCGAGCGCATGACTGGCAATTTTTTCGTGCTGACCTGCCCGCTGCTGGCCGGTCTCGAAAACGTATCGTACTTTACCGTACTGAAAAATTACCACTCCTACCATGCCGCCCAGCCGATTGCCGAAACAACGCAGATCATTCTTGATGTATACCAGCACAACGGGAAGCGGTACCTGCACCCCCTTAAAGTAGAAAAACGATATTCTGCCACTATGTTCATGCTGCACGCCTGGGAGAACAACGACTTCGTCCCTATCACCGGCAGCCAGACCATCTCTGATGTGGCTGTTTCAGCACCGTGGTATGGACTGCCCTCGGCATCGTACCGCATGGTGGGATTGTGGGACCGGCGGTTTATCCAAGCCGAAGATATCCTGGAATCACATCTTCGCGGCGAATGTTCTGCCGGCGTTGTCCAGGATGTGTTCCGCCGCCAGCTGAAACATCTGATCTCGCGCGACCCGCGCATCCTTTCCATGGTCGAACGCTACCTGTCGCTTAAGGAGATCATTCACCTGTGGAAACGTACGATCGGTTCAGGCATGATCGGCGGCAAGGCGGTCGGCATGCTGCTGGCGCGCGCCATTTTAAAAAAGGAGTTCACCCGCTACGGAGAACTGATGGAGCGCCACGATTCGTTTTTCATTGGCTCGGACATTTATTACTCGTATCTGGTGCAGAACGGCTGCTGGCATATACGCCAGAAACAGAAAAACGTTGCAACGCTTTATGAGGACATCCAGGAGTGCCGGAAAAGGATCCTGTGCGGTGATTTTCCCGACTATATCGTAAAACGCTTCTCCGATATGCTTGAGTACTATGGCCAGTCCCCGATCATCGTCCGCTCCTCAAGCCTCCTAGAAGACGATTTCGGAAACGCCTTTTCCGGCAAATATGAGAGTATTTTCTGCGTCAACAGCGGTTCGCACGAAGAGCGGTTGCGCGAGTTCCTCGATGCGGTACGGATCATTTACGCGAGCACGATGAGCAGAGAGGCGCTTTCCTATCGCGCCCAGCGGAAAATGCTCGACAAGGACGAGCAGATGGCCCTGCTGGTCCAGCGGGTATCGGGCGCGCAGTACGGCGACCTGTTTCTTCCCCCGATCGCCGGTGTCGGTATCTCCTTCAATTCCTACGCCTGGGACAAGAGCATCGATCCCGAGGCGGGCATGCTGCGCCTTGTGTTCGGTCTGGGCACGCGCGCGGTCAACCGTCACGATGACGATTATACCCGCGTCGTGGCGCTGAACGCGCACAACAAGCGTCCTGAAGGAGACCGGCGGGAAATCATAAAGTTCTCCCAGAAACGGATCGATGCCCTGAACACGAAATCCAATGCGCTTGAAACGCTCTATTTTTCCGATGCGTACCGGGACAATCCGGAACTGCCGGTGGACATGTTCTCGTCGCTTGAAGGAGAGAGCGAGACACCGTGCAGGATCATCAGCTTCGATTACATTTTTTCCAAAACATCATTCATCCAGGACATGCGGCAGATCCTCTCCATCCTTAAGCAGTCATACGGCTGCCATGTCGACATTGAATTTACCGCCAATTTTCAACCAGACGGTACCTACCGGTTCAATCTGCTTCAGTGCCGTCCGCATCAGGCAAAAGACGCAAAGGTAAGGATCGATACTGTCCCTTCACGGGGTAAAAAGGAAATCGTCCTTCAGACGCGCAGCGGGATCATCGGCCAGAGCCGTTCGATCGCCCTTGACCGTATTGTATTTGTCGTCCCTTCTGTTTATGGCGTGCTTCCTGAACGGGACCGCTACTCCGTTGCCCGGCTCATCGGGAAACTGTTGCACGACGATAACGCCGGTGCTGCATGCAGCACCATTCTCATCGGACCGGGACGCTGGGGAACCCACATGGCTTCGCTGGGCGTTCCCGTGAATTTTTCAGACATCAGCATGGTATCGGCGATCTGCGAAATCGATGTCATGCATGAGGGACTGAAACCCGATCTTTCAATGGGAACCCATTTTTTCAATGACATGGTGGAAATGAACATTCTGTACATCGGTTTTTTCATGGCGCGCAAGGAGAATGTTTTCAACGAAGCGTTCATCCTGCAGCAGCCCAACCAGCTCCTGCGGCTCGCTCCAGAGGCCGACACCTGGGAAAAAGCAGTGCATGTCGTGGACAGCAGCGCCATTGCGGGCGGGAAAAGGATTTTTCTCAACGCCGATTCGATGAAGCAATCGTGCGTGGTGTATGCCCACCAATCCTGAAGCGTGTACCACACCGCCACCTGGCTGACGGAGACGAATGCTCAGACAAGAACAAGGTCGAGTAAACCGCGGGAGCCCCCTCCGCAGTTTACTCGACCTTGTTCTTGGATAAAAAATCGAGCAAAAAAAAGCCCCCCGGGGTGTTTCCGGGAAGCTTTATACTATTGCGGATGACTGGACTCGAACCAGCACAGGCTGACGCCCACTACCCCCTCAAAGTAGCGTGTCTACCAATTCCACCACATCCGCGATTTCTTATTTCAGCACCAACCTTATTTCTTGGGTTCCTGCCCGGGCTCCGGTTTGCCAATGGGAATCGCGCCCGGCGGCAACCCTTGCGTTTCCCCGCCGGTTTTTGCATCCGTTCCTGATTGTGCCGGCGCCTGCTGCTTTTCCGCAGGCACCACGGGAAGTCCCGGCGACTGGGCAGCTCCCTGATCGCCTTCTGCGCCCTCCTGTATGGGAAGTCCTGGCGATCCTCCGCCAAGCACCGAGGCCGGCGAATAGTCCTGCTGCTTTTCAGCGCGCTGCTGCAGCATCGACTTCTCAACGGTATAGGTCTGCCGGGAAACCACGACCGACATGACCACGCACAGGACCAGAAAGGCTGTTGATAACCCCACGGTCGCGCGTGTAAGGAAATTCGCCGTGTCCTGCGTGCCTAAAAGGCTCTGCGCTCCGCCGAGCCCCCCGCCGATAGCGCCCGAAATACCTCCCCCCTTGTCCGACTGTATCAGGACAAAAAAACAGAGCAGAATGCAGACCAGGATAAACACCACCACGAGAAGCCAGAAAATGATCATCATAATAACACCACTTTGCTTGAAGAAGTTACGTCGGCTTGATTATCCCCATGAAATCACCGGCCTTGAGCGCGGCTCCGCCGATGAGCCCGCCGTCGACATCGGAGAGCGCGAGCAGCTCCTTTGCGTTGTCCGGTTTCATGCTGCCGCCGTACTGAATACGGATCGTCCCGGCAATTGCCTGGTCGTATAGCGCAACAAGCACGGTTCGGATGTATTGGTGCGCCTCGTTTGCCTGCGCCGGGGTCGCGACCTCCCCGGTGCCGATGGCCCAGACCGGCTCGTAAGCGATAGTGCAGTTCTGCGCGTCCGCGCCTGAGATACCGTCAAACGCTCCCTTGACCTGGCGTCCCACCACCTCGGTGAGCCGGCCGGATTTCCTCTCCGCAAGGGTTTCACCAACACAGATAATCGGAAGAAGTCCCGCGGCAAGCGCGGCTTTGACCTTTTTGTTTACCGTCTCGTCGGTCTCATTAAAATAGGTCCGCTGTTCAGAGTGGCCGATAATCACGCAGGAAACACCCACGCTTTTAAGCATGGCGCATGACACTTTTCCGGTATACGCGCCCTTGACTTCCCAGTGAACATCCTGGGCACCGAGCATGATGTTTGATCCGGCAATAATCTCACTGACCGCAAGCAGGTTCGTGTACGGAGGACAGAGTGCGATATCTACGTCGGTGACGGTTCCGGCCAGCGCAACGACCTCTTTGGCAAGCGAGCGCGCCTCATCAAGTGTCGTGTTCATTTTCCAGTTGCCGGCAATGAATTTTTTCCGGGCCATTGTTGCTCCTTGTATTCCGAAAAGAATCGTTTAAAAATAGTGTCCCGCGCCCGTTTTGGGCAACCTTTCCCCCTCCTGCGCCGTCCCGCGTGAACGCGGGCGGCCGCCGCCTTACTTATTGTTGAGCGCCTTGACTCCGGGCAGCTCCTTGCCTTCGACCAGCTCCAAAGATGCGCCGCCGCCCGTGGAAATATGCGACATTTTTGATGCCACGCCGGCCTTTTTTACGGCGGACACCGAGTCACCGCCTCCGATCACGGTAATCGCGCCGGGGAGTTCCGCAAGCGTTGAGGCGATGGTCGTGGTCCCAACCGCGAATTTCGGGAACTCGAACACGCCCATGGGACCGTTCCAGAAAACGGTCTTTGCGCCTGAGAGGGCCTGTATAAATCGCGTGACTGTTGCCGGGCCGATATCCATGCCCAGCCACCCTTCGTCCACCGCATTTCCGGAGGAATTCTTCGATTCCGCCTCAGCGGAAAACTCCTTTGCCACAACGTGATCAACCGGAAGCAGGAGGGACACCTTCTTCTCCTGCGACGCGGCCAGGATCTTTTTTGCGGTGCCGACCTGGTCCTCTTCGACAAGCGACTTGCCGACCGCGATCCCCTGCGCCTTCAGGAACGTGTACGCCATGCCGCCGCCGATGATGATCGTATCCACCTTGGCAAGCAGGCTCTCGAGCACCGCGATTTTCGACGACACCTTTGCACCGCCGATAACCGCCACAAACGGCTTGGCCGGGTTCTTGAGCACCTTTTCATCGAGAAACTCCAGCTCCTTTTCCATGAGGAAACCGGCCACCGCGGGCAGATGGCTCGCGATCGTTTCGGTCGACGCGTGCGCACGGTGCGCGGTGCCGAACGCGTCATTGACATACACATCGCCGTACGAGGCGAGCGCCGCGGCCAGGATCTCGCGCTCTGACGGTTCCTTGGAGGTCTCTTCCTTGTGGAAGCGGGTGTTTTCGAGCAGCAACACGCCGCCGTCCGGAAGCTCCCGGACCATCGTCTTCGTCTGCTCGCTTATGCAGTCGGGCGCGAGCGCCACTGGTTTGCCGAGAAGCTCGGAAAGGTGCGCCGCAACCGGCGCCATCCGGTGCTTGCCATCGCTGAATTTTTTTTCGTTGAACGGCTTGCCGTCTTTCTCCGCTTTCTCCCTGGCCTTTTTCACGTCTTTTTTCGGGTCCCCGAGGTGCGACATGAGCACGAGGCTCTTTGCCTTCTGTTCGAGCACATACCTGATCGTGGGCAGCGCCGCGGTGATCCGGGTGTCGTCCTGGATCACGCCGTCCTTGAGCGGGACATTGAAGTCGACCCGCATGACGACGCGCTTTCCGGTGAGGGGGATATCGCGGACGGTCTTCTTTGCAATTGCCATGGTTCCTCCTTGGTGCATGCGCCCCGCGCCGCCAGAGAGCGTCCCTCAGGGGGAAAACAGCTGCAGCGACAGGACGCTTGTTCCGTCTGAGGGAGCGGCCGGCGACGGCCGCTCCCTCCTGTGTTTTTTTCCGCTGCTGTTACTTTGTCGCCATGTGCGCAACGAAGTCGAGGACCTTGCAGGAGTATCCCCATTCATTGTCGTACCATGCGACCAGTTTGACAAAGTTGTCGTTCAGCGCGATCCCGGCCTTGGCGTCGAACACCGAGGTCATTGACTCGCCGATGAAATCGCTGGACACCACATCCTCCTCGGTATACCCGAGAATGCCCTTGAGCTCGCCCTGCGACGCGGCTTTCATTGCCGCCTTGATGTCGTCGTACGAGGCCGGTTTCGCGAGACGGCAGGTGAGGTCCACGACCGAAACGTCGGCGGTCGGAATGCGGAACGCCATGCCGGTCAGTTTGCCCTTGAGCTCGGGAATCACCTTGCCCACGGCCTTTGCCGCGCCGGTGGACGATGGTATGATGTTGAATCCCGCGCTCCGGCCGCCGCGCCAGTCCTTCATGGACGGGCCATCAACGGTCTTCTGGGTGGCGGTTAAGGCATGCACCGTGGTCATGAGACCCTCGACAATGCCCCACTTGTCATGCACGACTTTCGCGAGCGGCGCAAGGCAGTTGGTGGTGCAGGACGCGTTGGAAACAAGGGGCTCTCCGTTGTAGCTCTTGTGGTTGACGCCCATGACGAACATCGGCGTGTCGTCCTTTGATGGCGCGGACATCACGACCCTTTTCGCGCCGGCCGTGAGGTGCGCTCCCGCCTTTTCCTTGGTAAGAAACAGTCCGGTCGACTCGACCACGTACTCAGCGCCCACCTCGTTCCACTTGAGGTTGGACGGGTCTTTTTCCGACGTGACGCGGATGGCCTTGCCATTGACAACAAGCTTGCCGTCCTTCACCTCCGCGGTGCCCTTGAAACGGCCATGGACCGAGTCGTAACGGAGCATATAGGACATGTAGTTCGCATCAAGCAGATCATTGATCCCGACGATCTCAATGTCTTTGCGCGTGCATGCGGCCCTGAACACCAGTCGTCCGATTCTTCCGAAACCGTTTATTCCTACTTTTATGGCCATGACATCCTCCTGGAGGGTGAAGTGTTAAAGTATAAATAACTGTCTAATTTTAAAAAAGATCTGCTAACCACATGTGATGAAGTAGGTGTTCAGAGACTTTCAAATATATGTTGAAACAAGGTTTTTAGTCAATATCATATGCCCGCTAAAAAACCGAGTTTTTACGGAAAGGGACACTGCTCACGACAGCAGAGCTGCTGCAGGGTGCTCGCTGCCGGAAGGACCCCGTGATGTTTGAAGCAGAACAGTAGAAGGCCGTTTGATCTCCCGTACGGCTCTGTTCCAGATAAAAACTTTTTTATCTCGGGGAATATCGACCTCCTTGAGCGCTTGGATCAGCAGTGGCTTTGAAACGCTTTCAATGGATACCTCTTCTGTCCGCAGCACCCTGCAGTCCCTCCAGAAATAGGTTTTCTGATCCGACGCGGCCATGATCTCCAGAATGCGCCTGCGGTTATCGTCATACTGCGACTGAAGCGCTTGCACCTGTTTGCGCAGGTCCAGGGATCGTTCTATCAGTTGGTCAAGCTGCTGGGACATAAGCACCCCTCCTTATCACTCCGGTAAATTTTTAAAAAATACACTTTGCCCGGGATGGGCCCGAAGCAACGATCGACTCGCTGAAACAATTGCACCGCTCCCAGTTCTATTGATATATTTTTGCCCAATGATACCTCAATCCGCAGATACCGACCCGCGGGCCGAAGCGGTCCTTATTTCGCTCATCAGGCAATCGACCGTTTCAGAACGGCTTGCCAGAATGAGATCGATGTCCCAAAGCGTTGCCGAACTAAGCCGCCGCGCCATAAAACGCGCGAATCCCGGTAAAAACCGGACCGATCTTACCGTCCTTTATATACAGCATTTTTATGGAGAGTCACTCGCCCGGGATTTCCAACGGAGCATCGATCGAGTCAGGCAATGATAAACAAACAGGGCATTTTCCGATGCGGGCTTTTAAACAACAATCCAGGTGATACCGTATGACATTTAATTTCAACTATGCGAAGCCTTCGGCACGCAACCTCTTTTTCATCGCCGGCCCCTGCGTGATCGAATCGGAAACCCTGTGCAAAAAAATTGCGGACAGGCTGGCTTCCCTTTCGCAGCGGCACCGCGTTGACATCATTTTCAAAGCGTCGTTTGACAAAGCCAACCGGCTCTCCGGATCGTCCTTTCGCGGCCCGGGCAAGAAGGACGGCCTGCGCGTCCTTGAAAAAACAAAGCGGCAATCCGGCCTTCCGGTCCTTACCGACATCCATGAACCCGGCCAGGCAAAAAAAGCCGCACAGGTCGTTGACGTGTTGCAGATCCCCGCCCTGCTCTGCCGCCAGACCGATCTCATCGTTGCCGCCGCCAGAACCGGAAAATGGATCAACATTAAAAAAGGCCAGTTCATGGCGCCTGCGGATATGAAATACGCACTGGATAAGGCCGGGAAAAAGGTCTGGCTAACCGAGCGCGGCTCATGCTTCGGGTACAACCGGCTGGTCGTCGACTTTACCGGCATTCCGGTCATGAAGCAATTCAAAGTACCGGTAGTCTTCGACGCGACCCACAGCGTTCAGACCCCTGGCGGAGGCAAAGGCGTATCGTCAGGCAACCGGGATCTGGCGATTCCCCTTGCAAAAGCCGCGCTGGCTATGGGCGCAGACGGCCTGTTCTTTGAAGTGCATCCTGAGCCGGACAAGGCGCTCTGCGACGGAGCGAACAGCCTGAGGCTAAAGGTGTTTGAACAGGAGATGCCGAGATTGATAGAGCTGTTTTCGATGCTGAGGGGATTATAATCGCCGGCCTGGTCTCGATACGGCGCTTTCAGCGCCACTCGACCACCGGCCGGTTACATTTGATCAGTCTCCGAGCGATGCACCGAACCATGGTCGAGGTGTGCCGCCGCAGGCGGTGTATTGAGGAGAGCGGCATTGAGAGGAATCCTTTTTACACCGGTCTCCGAGCGATGCGCCGAGCC
>JAFGDP010000074.1 GCA_016932075.1 Chitinispirillaceae bacterium | reverse complement strand
GTGTTCCGGACGGTGAAGTCAGGTTCATGACAAACTGGCTCGCGGTCAGCGAATCGCTCACCGATATCAAACCCTTGACAGAAGGTACTGCTGCGGATACCGCAGTCAGGGGCCCGAGCATCGGCAGCACATGGTATGTTGAAAATCCCGCCGTTTCCGGAGCCACGCCGGCGACATACTGCGAAAGCAGGGTCAGCGGGCCGCCCGCCCAGGAGTGGTTGGGTGTGCCGCTGGCCGGAAAATTCTCCCAGAGCGTGGAACTCCAGCTGCTCACCATTGTCTGATACCGCGTTCTCATTCTGGCAAGCGAAGCCGTTTCATTTTTCATAAGGATAAACGCCTCTTCCACCCATTTTTCCATCCATGGGCTGGCAAATGTCCTTTGTGTCAACACGGTGGAAATTCCCGCATAATGCTGCGATTGCGCAAGCCCGGCTATTACGGCCATGGCATTGGCGCGATCATCCGGAATCGTGACCGAAGAAGACATGAAATATTGACCGCCCGTATTCCAATATGATGTTACAAAATTGGAAGTGATACTGTTCATTCGCGTCCGGTATCCGGCCGTATCGCCTGCATACCCGCTCATTGCGGCCATGGGAATCGCGGCCTTGAGCGCGAGGTAATACCAGCAGTTATCAAGAACATTTATGTCGATATTGGTGCCCCAGTCGGTCCAGTCCCAGCCACCGGCGCGGTGCACGACCAGGCCGTTGCCGCCCAGCGACCAGACACTCAGGTAGTCGCGCACGCGGGGATACACCTCGCGGATTAATGCAGAGTCTCCGCTGTACCGGAAATAGTTCCAGAACCCTTCGCGTCCCACACTTGCCAGCATCTGCACGGGCAGCTCGCTGCTCCAGTTACCCGCAGGGACCGGCGCGAAAATCGTTTTATCGGCGCGCTGCCAGTTCATGAGTTCGCGTATTGATTTGGCTGAGAGCAGATCCGCATTGCGGTCGAGCACATAAAAGGTCTGTCCGATTTCCAACACAACGTCTCCCCACCACAACGCGCGCTCACGGTCCGGGCAGTCGAAGTAGTTGTCGCGCATGCAAACCTCTAACGTATTTACGCATTTTCGCCATAGCGTGTTGTAATAGGCATCGTTGCACAAAAAAGTCCCGATTACTGCAGAATTATAGCCGGTTCTCCGGTAACTCACCGCCTTGACCGTGACGTTTGCCGGAATGGTGTACCGGATCGTGTCGCCGTTCAGCCAGATCGGCACCTCAAACGTTTCATCGGCGCCGGTGCCTGCGGTAAGATACTGGGCGATGAGGCTCTGTTCCGCGTTGGTGGACGAATTGACGCTCACGACAAGACCGGCTGTTGTTGACGAGACCGTAAACCGCGCATTGACCTGCATATTATACGGCAGCGCCGCTTTCAGCGTCACCGCACCGGTCCTCGGCAGCCCAAGAGCGGCGTTATTGACGTAATTCGCTACGCCGTAATCTTTCCATAACGGAATCGGACGTTTGGTCAATGCGCCCCACGGAGTTGCCGGCGGCAGCCCCTTCGCCACTGCCGATGACCACGAAGCATCGGAGAATAATTTCGTATACCAGGCCGGGATATCGGCAGCTGCGCTGAACCGTACGCTCCGTTCGGAAATCCGGTAGTTCGGTTGCGTACCACAGACGCTGAACGCCGGATGAACGCGCGCTTTCCATGTTGCATCACTGACGACGTTCGTGCCGCCCGCGTTCATCTGGAAAACAAAACCGCCGCGGCCGCTGCTCCGGTGCGAAAATCCCTGTACGCCCCAGTAATGGACGAGAGCGGCAATAGTATTTGAACCGGAGGTGAGATAAGGAGCAAGGTTGAGAGAATCGTAGTATCCGCTCGTGGGATCCGGCCCCCGTTTGAGGTTGCCTTCGCGAACAACAAGGCCGTCATTAACATAAAGCCAGTATTTTGAATCAGCAGCGATATATGCTATTGCAGAAGCAGGTACCGAGGACAGGGTGAAGGTTTTTCTAAAGCACATCCACGTGTCTGCCGGGCCGTCGGCGCTCTGCCAGATCCAGTTGGCGTTCCATTGTGATTGAACGGGCAGCGCGAATGCCATGACCGCCATTATTATTGGAGCTGTTTTCCGTGCATTCTCGAGTAGACGAGGCAGTTGCCGGCCCCGCCCCTCACGGAACCGTATGAGCAGCTTACCCGCATTCGGCTCTTCGTTCAGTCTTCGAAGATTATCGTTCATGATTCGCCTCATTCCTATCTGTAGAATACCCCCCATAGCTTTTCATCGCCTGAGTGATGACTATGCCAGGTTATCCCATATCATCTGACTTCTATCTTGACTATTATCACACCCCGTGAATTTTCAATATACTTTGTAAGGTTAACCGCATTTTTACTTTCCATGAATCGTCCAAGCAGTCTGCCGTGCAGATCGTAGATCGTCACGGACGCCTTCTTGCCTGATGAACACGCGGGCAATTTGATAATTTTGGAAACCGTCTTGAATGCATAATCGCGAACGTTTTCAAACCGAACCGGAACATCGATCCCTCTTTCCACGCCGACCGGCAACCGTGAAATCAGGTAACGCGCACCAGACGCCGTCGGAAAACTCGTCTGGTTTGTCGTCGTGGAGCAGGAGACTGCGGCCCGGTTCAGGTCGTACACATAATAGCCGGTTCCCCTGACCCTGCAGCGCGTTCCTTTTTTCGAAAGCACCCACGCGGAATCGAATTGGGTGTTGCTCCAGTAAATATCTGCGATAAACGCGCCTCGTGCCCCAAGACCTTTTATGTTTCCTTTCGGCCATACGGTCGGCAGCGCAGGAAGAAAGACGAACTCCCCGAGGTGCGACTGAATGATCATTTCGGCGATGCCGGCGGTGGCGCCGAAGTTGCCGTCGATCTGGAACGGAGGATGGGCATCAAGGAGGTTCTCATAAATCCCCCCGCCGTTCGTCATGTCAACCCAGGTGACGGTCGTCAGATTCAATGCATTCTGCAGAAGAGTTTTTGCATGGTTTCCGTCGAGCAGCCTCGCCCAGGTGCAGATCTTCCATGCCCGTGCCCAGCCCGTACCTCCGTCTCCCCTGTCAATCAGGGACGCCTTTGCGGCATTGGAAAATGTCGTATTGATATACGGGGACACCTGTTTGCCCGGATATAAACAGATAAGGTGTGAGATATGCCTGTGCTGCTCGCCAAGCACATCATTCTGATATTTCCATTCGCGCAGCAGCGGTCCGTAGTTGACGCTGCCTGAAACGACCGTTGCCCCCAGCCTGAGTCCTGTATCGAGTTGATTAAGCCTTGTCTGTACCGTGGTTCTGAAACTCTGGTCGACATTCAGGATTTGACTTGCTTTTATAGTATTAGTAAACAGGTCCCAGATCAGCGTCTGCGCGTACGTGGTGCCTTTCTCCCGCGACGGATTTCCGTGCTCCGGCGACCACGAATTGGGCGCCACGAGCTTTCCGTCGGTATCGGTAATGAGCGTGCTTATCCAGAAATCGCAGGCGCTTTTCATGACCGGATACGCACGTGTCAGAAGGTAATTCGTGTCCAGCGTAAACGTGAAATGGTCCCACAGGTTCATACAATACCAGGCATTCCCTTCGGAGTTGATCTCCCAGTCGGAGTATCCGAAAATATTATTCTGTGTATAAAAAGTAAAACCATTCGCCCCGAGTGACGTTGCGTTGCTTTTCCAGGTGCTTTGCGTTATTGCCTGGTTAAATACCCAGTCGGAGAACGGCGTGAAGCATTCATTGAGATTGGCCGCATCAGTGGGCCAGTAATTCATTTCCACATTGACATCGCTGTGGTAATCAGATTGCCAGGGTGGATTATTGATGTTGTTCCATATGCCCTGCAGGTTGGAAGGCAATCCCAGTCCGCGTGATGAAGCTATGGTCAGATACCGCCCGAACTGGAAATACAGCACATCGAGCGCCGGGTCACGGTTACCGTTGTTGTAATTCACAATAAGGTCATGCGTGGGAATAGACGGCTTGGAGTCGTTCAGGTTCAGAGAGACCCTGTTGAACAGCGCCGTGTAATCGCCCATATGGTTCGATTTCAGCGTACTGTATGTCTTGGCGGAAGCGCTGGTTATCTGGTTCGTGATTCTGGCATGAAGCCCTGTGCCTTTGTACGTGGAAAGCGAAGGATCGTAGTCCGTTCCACCAGCAAAAATAATGGTAACCGCATTTGCATTGCTTACCGTGATCCTGTCCGTCCCTGCGGTCACGGTGCCGCCTTCATTGAGCACCACGACCTGCGCCTCATACGACAGGAGGGTGAGGTTCCCGGAGAGCGTTATTGTGTTTCCGGAAATGGTTCTCGTCCCCGTATGAGCATCGACAAGGCGCACCGCGAAGTTGAGTTTATTGGTTTCGTTTGTCGTCAGACGCATCACGAGGACGCTGTCCGGAAAGCTCGAAAAATATTCGCGCGTATACTGCGTGGTACCGATGGCATAGGTGACACGCGCAATTCCCTCTTCAATATCGAGCTCCCGGCGGTAGTTGTTGACAGTCGTTACACCGCTGAAATCAAAGTACAGGTCGCAGAAATTCTGGTACGCGCCGTAGGTTGTTTTGTTGCCGGTCCAGACGGTCTTTTCATTGCACTGAAGATGCTCCTGGTCCGGCCCGCCAAAGACCATGGCACCCAGTCTCCCGTTGCCGATCGGCAACGCTGAAGTCATCCAGTTCGTGGCAGCCTGACGGTACCACAGCACCAGCTTGTTCGCCGGCGGTCCGGCCTGCCCGTTGTAGGTTACCTGGGCAAAGGAAATAAGGGGGGTCAGCGAGATCGCCAGTGCCCCCGCCAGACATAGAATTGGCTGGTTTGTCCTCATACTCTTGCCTTTCGATTAAATATACATAATGACAAATGGGAATATAAATATTTACTTCCGCCCGTCACGGAAGCGTCAACCGCTCCGCGAAATTTCAGACGACCTCGGTGTGTTTTTTAAGTCATCGAATTTTTCAAGGTCGCTCCCGGCTGTTCCTTCACCTTGAAACCGCTATTTTACTTTGGAAAGTCCTCCCGCCGGTTTGAGTTTTCACCACATAAACTCCGGACGTCAAAGGACTGGAAACCGCCTTTGAACCGGAGACGCCCGCCAACTTAACCGACCGGCCGTCCATCCTGACGATCTCGACATGGCTGATTCGCTGCCCCTGCATATTTATTGTTATCCTTTGGCCGTTTACCGTGATTTTCGGCTGCAAGGAAAGTGATGCCGCTGTTGTTGCCGACGGCATGACTGCGACAGTATGCGAGGTGTCTTCAGGTGTAAGATCTATACCGGAAAGCGTTCTGTATAAGGCAAAATTGCTGATCTCCGGATGGTCCCAGCTTCTGGTAATATTCAACCGTACCCTGCTGCTGGAGACCTGGGTGAATTGGCATATCTTCTTATAGCCAATGACC
>JAFGDP010000073.1 GCA_016932075.1 Chitinispirillaceae bacterium | reverse complement strand
TACAGAGGAGCAGCCAAATCATCTATTTCAAATCGTCTTTGAACTTTTGACAGACCATTTTTCAGCGTAGTATAGCTCCTGCGCATTTATTACCTCCAGCCTTAAAGCGTGCAAACCGCTCCA
This sequence comes from Chitinispirillaceae bacterium, assembly GCA_016932075.1. The sequence continues at coordinate 62,700 of JAFGDP010000073.1, read as the reverse complement.
CAAAAGTGTGCGGAGCAGGTTGCACGCGTGTTTCGGTTGCTGCAGAAATGTGTGAAGCCCTTTGCACGCGTGTTATGGGTGCTGCACGGTTTTGCGTGGCTGAAAGCATGCATTTTGAGCGGATAATACTTTTGTGCTGCTGGAAAGACAGCGTTTTTGTTGAACCGCATATTACCTATTACCTCTGCGCATGCATGTTGAGCATGCGGCATGGTTTTACCGGGCTGGAAATGCGGTGGAATCAGGGTCGTCCAGTTATACAAACGGAACAACATGCATTTCGAGGGGATATCGATGTGGCCTAACGGCAATCCAACATATTTTGCGATAACTCTGTCGCAGAGCAAGCCATAGGCAGGTTTCTGTTCGGGCTGTTTTCTGCCTGAAAACACTATTTTGATTTTTTTCCCCATTTCTGCCCCTATTCAGTGTAAATTAAACATTGGAAAAAGAGAAAAACACCTTTGCCCCCACCCTTTGCAAGGAGCAGCCAATGAAGCGACCATTGTTTTGTATAAATCTTCTGGTTTTATGTATAGCTCAGCTGCCGGCGAGCGTTGATTTTTACAGTTATCAGCGCAATGTCAAAATTCAACTTAAGCGCATTGACAGTATGGAGTACTACGATACAACTATCACCTTTACTCAGCGAAAACTGGGGCCCGTGCAACTCGAAATTTCCAAGATAACAGTGACACCCCAGGGATCGTACCTCGATATTGTTGAAGATGCTTGGATCAGCGGCAGCGTGACCGAAACCAACCTGCAGAATATAACAGAAAATTTTATTATAAAAGGAACGCTTCCCATTCCGCACAAAGCTGCGGTGACCGGACTGTTGACCTGGAAAGGTGATACCTGCTTCAAATCCAATCTGATGCCTTCAAAATATAATTTTGATGTCATCTTTTTAGACAGCATCTCTCTCCAACAGGCCCTTGATTCAAAAATCGCGCTGCTACAACAGCATACGGAAACCACCTATGAAGCAACGTTTGCACGGGTTGAACTCGGCGAGCGGAAGCATATTCGCATCCGATACTTGTTGCCAAACACCAGCTCGGGTAAGGGGCACTATTCTATTCCTGTTTTATTTCATTCGCCGGCGAGCAAGTCTCCGCGTTTTGTAGAAATGATTGTCCTGGCCGATAATAAACGCTTATCATATACCGTTGAAACTCCGAACGGCGACATGCCGATCACCGACAGTGCAACTGTTTCCGTTCCTTACGCTTCGCACGTAACGCTGAAATATACCCCTCAGATCGCATCAAGTATTCATCTTACCGCCTTTAATGAAGGTCCGATGAAAGGGGAATATCTGCTGCTCAATACTGAAGTCGACGATTCATTGCTTGCCCAGCTCTCAAAACCGATCAAGACAATATTTGTGTGGCGTTGGAATGCGCCAATGCAATTTATCGATTATTCCAATCAGATGAAAACCCTTTCCAGCTATGCCTATTCAGTTATCAATCAGGCATCAGCCATACGGTCAGCCGTTAAAACGCTTCAAAACAGGGGATATCAATGCGGTTTGGTTCATTCGGTCGAAGGGGACGCTGTTGCTCCCTTCCAAACACGCAGCCTCAACGATAGCGGCACGCAGCAAATCATTGATTATCTTTCACAATTTGATGAACAAACCCTTTTTACCCGCTATTCAAAAGCACCGGATCCGTTGCCAAGTTGGGTGCCTCGAGAAGTGACCGCAGAGTCGCTCATAGAAAAAGCGCGGTCTGACTTTCTTTCCCACGTCGATTACTCGGCCACCCTCTTGAAAGATTTTACCGATTACCGTCATATTGTTCTGGTAACCACCGGCGATCCAAAAGCTCCCTATAGCAAAAATCTTAAAGACACATTGACAGAGCTGTTGGACAGCGTGACTATTGATATGCGGTTTGCGCTCTGGAGAGGTGTTGATATAGGGGCATCCGTACCTGCTGGAACCGATCAGAGGATACGAACGTATTTGGGATTCAGGTTCCCGATGTTCTTCCCCGCCACGGTGGAATTAAGCATAAGCAACGGACAAAATCCCTACCTGTTTCCGCTTGATGGGGTGAATCCCGGCGTGTTCGCGATCACTGCCCGTGCCGTTGAACAATGGGATACGGTGTTTAACTGGAAAGGATTGGATTCAGAAGGCGCGATGACCGCTCGTTTTTCCGCAAAGCCGTTCATATTCCGGACTGAAAACGATTCCGGACTTGCTAAAGTATGGGCAAAAGATGAAAGTCACCTTGCCGAAATCGAGGAGATTTTTCCCGGGGGCACGTTTGGCATCGTAACGAAAGCGACCTTTCTTCAGGCGACAAGAGACAACATCAGCGAGATGGTTGCGCAGGGGGTGCCTTTTTTAACGGATGAGGAAATCAAGGTTCGGCGGACAGGGATCACCTCATTAAAAAAGAAAGGTGTCCTCTCTGGTATATCGACACGATATGCCCGTGGCGTTCTTTGCATAACGTCCGCTACGCCGTTATCACACGTTGAGTTCTTTGATCTTTCGGGGAAAAAGCTCGGTTCCGTTTCGCTGGCTCGCTTCGTTACAGGGAAGGGATCATACAGTATTCCAGTAGCGACGTTTCTGTTTTTAAAGACACGGAAAATTGTCCTTGTTAAAATTGTTGGCGCATCTTTTCAGAAAGTTGTCAAACTCAACATAGGGGATTATAGATGATATCACCAAAACAGACTCTTGCTCTAGTGTTGGTCGCCGGCATGTCTTCCGTTCTTTTCGCCGGGCAGAATGCAGAATCGATTCGTTTCCCGTTTTGTATAACAATGAGTGGAATGGGCGGCGTTTCTGTTTCGTTTATCGAGGCTGACGGATTGTTTGATAACTATTTCGCTCCCACGTCCAAAATAGAAAACGTCATTGGGGCCCCATTTGGAATTGAAATCGGCGCATGCTTTAAAAAACATTTCGGTATTTCGGTCGGCCTGCATTCGCAGAAGCTCGGGCAGAATACCGGAGAACAGAAAGTCATGTTTGTTGACGATATATTTACGCATGATTTTCAAACTACTGCGGAGATGCATTATATCGCCGCCCCAGTGATTGTTAAACTGGGTTATAGTGCATCACGATATTGGGCCTTTCTCAGGCTTGGTGGAATGGGGCAACTAAGTGTATCATCAGAGCTCGATTGGAAAATAGACGGCAGGAGCGCTAGTCCCGGATCCCCGCGAATGCCTTCGGTAACTGTTCGTGAAACCACTTCTTCGTATGTGGGTGGCCTTGAGGCCGGGTACCGAATTGGCAATCACGGGATATTTCTCCTTGCCGATATTGTTTACGGGAGAAGGTCTCTGGCCGACGGGCTTTCGGGAGACGTTTTTCACCGTGCATTGGAAATGTTTATCGGGTATAGATTTTTTATCAAAGACGTATTAACCAAAACCGTCCGAAAATAACGGAGTATTTTTCATGAAGGAATTGTTTGTTCAGGCCCCGCATATTTTCTGGTTTGCACATTTCACGTCACCGGCTTGAACCGGTCCCACAATGATTTTCCGCGCCGGGAGGGGCGCCAGATGAAGTGGCAGGCGGTGCATTTGATACGGCGCTTGCCGGTCAGGGTGCGGATCGGCGCAAAGAGAAAGGGATCATAGTATTCTGTCGCCAGACTGTTGCACTTCGGGCAGGCAACGGACGGCGGGTTCCAGAATGAGTCCCACAGTTCCCGGCCGATGCTGCGCTGTTCCCGGATCCATTTTTCCCGGCTTGATCGGTGGTGGTGAGGCATACCAATTAGATGAAAAGATGAAAAGAAAGATCGTTCCGGCGCCCGAATCAACCCAACGTTAACCGTACCATATTGGTGTAGGTTTTTAAAGGCTAATATTTAGATCACCGGTGACGGCAGAAACAGCTGGCCAAAGGTGCGTTCGGCAAACAGGTCGGTCATGCCTGCAAGGTAATCGGTAACGATCCGCCACAGGGGTGTCGTATCGTTGTAGTTGGTGTTCTTTATGAAGTGGAACAACACCTGCAGGAGCGGCGCATCACGGATCACGTTCTGCACAAAGGCCGCGTTTCTGCCCCGGTCGGCTTTATGAAGTATTTTTTCCATCTCCTCATACAGCAGCCTGATGATGTTTCCTGCCTTGCGGCTCTTTCGTTCCACCTCTTCGTTGCGATAAATAGATTCGTAATTGAACTCTTTGAGCAGCTTCATATAGCCGAAAATCTCTTCGCTCATTTCAATCGCGTCCTTGTCCATGCTGTTGGCAATGGTATCGTTGACAAAGCAGCCGATGATGCGGCCGTTTTCAAGGCCGAGATTTTTGACAATAGGTTGCGGAACGTCCGATTTTTTCACGATGCCGGCCTTGATCGCGTCCTCAAGATCGCGACCGAGGTAGGCAATGCGGTCGACCAGGCGTACCAGGCATCCTTCAAGGGTGGATGGATAACAATTGCGGTCCTCGATCGCTTCGAGTTCCATAAGGTCTCTCGATCGGTCCGGCGACACGACCCGCTCAAAATGCTCGCCGCAATGGGTCACGATGCCGTCGCGCACTTCGTACGTCAGGTTGAGACCGGCGCCGAGGTTGGTAAGTTTGTCAACGACACGCAATCCGTGTATCTCGTGCTTGAAGCCGCTCGGTATTCCCCGGTCGACTAATAGCTCGTTCAACACTCGTTCGCCTGCGTGACCGAAGGGCGGATGCCCGAGATCGTGCCCTTTGGCAATGGCGCTTACCAGGTCGATATTGATTTTGAGGCAGTGGCCTATGACCGAGGCGATGCTCGACACGTGCAGCACATGCTCCATGCGGGTGCAGATATGGTCATTGTCCGGAGAAAGAAACACCTGGGTCTTGTGCTTGAGCCGGCGGAACGGCGGAGAGTGGAGGATGCGGGTCTCGTCGCGGGCAAACTCGAGGCGGAATGGATCCCGTTTCATTGGAAAGGCGCGGCCCTTTGATTCGCTGCTTTTTTTCGCAAAGGGGGACAGGCGTTCTTCGTCCTCAAGAAGGATTTTTCTGATGTCGTGTTCGGATGGTTTCGTCATGGTGCCGCGTTTCCGGATTGATTACTATTGAAAAAACTGACGTTTAGTGGTTATTTTATCAGGCTTCTATAATAAATGGACCGGTTGTTCGTAGTCGTATCTAAAATAATATATAGAATTCCCACCGGGCCGGGCTCGCTGTGCTCCCGGTCCGATCAATCGATTTAATGACTATGCAAGGGTTGTGCAAAATCGTCATGTGGATGCTGCTTGGCGCGGGGGCGATGGTACAAATGCTCTGTGGCGCTGTTATTGTTTCAAGCGTCAACACCCGCCAGCTGTCGGTGGGTGACCGGGTCCATTTTTCCGTCTCCATCATGGCGCCCACGGGAGCCGGTATAGTTCCGCCTGACCCCTCATCAGGAATGGGCTCTCTTACCGTGAAAGAGTGGAACAGCAGGAAATTCGAGCAGGAAAAAGCGGACAGCGTGGTGTTCGAATACGCCATCACCACGTATACGCCTGAACCGTGTACCATCCCATCGCTTTCTTACGTGATCGAGTCGGGCGGAAAGCAGGATACCCTTGTCACCGAGCCGGTGCCGCTTTCCGTGATCCCCATGGTAACGGGGGACAGCGCCGATATCATGGACCTCAAGCCGCAGCAGACCGCCGGAAAACGACCGCTGGTATGGCTCTGGCTGCTTGGCGCAGCGGCAATTATTACGGCGGCTATGATTGCACTTAGGTACTCCAGGCGTAGAAAGCGCGCGCCCTTGGCGCTGCCGCCAAAACCGCCCTATGAGGAGGCGATGGAGGCGCTTGCGGCGCTTCGGGCAAAGCAGTACCTGCAGAAGGGCCTTGTACGCGAATTTGTGTTCGAACTATCAGATATTTTAAAACGCTATATTGAGCGAAGGTTCGGTGTCAATGCCGCGGAGTTTACCACCGAGGAGATGCTTGCATGGCTGGGCATCTCACCGCTGGACAAGGGTCAGCGTAATGTGCTTGAATGGTTTTTCCGTACGACGGATCCGGTAAAATTTGCGAAATATCTGCCGGACCAGGACACGGTCGAACGGTTTGAATACGAGGTGTGCGGATTCATTGAAGCGACCCGGCCCCGTCCAGAAGAGGAAAGCGGGCAGGAGTCGGCCGCGAAAGCAGCGGAACACTCCACTGCTCCTCCAAAGGAACCGGGAGGCGCGTCATGAGACTCAAGGACCCGTGGTTTCTGCTGCTTCTCCTGTTCTGGATTCCCATGGTATGGGTGTATCTGTACCGGGAACGCAGATCCAAGGCCGCTGTCAGGTTTTCCGATCTCTCTCTGGTGAAAAAACTGCCGCGTACCACACTGCTCAAGGCGCGCCATGCGCTTATCATTCTGCGCTGCGCAGGACTGGGCCTGCTTGCTCTTGCACTGGCCAGGCCGCAGATGGGGCGGACCGATTCCGAGGTCACCACCGAAGGGGTCGATATCATGCTTATTCTTGATATATCTGAATCCATGCGCGCCCTCGATTTCAAGCCCGACAACCGGCTGACGGTCGCCAAACAGACCATCGCCGAATTTATCAAAAAGCGGGAGAGCGACCGGCTGGGACTTGTGGTATTTGCCGCCCGTGCGTTTACCAAATGCCCGCTGACGCTCGACCATTCGGTGCTCGGCAGCCTTCTGGACCAGGTGTCGTTCACCGACTTCAGCTTTCAGACCGCGATCGGCACCGCGCTCGCCACGGCCGCGAACCGGCTCAAGGACTCGCCGGCAAAGAGCAGGGTGATCATACTGGCCACCGACGGCGCGAACAACGCGGGCGAGATACCTCCGGTCACGGCGGCAAAGGCGGCAAAGGAGCTCGGCATCAAAATCTACACCATCGGGATAGGAAAAAAGGGCAAGGTGCCGATACCGGTACAGGTACAGAATCCTTTTACCGGCAAGGTGTCCCGCCAGGTGCAGATGGTTGAGTCGGACCTTGACGAACAGACGCTTGTTGACATCGCAGATGCGACCGGCGGCAATTACTTTCGCGCAACTGACGCCGAAAAGCTCAAGGAGATCTATGGCCAGATCGACACAATGGAAAGGACCGTAATAAAGACCAAGGTGTATGCGTCGTTCGACGAAAAATTCTATCCCTGGCTCTGGGCGGGATTTGTCCTGCTCCTGCTCGAATATCTGCTGCAGCATACGCGACTGCGAAGGATTCCCTAGAAGGATACGCGATGCATTTCGGCAACCCGGAACTGTTTCTCCTGCTGCTCTTCATCCCGCTGTTTGTCGGCTTTTTCCTGTGGACCTGGCAGCACAGGAAAGCGGCGCTTGAGCGTTTTGCCGCGCCGGCACTCATCGCGAAACTCACCAGCGGGTTTTCCTTCTCGCGCCAGGTCGTCAAATGGACGCTCTTTGTCGCGTGTTTCATGTTTCTCGTGTTCGCGCTCGTGCGGCCCCGCTTCGGCGTCAAAATGGAGCTTTTCGAGCGCCGCGGCATCGACCTCATGGTAGCGCTGGACATATCGGAAAGCATGCTCGCCGAAGACATCGCGCCCAGCCGCATCGAGCGGGCCAAGCATGAGATCGCCAAGCTTTTTGAGCTGCTCAAGGGAGACCGCGTCGGGCTGATCGTCTTTGCCGGTGAAAGCTATGTGCAGTGCCCGCTCACGCTCGATTACGGCGCGGCAAAGATGTTCCTCGACGCGGTGAGTACGGGCTGGGTGCAGATCCAGGGCACGGCGCTTGCCGACGCCATACGGCAGGCGACCGACGCGTTTCATTCAAAGGAGCGCAAGTACAAGGTGCTGGTGCTTATCACCGACGGGGAAGACCACGAGGGCAATGCGCAGGAAGCTGCCAAGGCGGCTGCTGCGAACGGGATCATTATTTACACCGTCGGCGTGGGTTCGGAAAGCGGGGTTCCGATACCGGTGTCCAAGGGCGGCGGCAATATGGTATATAAAAAAGACCGGGAGGGCAACCTGGTCATGACGCGCCTGGATCCGGTCACGCTTGAGAAAATAGCCATCGAGGGAAACGGGAAATACTTTCATGCCGGGACCGACCTTGACCTGACACGCATCATGGCCGAGATAGAAAAGATGGAAAAAAAGGATCTTGGAAGCGCCCGGCTCAACATCTATGAGGAACGGTATCAAATCTTCCTTTTTATCGCGCTTGTTCTGCTGCTCGCAGAGTTTTTCATTCCGCAGCGGGTGCGGCAAAAAGAGGTATGGAGGGGGAGGTTTGAATAAAATGCGGATTGCGGATTGCAGATTGCAGAATAAAAAACCGGGAGTGATTTCGTTTCACTCAATCATTTGTATAGGGGTATTCGCGGCAATCATGCTGACGGTTTGCTGCTCAATAACCCTGGCCGATGAGGTGTATTCCAAGAACAAAAAAGGCAACGAGCAGTATAAAAAGGGCAATTACGAAGAGGCGCTCAAGCAGTACGGCGACGCGCTCCTGCTCGCGCCGGGTGACAAGGCGCTGAAAATGAATCGAGGCTCTGCCCTTTACCGCCTGGGAAACTACGGGGAGGCGGAAAACGAATACAACGGCGCGCTTTCCCTGGAAGACAAGAAAAAGCTCGCGGAGGCGCATTACAACATGGGCAACATACAGTTCAGGTTGGGGGAAGAGCTTGCACGGAGCGGAGGACAGGGCGCCACCGAAAAATACAAGTCAGCGCTTGAGCACTACATAAAAGCGCTTGACCTGCAGCCGCACGACAAAGACACCAAATGGAATATCGAGCTTGCGCAGCGGCGGATTAAACAGCAGGAACAGCAGCAGCAGCAGAATAAGCAGAACAAGCAAGACAAGGACGAAAAAAAGAATCAGAATAAACAGCAGGAACAGGATAAAAAAGAGCAGCAGGATCAGGAAAAAAAAGACCAAGAAAACAAGCAAGAGCAAAACAAACAAGACCAGGACAAAAAGGACCACGACCAGAAAAAACAAGACGAGCAGAACCAAAATCAGGATCAGAGCAAGCAGAATCAGGACCAGAAGCAGCCCCAGCCGCAACCGAATAAGGACGACATGAAAAAAGAGGAAGCGCGGCGGATCATCATGCAGTTTGCCGACGATGCCGATACCCTCAACAAGCCGCCGAAACAGAAAGGGTTGCTCATGAAAATGAAAAAGCCGGAAAAGGACTGGTAGGAATGGCCGCGCCCCGGTTCAGGTATATCGAGTGGGAAAACCGGAAACAGACCGTACGGGGATCGCTCCATGCCGTGCAGCCCCGCAATGGTATCTGGTATGTGTTCTGCCACGGGTTCACGGGTCACCGTATCGGTCCGGGGTATCTTTTTGTGCATCTGGCGCGCGAACTGGAAACGATCGGCGCCTCCTCGCTGCGGTTTGATTTTCGCGGATCAGGGGAGAGCGACGGTCATTTCAAGGACATGACGATTGACAGCATGTGCAGCGACCTGCTCTCGGCGGTCAGCATGGTGCGGAAGCGATACGAGCCGTCGGTGCTGGTGCTTCTGGGTCACAGTCTCGGCGGAATGGTAGCGTCGCTTTGCTGCGACCGGACGCGGGCGGACGGTCTTGCGCTCCTCGCGCCGGTGGCTGATCCGGAGGGGCTTGTTGACCGGCGACGCGATATCATCAATGCCGGGCCAAACACGGCAGGCTGCTATGAAAACGGGCCGCATGAAATGTCGCTGTCGTTCATTGACGGCCTCAGGAATGTCGATCCGGCGGCGGCAATGGCGCACTGTTTCCGGGGCAGGCTTTTTCTGGTTCAAGGTGATGCGGATGCTTCGGTTGCGGTAGGGGAATCGGCGCGGTATGTCCAGAAAGCCCGCCAGTCCGGAATAAGCGCCGCGTATTATATATTGAAAAACGCTGATCACAATTTTGGCACGGTTTTTTATTTCAGGAACATCAGCAGGTATCTCAAGGACTGGACAAAGGGGTTTTCCGGGTGAAACGGTCACCGGTGTTGATCGTGGTGCTGTGCGCGGCGATGGCGTCTTTTGCCGGCGTCAGGTTTACCGTTACGACGGACCATACGAACGTTGTGCCCGGCGAACAGGTCGTGGTGGTGGCGGAGCTGGTGACCGATAATGCGTCTGATGAGGTTGCCGCGCCTGCCGCGCCCCGCCACGAAGCGTTCGATTGTATTAAAACCGACCGGAGGCAGTCATCCTCTACATCAATACAGATCATAAACGGCAAGGCATCGCAGACAAAAACCGTCACGACGCAGTTTTATTACGTGATCGTCCCAAAGAAGACCGGCGCGTTCACCTTCCCCTCGCTTGAAGTTACGGTTGACGGTACGCCGTACACGACCCAGCCCCTTGCATTCAACGCTGCGTCCGAACCGGTAAAAAATCCGGACGTGCATGTCACGATCAGGCTCAGCAAGCAGCCGCTGTATGTGGGGGAACAGGCGATTCTCACGCTGAAGGTCGCGCAACGCGGTAACTCTCCCACGCAGGTGGAGCGTGGTTTTAACGGTGTGGTTGCCGCGCTTGAGAAGTCGTTTCCCAAAGACCTGTCGCTCTCGCGTCTGTTTCGGGACCAGGTCGCGACGAGTTCGGAACGGATCGGCGGCGAGATGTACCGTACCGCCATTCTCCGCTGGGCAGTCATCCCTCTTGCCAAGGGCTCTTTTTCCATTCCTGCGGTACCATTTGAATATGCTGAGCTCAAACAGTCGCGCCGCAGGTCGCTGGATCCGTTTTTCGGGGATTTCTTCGGCGGCGACTTTTTCGGGGGCGGCATGCAGGCCGTTGGCCGCACCGCCTTTTCAAATACGCTCGCGGTCCGGGTCAAGGAGCTGCCTCCCGCACCAGCAGGTTTTTCAGGCTCCATCGGAAAAATAACCCTGAGTGCCAGCATTGATCCGCCGCAGGTTCCCGCCGGGGATGCGGCGACACTCAAAGTGCTGGTACACGCGGATACGCGGCCCGGCAATGTGAGCGATGTCACCGTTCCTGCGCTTGCTGACTGTGAAATATTCACTCCTGAAAAAAACGTGCAGGTTGATACGACAGCCAATGGGATTGTATCAAAAAAAAGCTACAAATATCTGCTTATTCCCCAGAAAGAGGGAACACTCGCCATTCCGCCTATTGAGCTTTCGTATTTTGATCCTCATGCCGGCACTTACAAAACCGCCTCCACCCAAACGCTTTCGTGTATCGTCACCAAGGGCAAGGGCGGCGCCAAACAGCAGACGCGATACCTTACGCAGGAGGAGATCCGCGAAGTTGGTTCCGATATCCGGTACATCAAAACAGGCGTCCGCATACGCAGCATGTCTCAAAAACCGTACCGCGAGCCGGTCTTTTACCTGCTCTATCCGCTCCCGTTTCTCATTGTGGTGGCGGCAATTCTGTACCGGGTGCAGTCCCGGCGCCGGGAAGCAAACGCACTCCTCTTGGTGCGCCGGCGCGCGTTGAAGTCAGCGCTGAAAACCTTGAATGAACTAAAAAAGCGGGATGCGGCGCTCAAAACCGATGATTTTTTGGGCAGGATCGCGGACGTGATTGAGCGCTATATATCCCATAAGTTCGGATTTCCGGCCACCGGTCGCACCCTTGAAGAGCTCAAGGCGGAGCTTTTGGAACGGCACGCGCAGGAAAAAATCGTCTCGGATCTGACCGCATTTATTGAACTGCTAGACTCGTATCGGTTCGGCGGCGCTGCATTTGACGAAAAATCGCGCTCGTCAGTGCTTGACCAGGCATCGGCGTTTCTTTTTTCCCTGGAAAAAACGGCAAAAGGCGGCAAGAAAAAGACACCGGGAGCAATGCCGGTGTCGCTTCTGGCGGTCGCCCTTCTCGGCAGTGCACCTGGTTTTTCCGCACCCGTTGACCACTGGTTTGACCGGGGCAACCATTTTTACGCTGAGCAGCGGTATGACAGCGCCATTGTTTATTATGAAAACGTCGTGTCGGCCGGTATCTCTTCACCCGCCGTGTATTTCAATCTCGGCAACGCCTATTTCCGCCAGAAAAAGCTCGGGCTTGCCCGGCTCTGTTATGAAAAGGCCGCTCGGCTGGATCCGGCGGACAGGGATATTGCCGCAAATATCAGGTTCGTTTCGTCAAACATCGTTGACCGCGTTCCTGAACCGCAGCGCGGCTTTATCGAGACCTTGTTCTGGCAGGTCCATGTCCTCCTGTCCCTGACCGCCCAGCTCTGGTTCTGTTTTATCCTTCTTATGGTTCTGGCGCTCCTTGTTTCAATCGCGTTATTCGTGCGTGGTACTGCACGGCTCTGGTGCATTTATGTTTCTTCTCTCCTGTCTCTCCTGTTGCTCCTGAGCGGCCTTTCCATGGGAATCAAAATTTATCACTCCGAGAAGGTCGAATACGCCATTCTGCTTGAGCAACGTATTGACGCCAAGAACGAGCCTGACGGCGCGAAGATCATTTTTACCGCGCACGAAGGCACCAAATTCCTGATCAGGAAAACGGTTGAGGGGTGGTCGCTCGTGAGTCTTCCCAACGGGCTGAGCGGCTGGGTGGAGAACCGGGCGCTCGGAAAGATATGACAAGCAAGCGGCCGGATGGCCTTTTCCGCTGCAAATAAACAATCAACATAGGAGGCGCAAATGAACAGCTGGCTCACGCCGGAATTCTGGCAGGAGATGCTGCAGAAGTCGGTCCAATGGATGATAGAGACGGTTCCTTCTCTTGTTTTTATCCTTATCCTCGCCCTTGTTTTGCTCAAAGGCATCAAAATTCTCGTCTCCCGCCTGAAACCCGTTATGCTTGAACGAATGAAAAGCGGCGGCACGATTGAGGCGATGGAGCTGGAAAAGCGCGTCGAGACCATGACCCACATTCTCACCTCGGCGATACGGCTGGCGATATGGATCATTACCTGCATGCTCCTTTTGCGAAAGGTGGGAATCGACATCGCCCCGCTCATCGCCGGCGCAGGGATTGTGGGCCTGGCCATCGGTTTCGGGGCCCAGGAAATGGTGCGCGACATGATATCGGGTTTTTTCATGCTTCTGGAAAACCAGGTGCGTACCGGCGATGTTGCTATTGTTAACGGAACCGGCGGGTTGGTGGAGAAGGTGGGCCTGCGGACCATCGTGCTGCGCGACCTTTCCGGCGTGGTCCACGTGTTCCAGAACGGAAAAATAAACTCGCTCTCGAACATGACCAAGGAGTGGTCAGCCATCGTGTTCGATATCGGCGTGGCGTACAAGGAGGACACCGACCGCGTGGTGGAGATCATGAAGCGGGTGGCCGAAGAGATGCGTGCGGACGAGGAGTATGCGCAAAAGATCCTTGAGCCCATGGAGGTATTCGGGGTGGATCAGTTCGGCGACAGCGCGGTCGTCGTAAAAGCACGGCTTAAAACGCCGCCCATCATGCAGTGGGTGGTTGGCCGCGAATACCGCAGACGCCTTAAAAAGGCATTTGATGCTGAAAAGATCGAGATACCCTTCCCGCACCAGACCATATACTGGGGCGCCGAAATAGCGCCGTTGCGAGTACTGTCTGGCGAGGCGAAATAGACGGCTCGAATCCTCCTTCCCGGATGTGCTGTTGCAGGGGAGCGTGAAAATCCCTTAAAAAGGGCCGTTTTTTATATATTTTTACCTAAGTGCGCCCCTCATGCCGTCATATACGATGCGGGGGGCTTCATTTTACCCGGTTGTGTACAGGTATATGGCATTTTCATTAAAGGATTACACCGGTATCCAGGAGATCGGCCATGGCGGTATGGGCAAGGTCTACCTTGCCACCCAGATTTCTCTGAACCGGAAAGTCATCATAAAAGAAATGGCGACCGGCCTCCTCACGAATAAAACCGAGATAAAGCGGTTTGAAAATGAAGCGCGTGCCGCGGCCGCGCTCGATCATGACAATATCATCCGGATTTACGACTTTGGTGAGGACCGTGGTTCGTTTTACATTGCCATGGAGTATATCGATGGCCCGAATCTCGAATCAATACTGAAAGACAGAACCTACGTTCCTGAAATCGGCCTCATGATTATGCTTTTTGCGCTCAAGGGCCTGGCGCACGCCCATTCGCACCGGATCATCCATCGCGATATAAAACCCGGCAATATCCTGGTATCAAAAGCCGGGGCGGTCAAGGTCGTGGATTTCGGCCTTGCGCATGCAAGCTCCCAGCAGATGCACCTCACCGCGTCTGACGTGATCGTGGGTACGCCGCTTTTCATGTCGCCGGAACAGGCGACCGGTGAGGAGAAGAAAGACCTTCGCATGGATGTCTGGTCGGTCGGCGTGCTCCTCTACCGCATCATTACCGGCAACTATCCTTTTAACGGCGATAACGTTCCTTCGATCCTTTTTCACATCGTGCAGACAAAGGAGTCGCCGATTCTTGAGATTAATCCGGCGCTTCCCGGTGACCTTGCGAACCATATCGACAAGTGTCTGATAAAGGAACGGGGCAGGAGGTTGTCGAGCCTGTTCCCGCTTATTGAGTCGCTGCAGAACTACTTTTACGATATCGGGATAAAAGACCCGGCAGAGGAGATCCGGCGGTATGTGGGCGATCCATCGTTGCATGCAAAGGCGCTGGTTGCCAAGGTGTTCGCTTATCACGAACGCAAGGCAGAGGAGTATGGCGCGGCCGGCGACGCGCAAAGGTCCGAGGCGCATGCGCAGCAGGCGAAGCGCTATGATCCCCTGTACAGGCCCATTATTAAGGCGATGGACGCGATTAAAAAGCACACGTCGTCTTCCATCCTCGCAAAGCAGACACGCTTCGGCAAGGAATCTGGAATTGATGCATGGAAACCGCCTTCCCGCATGCGAATCGGAAGGCTGGTTTTTATTTCAGTCCTGGTTCTTGCCATTGCCGTCACCGGTGCCGCCCTTTTTTATTTCCAGAGGTGGAATAACAAAGAGCCGCAGGGTATGCAGCAACCGGTCGCTGTTGTCAAACAGATAGTATCCGTTGATACGGTGGCGGGAGGAGACAGCGTTCCTCTTGCAACAAGTGGACCCGGAGAACCTGCCAATGATATGCTGGATACGGTGACGATTTCAAAGAAACGTACGAAGCCCCCCCGGACACGGAAAAAAACCGGTGCCGCCCGGATACAAACAGATACCGGAGCGGTGAAAAAAGCCGTTGCGGTCTCCGGGCCGGCCATGACCACCAAAACGCGAAAGCCGCAACGTTCGCGGACGCCGTCGCCTTTTGACTCGCAAAGCGGCATATTGAAGGTAACGATCACCCCGGAATCGGCCCGGGTGCGTGTTGACGGTGAACACATGACCAAGAATGAAATGGCCGAAGGCTTGCGGCTCATCACCGGCTTGCACCATCTCGATGCGTCAGCAGAAGGATATGAGCCTTTTTCAAAATCCATCACCGTTGAAAAGGACGCGGTTCAAATCATAACCGTCGATATGGTTCCGGAAAAGCCGGGTATGTCCTCGGTGCATATTCATTCCTATCCCTGGGCCGAGATATTTGTGGACGACGAGTTCAAGGGGAATTCGCCGACCGCGAAACCAATCGCCCTTACCGAAGGCACGCACACCATTGTCCTGAAACGGCCCGGGTATGAAACCTATAAGGAAAAGATATCGCTGAAAAAAGGGGAGCTAAGAAGGATCAAGGTGCAATTGACAAGAGAAAAATAGACCACTAGAAACGCCAGACGACGCCGAACACACCATCTTCATAAAAGGCGCTGATTTTTTTTGGCGCAGGTTTCCTGAAAAAGAGCCAGGTGGCGAGCCCGAGCTCTATGACCCCGGTTCCCGCTGTTACCCCGCCAATGAGCAGTTCCCTTTGAAATTTTTCACCCCAGTAATCGAGTTGTTCCTGGCGGTCGGGATCTTCCGCGTTAACGTTAAAGTAATGGTCGCGGGAGCGATATCCCCGGTAACAAAAATACCCGCCAACACCGGCCGCAACTGTGCCGGTTGCCGCAATCACCGTGGCGGTGATCACCCGTTTTTCGTTGCGCCGCTGCACATCCTTGTCGAGAATGTCGCCCTTGGCCATTTTGGTTTCAAGCTGGGTCTGCTTGAATACGATCGTGATGTTCGGCGGCACCTCGAGGGTATCAATGACCATCGCGGGGAATTTTTCCAGCGCGACCCTGAAAAACTCCTTTGCCTTGCTGATCATGTCAAGCATGACGTAGGAGAACCCGAGATATTTGTACGCTTCGATCTCTTCCTGGCGGTTGGAAATCAGGGGCAGGAGCGCTTTGAGGCTGTCCACCGTTTTCTGGTACTCGCCGTCCTGGTAATACAGGATACACGAGTCGAGTTTCGCTTTCGTTGACTCATCGGCAAAGGAAACGCTGCATATACCAAGGAACCATACGGCAATAATCACCACGCGGGCCACGTCGCTGCATTCCTCTCCAGGTGTGTAAACAGGCTTTCTAGTATGTATCAGGGCTGCAGGGCGAGTCAAGGAAATGGATTATGCTGACGACCGTACCGGGAAAGCCTGCCTGGTGAACGCGAGTGCGGTACCCGGTACGACATTACCATCGCGGACGGCCTCTTTATCTTGAAAAGAGAAGGCGGGAGTGAGCCTGTAGATCATTGATGGATGCATTCCAGAACGGAGATAAATATCCTTGACGCTCTTATTGTTTTCCACCCGTTGTTCTCTTGCCTTTACAGCCTCGGCAATGATCTGGTCCTGATTCAATAAATCTAACTTATCCAATAAATCCACCGAAGGAATACTAAATTGGAAAAGGTCGGGCTATTGCCAAGAAGTATGGTCTCTCATTGTCACAGGTCTATAGAATTATTGGGAGAGCCAAAGTGTTAAAGGCCAAAAAGAAGAAATAATTGTATTGATTGCTGTTCCAAGGGAAGCGAATCGATGATTGATTTGCTTCCCTTTTTAATATTATAATATCAACACATAGCTTTCTTGAAAGGAGAGAATATGCGTAAGATTATTCTTGTACTGGTGCTGCCGTTGTCACTGTTTGCTCAGGAATTGGTGGGGACGTTTTCGATTGATTCGAGTATTTACGAAAATATTGGTAGACCAACAGGAATAAGAGGGCCTAACAATGAAGCGATTGCCCAACCTCAACTTGATGGGATAAATCAAAGGTCGGATATGTTATTAGTGTGGCATAAAAAGGTCGTGACCAATATGATATTTTTTCACATACAGGAAAAATTGGATCAGTAATAATTCCTTCATCATATATGCCAGATAATGGACTCATTGAAAATATTACGTTTTCGCAAACATTTGTCGACGAAGATGCAAATTTTGAATGCATCGTAAATTATTATGTTAGTATTAGTGAAAATAACGTATCCTTTGTTTTGTTTAAATTATTAAGCGAAGATGGTAATCAGATTTTGTCAGATTCAGGATATGCCGGATATGGATTTGACGGACAAAATACTTACTTAATCTCTAATGTGAATGGTTGTTCCTGGAAGACCTGGAAATTGCGTTCAAATATTTCTTATACCTCAAGGCCTCTTTCAAAAAAATCCTCTCCCACTATTGGTCCAATGATGACCTATATGCCATCAGGTGATTTCAGGGTAAGCCTGCAACCTGTCGCTGGAGGAACTTCTGTGCAGATATTCGACATGCTCGGCAGGCAGATATTCAGAAAGGATGTTCGAAACATACGGGAGCCCGCCTCATTCATAATACCGTCATCCAGCCTGCCCCACAGTCCGTTTGTAGCAAGAGTGAATAATACTAACGGGTCGTATGTTAAGAAGGAGACTCCTGTTCATTAAAGCCATAACCTGAATTTTGCGCCGGTCACCCTTCGATAATATGAAAAAAAGCCCTCGAATCAATCGAGGGCTTTCAATGGCTGGAGTGGATCCCGATTTGCAATCGGGAGACCCAGTGGTTAATCCCGACAACCTGTGGTTGTCGGGACCGACTGAGCTACACATATAATCATTTTTAGATTCTATTCCTGACCGATGTGGTAGATGCCACCAGCGTTTCAATCTTTTTTCTGCTTTTCCATTGTTTGATTTCACGCTCCCGTCTCATAGCCTCGGAACGTGTGGTAAAATTTGATTCCTGATACACGAGATTCCAGGGGCCGTTATTCCTTGTGTATTTATTAAGACCAATGCAGGAATGATTGTGGCTGGCCATTCGGAGTTTCAGATCAGCGGTATGGCCGATATAGTAGCGATCTGCAGTAGGACTGTAAAGGATATACACTGAAAACATGATGAGAAAAAGCCCTCGAATGAATCGAGGGCTTTAAATGGCTGGAGTGGAGGGGCTCGAACCCCCGACCCAGTGGTTAACAGCCACTTGCTCTGCCAACTGAGCTACACTCCAATAATTCGACTTAATCCGGCCCAGAGGTTAATCCCGCCATTGTTGGCGGGACCAACTGAGCTACACTCCAATAATTCGACTTAATACTTTCCCCGGCGGATGATCGTGCATGAAACAGTACTAATCGGGCGCCGTTGAAGTTTCGCCTTTCTCAAACGGTAAAATATACATCCCTTTCTGGAGGGGTGTCAACCGGTTGTCCGCGCGATAGCTGGCTTATGGACGAACCAGAACGGCCGGGGGATCGGATCCCTTCATGGCGGAAATGATGGTGGCGGCCAGCCGGTCGTACCCGGTCTGGTTGGGGTGGATACCATCGGTATTGTACCACACCTGGTTGTATTGATCGTTTATTGTAAGGGCACTGAATGCGTCGACAAGAAACATATGCGCACCTTGCGAAGACCTGGCAGCGACCGTATCTTCCAGAAACTGGTTGAATCCTGGGAGATAGGTGTTGTGGGTGGGAAAGCCCGAGGAGAGAGGAGGTGAATTACATACATAGATCCGGGCTGCGCTGTTCCTGGAAATCATTTCATCCATGATCATGGTGGTGTAGCGGCGGCACTCGTAGTTGATAAAAGCGTCGTTTGCGCCGATCATGAAGACCCAGATGTCGGCCTTGAGCGAGCTTGCGCCCGAGGCAAGGAGAAGATAATTCTCCTTTGCCGTTATTCCGGACACGGCGAGGCATGAATCATCAGCCGCTGAACGTGACATGTGCAATGTGGTGGTGGGTCCAACGGCGCGAAGCCGCGAGGTCGGTGAAAGCAAGGTCCGGAGCGAATCAAGAACGGTTCCCCGAAATCCCCCGACCACGTTATCGCCGCCAAAACCGGCAACGATCGAATGACCGATAAAACAGATCCGGTATTCTCTCATAACGACAAATTTTCCAGAACGTGATTGGGTGTGGCCCCAGGTATCGCGAACGTCTAATTGCCAGTAATATACTCCCTCGTCGGCGCAGGTGAGTGTGCAGGTTCTGCTATTTCCCTGATATGCTTGTGCTAACGAGTCGAGAGTGGCACCCCATGAAAGGGTATAACGTAGTGAATCATTGTCAGGATCAATTGCTGCGTATTCAAATACAAGGGAATGCGATGGCGTTGTGAGTGAAAGCCAGCAGGTATCCTCGGGAAGGAGCGGCTTGCGTACCTGTATGGTATCGGGCGGACGGTTAAAGGTGACCTGTATAGTATCGACGGCAATAAGCCCGTCATTGTCGCGCGCCGCAACCAGGATCCGGACGATCTGCCGCCCGTCGTATCTGAGTACGAAATTCGGAGCGGTGGTGCTGTCATTCCATCCGCTTCCCTGGGTGTCCCACAAGTATCGCACAATCGTGCCGTTGGGATCGGAGGCGGTACAGGAAAGCAGTAACGAATCATGGCTGGAGATGGCGGTGTCATTCATTGCACTGATCACCGGCGGACCGGAGAGTACACGGATAAGCGTTGAATCCGGTAATGATTCGAGAGCGTCATCATCAATTACCGTGCAGGTTATGAGGTGCGATCCCGATTCTTCGGGAGCAAAAAGAAACACGGCGCTGCTGCTGTCTGAAAACTGCGCGACGGTCCTCCCGTCAAGCCACCATCGGTAGTGTGCAATGGTGCCGTTGGTATCAAAGGCCTGCGCGGTAAGGCGGCACGGCTGATTCGCCAGGATCGCGGTATCACGGATGGGGAGAGAAACGGTTGGCCGCATAAGGGAAACCATGACGATAGCCTGAACCGTGTCTGAAACGAGGCCGTCATCATCAATGACGAACAGACGCACCCTGTGTGTACCCGCGGCATTCAATGGAACGTGCCAGTGAAGGGATGGGGTCTGAGTTGTCACCCAGGGCTGGCTGTCTACTGACCAGCGGTAGTCAACGATGGTTCCATCGCTGTCGCTTGCTTGAGCGGTAAAAACAACGGTGTCATTGACCGCCGCCGTTGAGTCGCAGACAAGGGAGGTGTGGGGACGGCTGCTGGTGACGGAGATGACTGCGGTATCCGGATCAGAAGCGACAAGCAGGCTGTTGTACGCTTGTACGACAAGAAGATGCTGTCCCGTGTCAGCAACACGCCATGACAAGCGGATGACGCTATCCGTCGTGAACCGGGGCGTCCCGGAGTCATCGAGGGTATAGGCAAATCGGATAATTGGCAGGAGCGAATCAGCGGCGGAGAAGGTGAGGGTAATGCCGTCGTTTATTTTAACGCTGGTATCCGGGAGCGGTGTAAAACGCGGGCGTGTGTAGGTAACCCGTACCAGCAAGGAGTCTGGCTGGGAATACACACCGTTACGATCAAAGGCGCGGACGGCGAAAAGGCGGGTGCCGGTATCGGCAATCGTCCAGGTTCTGGCAAGAATGGTGTCTATAGTCGTCCGGGCATTTGCCTGGCTATCGAAAAACCACTCAAACCGCTCGATCGGACCGGCGCCTGGGGTTGCAGAAAATGCCGCGGTCCAGGAAATGCCCGCATAAGCGGTTGAATCGGCGCTAATCGTTACTTCCGGCGGTTGCGTGATAACGCGCACCAAAAGCGTGCACGGGACGGACCAGAGGCTGTCGCGGTCAATGGCCCGGACCAGTATGCGATGATTGCCGGTATCCGACAGGTTCCATGTCCATGAGAGGACCGTATCAATACTGGTAGTGACGGTCAAGAGGCTGTCGCGGTACCATTCGAACCGCTCGATCGGGTTGACACCGGGAGTTGCTGTGATGGAAATGGAAAAAGGAACGCCGACAATACCGATGGAGTCTGCGGTGATGTGCGCGCGCGGGAGAATTGCTGATACCCGTACGGTCAGCGAACAGGGATTGGACTTGATGCCGTCATGATCAACAGCCCAGGCAACGATACAATGGGTACCGGTATCAGCAGCGGCCCATGTCCAGGAAACCTGTGTATCGACCGTTGCCGCGACCGCCGTGGGATCGTTTCGGTACCAAAACCATCGATCAAGAGGGGAGACGCCTCGTTGGGTAATAAAACGGACAGTATACGATGCGCCGACAACGGCGTTTGTGTCCGCCAGCAGGGTCATGGATGGTTGGATGTAGGTAACCCTGAAGCGGAACGAATCCAAAGGAGAGAGGTGGTCGTTCCTGTCGAATGCCTGCACGATAGCGAGATGGTTTCCCGTATCTACGGCGGAAAATACCATGGTTATACTGCTGTCACTGGTTGTGTCGCCGGATTGGGACTGGTCAAGGCGCCATAGGTACCGTACCCCGCGTGCCGCTGCATCGGGGACCGACGCATGGAGGATCAGCGAGTCGTGGATCATCACGACCGAATCCCCCCGGACGGTCAGGGAAAGAGGCGTATCGGGCGCAGCGGGATTGGTGGTGCAGAAGAAAAGAAGCGCACCGACGGCCACGACGCATAGCAGAAGGAATAACAATGCCCGCCCGCGATTAATCGGATTTCCGCTCTGATTATCTACGCTCATACAACGGCAGTTCCTTGCAGGCTCAAATATAATACTTACATTGCAGCGTTACAGCCGTCAATACCGAGAATGAACAGACCGTGTTTTCATGGGACGCCATATGCCTGAATGATGCTGTCGATCCTGGCGGAAAGACGGCGTGCCCCCTTGTAATTGAGGTGATTGCAGTCCTGCGCCTCATCATTAGTATAATCATGGTTGCCGTTCATGTTCGCGTCATAGAAATGGACATAGGGATTACGGGCGCACAGCGAATCGATCCAGGAGACCAGTTCGGCGAACGTTGCCCGGCCAGGACCGTAGCGCCCGATCATCGTGGTGTTTTTATACATTGGATTCTGAGGGAAGTTGATGATCAACAGGTGGACGTTTTTTGACGCGGCAGAGTCGGCAAGAAGGGACAGTTCGTAGAGGCTGGCCTTTACCATGGAATCGGCGAAATCGTAGTCGGCACGGTCGATAATCGGCTGGCCCCAGCCGAAACCGGTATTGTCAGCCAAGTCATATCCGTTAGGGTCGACCCCCTGCCACTGCTGGCTGGAAAACGAAGCGATGGCGGAAAGTACTCTGGAGGGAAGACCGGTCCGGTAAAAATTATTCGCCGCGTCCAGCTCATATCCCTTGCTGTCATAGAGCCCGTTCAACCGTGGCGGCTGCCACCGGTTATGATTGAGAAAGCCGGGGATGAGATCGAGGACGATCGCTTTAAGCTTCGGCGCGTGGGGCAGCACATAATCACGTGCAATAACCGCATCGGTAAACATTTCTGATCCAAGCCCGGCCATGTTCAGAGATGGGGTGCTCATGTCAGCGGGACTCATTCCGGCATGCAGGGGAGAGCTTCCGATGCCCACACATTCCACCTCAAGACGTCGATGCCAGAAAAGCCGTATTTTTTTTGCCTGCAGGATATGACCGTTCCATTGAATAGGCAGGTCATACGCACCGAACCAGCGATAGGGATTGTTTTCCTCGGCCACGGCGCTCGGATCGATCCATAGCGTCGGATAAGAGAGGTTTTTTCCTGTGGCGACTTTCAGATAGTTCGAATCACTCCGTCGGACCACATAGAGCGCGTCTTCGCCGCCGGTGGCGGAGCGGGCAATACCCACAAAAAAATCTGGATGGTTTGACCATTCCGGATAGTCCCAATGATCATAGGCTGCGGGTTTTTCATACCACGAAACGACCTGGTTTGGTCTGAGGTTGCAGATAAAAACAAAAGCGTGGAGCCCGTAGGATCTTCCGATGAGGGTGCTGGTCCCGGGATAACCGAAATCAAGAAGCAGCGCCTCGCCTGGTTCGGCAAGCGACGGCGACATTGAGAGATTGCATACCTGCGGATTATCGTCACGGCCGTTATGGGGAGTAATGAAATAAAAAATATTGGTGTCGTTTAATTGCAGATCCACAAGCCGGGCGACCGGGAATG
Source organism: Chitinispirillaceae bacterium (assembly GCA_016932075.1). Next base: position 39,566 of record JAFGDP010000073.1, on the reverse strand, counting down.
AGGTGCCGAGAAACCGTCCATCGCTTGATAGGCCTCCGTGAAACGATCCCTCATCCCAGAGCACCTCGGGGGTGCCGGAAAACGAACCGTTTTCGATTTTAATGCGGCAGGTTGCTTCCGTATGCCAGCGCGGCAGGGAGTTGGGTGACGCGCCGTCGGTATACACAATAAAGGTGTCGCGGGTCTGGGGAGACACCCAAAACCGGGGAAGATATCCCTGCATGGTGCGCAGGTTGCTTCCCGCAGAATCAAACTTCTGGCAGGAGATGGTGCCTGGACCAGAAAAGCCCTCACTTTGTGAGGAGAACGCGACATAACTGCCGTCCGGTGAAATGGAGGGAGCGAAAACAACGCTGTCATTGCCGCTGGGAAGGATCAAGGATCCTGGGCGTGAAGGGTCGATGGAGACCAGGCGGCGGCGGTCGCCCTGCTTGACCACCACCGCAAACGTGATGCGGTTGGTACCGATGAACGTGAACAGGTCGGTTTTGTCACACGCCATGGCAATCGTCAAGGAATCGAATGCAGAGGTTCCTTTCTGTGAGTTTCCCGCGTTGAAGGCCCCCAGTACGACCCTGAATCCAATGTCTTTTTGCGCGGTAAAGGCGCTTGTCCGGTAGGGTCCCTTGCGGCAGCTTGACCTGAGAAAAGCCGTGCCGAGCCGCCACGACCCTCCCCGTACCGGGCGTTCGCCTGACGCCTCATACTGTTCCTGCGACAGGTCGTTGGGTCCGGCCGGATCAACGACCGTGGTGTCCGGGTAATAGACAAGCCAGTCATTGACCCATTCGGCAACGTTACCCGCCATGTCGAACAGGCCGTAACTGTTGGGCGCAAGACGGCCGACCCGTTGTGACCGGTCATGCGAATTTACATAGTACCAAGCATAGGCGGTCGCATCGGTTTCCGCGGCCGGGCCATCGCCCCAGAAATAGTCCGAGGCGGATCCGGCGCGGCAGGCGTATTCCCATTCCGCTTCGGTAGGGAGCCGGTACCCGAAACGGTCGTAATTGATGACAAGGTTTTCAAGCACCCATGGACAGTCCGGCTGGTCGCACCTGCTTGAATAGGAATAAACGGTGTCGTAACCATAGCGCTTGCTTAAACGATTACAATAGAGCGCTGCGTCGTACCAGGACACGTTATAGACGGGAAAACTGTCGCCGACGTCAAGCGCTCCGGCGCCGGTGGCGGGAATGCGACCCACCAGCGCCGCATATTCCCCCTGCGTCACCTCGTGGCGCCCCATGTAAAAATCGTGCTTCATACGCACCTGATGGGCAGGGCGCTCGTATTCCTGGGCCAGCGCACCGGTCGAACCCATTGTAAACAGGCTGTCGCGGGCGCGAATTAATACGGGCCCTTCCGGCGTGCGTGCGAAACAAGCCTCCAGATTCACGTCTCGCGTCACCGTAAGGATGAGCGGGTTCTGGTTTGAAAAGCCGATGCCGCGCCATCCCACAAAGAGCATGCCGCTGTCAGGCTGCGCGGTAAGCCGGAGCGTGTCGCCGATTTGCAGGATCGTGTCGCTTTCCATTCCCTGGACTCGGCCGTTTCCTGAAATGGTTAGGGTTACCCGCGCCGTGACATAGGCATTAGTGAGGGGAAGACAGAAGAGGCCCGGAAGGCACAGGAGAACGCTCGCTGTGCCGGCAGCGCAAAGAATAGAAAGAGAGGGTTTCATCGTGCGAATACTTTTCTGATACCCGCGGCCATGCGGCGCAGAAAGGATTTCCGGTCTACAATCCGCGATCGCAGCTTTTGCGCGCCGATATGCTCTTTAAAATCAATGACCCCCTTCAGTCCGCCGCTTGGATTGCAGTCGAACCAGTCGCAATGAACCTCTGCGGCGTGATTGCACGCATGGTCATATAAGAGGTCATTCGGCCGGTGACTGTTGAACAGCCCGGCGATTCCTGCCGTTGACCAGGACACGGCATGCTTGTTCCAGAAAAAGCAGAGCGTTCCGGCGATGGGCGTTCCATCAAGGAGCGCAAGCCACATTTTTCGATGCGCCGAAGGGCTGTCATACACGGCCTTTAAAAAATCGAGCGTATACCCGCTGCCGATGAATGTCATTTTGCTTTTCCAACGGTCACGGGATGCCGTATACAGCGAAAAATAGCTCATCCACTGGTCAAAATTAGACGCTTCCACAACGCTTACCCCTTTTTCTCGAGCCCGTTTGACCGCCCGCCGGTGAGAGTAGTCGGCCGAGGCTCTGGCAGGCTCAATGCCTTTTCTGAGATCAATACTCTGAGTAAAGTCCTCCTCCGCTCCCGGAATTTCCATTTTAAGCAGCACCGGATCGTACGGATTTTCGCGCCAGAAAAGATCCGGAAACGTGTCAAGATAGGCAATAAGAAGCCGGCAGTGCTCTTGGGTAAGCGTGGTACGTGAGATCCATCCGCCAAAACAGGATGCCGGCATGGACCAATAGGAGCGTGTCGCTCCACCGAGGTGCTTTTTGTAGGAAAGGGGCAGGATCGCCACAACACCATCACTGAATTCTATGCTCCGGCCACAGGGAACCATATGGTTTACACGGGCATTGGCAAAGATGTCTGCCCAGTGCGGGGTATGGAAAAACGTTGCATGTGCACACCCTGCGCAGCATTCTTCCCATTCCTTGACCCCTGCGGCACGAACAGATACAATGCTCAGCATTGCACCGGACATGATATGCCTCCAGAAGTGATGATCGCGGGGCGCACGTGTACTCTTCTCCTCTGCAACCGTATCAAGCGGCGCAGCGTGAGATGGCATCAGGGCGTAATAATGAGCTTTCCCTGGGCAGAGGAACCACCCGATCGGATCGTATACATATAAATTCCCGGTACAATACTCCCCGATGGTTTCCATACGCATGCTGATCCGCCAGTGCCGTTCTCCACAGGAGAAAGGGCGGTAATCAGCGTTCCGCCCACCGCGTACACCCGCACCGTGCTTTTAGGCGGCAGCTTTTCAAAAACGATTTCCAGGTGGCGTCTTTTTGAGTAGGGATTAGGATAGACCGAGGCAATACCGGTATTTTTTTTGCCGACCGAATATCCGAGCGTATAGCGTGAAACACCACGGTCAGTCGCGATCCAGAGGCGTCCGGATGTTCGGTCAATGGTGATATCCTGGATATGATCGGAAAGCAGTCCGGAAGACTGGTCAATGACCGTGGAGGTGTTGTTGGTTAGATCGTATCTGATAAGACCGTTCGCCTTGGTGCCCAGCCAGACAAAACGTTCGTCTTCGATCTCAACAGACTTGATATTGCGGAGCGCGGTATCGACAATGGTAAGACTGCCGGAATTGCCCGACTTGGTGCGGACACACAGGCCCTTGATTATTTCATTTTTTTGAGGGTCATAGGTGAAAAAGCCGGTTGACGTTGCGATATAGGTCAGCGTATCTTGCGTGGCAGCAAGATCATAGATGACGCCTCGCTGATCATTGAAGTCGTCGATTACTTGGATGCCGTCACTTAGCGGATTGCCATTGTGGCGGAGCACGAGAATTCTTCCATTGCCGGGGACCTCGCCGTCTCCGACAATAATAGTATTCCCCGCGTCAACGCAGATACAGCCGATGTTTTCAGAGTAGTAAGGGCTTGAGGCTTTGTCGAAAAAGTAGCGATAATGCCGTACTGAGGCGTCGGCGCCATTTGGATTGGGTTCGTACCGCGGATCATGGCATAGAATGCTTCCAGGGAAGCTCCAGAACATGCCAAACCAGAGGAACCCGGTGGAGTCAAGTGCAATAGCATCGATTTTTGCCCAGTCAGGAGGGTGACAGGTAACCGATTGAAAAAACTGCCCCATGCCGAAATCCTGCGCCCCAACACAGTATTTGTGCCAGGAATTATTGTCTTTCGTGAACCGTTTTACCTGACCACCCCAGGTGCCGAACCACATTCTGCCGAATTGGTCTTCTACGGCGCCATAGATTGCCCCTTCGCTTAATACCGCACCCATCTGCGGATACTGCTGCGAAGCATACAGGTGCCAGCCGCCGTTTTTGAATACGCTGAAACCCTGTTTTGCCTGGGCAATTGACGGAATGATTTTAGGGGACACCCAGATCGATCCCTGCCGGTCAGCATAAACGCGGGTAGCCGATCTGAATGCGGGCCCACCCACCTGCACGTTTACGGCATTTTGTCCGTTCCAGAAAAAAAAGCAGTCATTCATTGTGCCGATATATACTTCACTGCTTCTCCGGCCTGCGATTGCTGTTACCACGCTTGGAAAATCCGCCACCTTTGTGTTGTTAATAAAAAGCGATCCCTTCAGCGAGTCGGATTCGGCATGAACCGTAGTTCCATTAACCATGATTCCCGGAGAATTGAGCGGTGCAAAAGTGCCGGATCCCAAGGCAAAGGCCCGTACCTGCATGTGAGATGAGGTGTCGACGGTCCAGATGCCTGGATCATAAAAATTCGCCTTTTCAAGATTGTTATTAGTAAGCGACAGCTGCGCAAAGCCGGTCTCGCACCCGATGAGCAAGAGGGTGTCGTTGTGGTCAGTGTCGGGAAAAATCGCTATCGTATTAACCTGCGGACTGAGGAAAATGCTTCCCAGGGAGGTGGCGTTTTTTATTCCGACAGACTTTTCCGTGTCGAAAACGCTGCATCCTTTATCAGACCCGACAATGATGAATTTTCCGTATTCGGCAAGATCCGTGATTTTCCATTCTGATGTCGCATAGGTGGCGAAAACCTTCATCCTGCCCTTTTTCGGTCGCAGGGTCAGATACCCTTGCTGAGAGCCGACCCAGAGGTTTCCCCTGGCGTCACTGACGACACTGGTAAGACAAGGGTCTGGAAAAAAGGAGGGGTTTGAAAACAGGGTTCCGGATCCAGATCCTGGAAGATATCTGAAAAGCCCCCCTGATGTGGCAATCCATACCGTATCTTTGTCAAAGGCAAAATCATTGACAGTAAGTGCAGAGGTATAATTTGCATAGCGCTCAAACGCAAGCGAGGAGAGGGACAAAAACAGACAGAGCATGCCGGCTAACCTGCTGTTTTTTTTCAACATAACCTTGTCATCCCGACTGGATTCATCGTCTTGTTTTAATAAGAATTCGAAAGGGGTACGATAAATATTGTCCTCTCCGCGAAACGGCCGCATTTCTTGCGTTTTGCTCTTAATAGAAAAAAACAAAAAGGCGCTTTTTCTCCCTTGTCTATACTCTTTGAATGTACAAGAGATGCGCCGGTAAAAATGGAGCTGAGGGGGATCGAACCCCTGGCCTCGACATTGCGAACGTCGCGCTCTCCCAGCTGAGCTACAGCCCCGTGCAGTTTTCAGCAACAGTGTAAAATATATCCGGAAAGATGACCGGCACAAGAAGCCCGTCGTGCAAAATTTGACAGAAATCAAATGGTTATGATATAATAGCAGTACGGATGGGCCGGATTCAAGGTTCGAAAAAGTTTTTCGTTGAAACCTTCTCGCATGAAGCATTTCCAGCATACCGTATCTGAAGACATGTACCACCGTGTGTATCGCCTCATGAAGCGCGATACTGATCCGCGCCTTATTGCTGCGGCCCTCAATTTGCCTCTCAGGACCGTGCTGAACGTGCTCGCACGCCTGAAAAAGCACGATCTTGAAGGTGCTGCAGAGGCGACTGGCTGTAAAAGTGAAAAGAAAAAACGTGCCGGCCAGACAAGTTTTCTTGATGTTTATTTTTTGGCAAAAACCAGATATGCAATACTCCAGCTTGTCGGGCACTGTACCAGGGAACAGGGGTCGATACTTGAAGCGGAGCTGCATAAAGCGCAGACCTCGGCGTGGAAGGCAATCGCCATTCGCATGTCAGACGTGACAGCGCTTGATGAATGGGCTGCTCACCAATTGCTTGACTTCTGTTTGGCGCTCAAAGCGCGAGAGCGTTTTGTGGCGCTTTTGGATCCGCCGGCACCGATTGAACCGGCAATCATGCAGTACGGACTTGAACAGAAAGTGCAGGTGTTCGGCACGGTGCATGCCTTTGAAGAAGAGGCGTTTGTGCGCAAGGCACCTACAAGCCACCAGCGCTCGCGGCGCAACCGGTAAAAAATATCCGCATGGTACATCTCCCGGCGGAAAAAACCCTCTTTCTTCAAATGCTTTTTCCCCGGCTTTTAATCGATTGACCGATATATTAATTTTAGGAGAGCACCTATCAACAACGATATTAAAAAAGGAAACGGTTCGTTCCCATGGCATATATCGGCATTGGCTATTCCGGTGAGATCCCTGGTTTTTTGCGCAGTATTGCATCAATGCATGAGGCATGGCTCAAGGGAGACCGTGTCCCACGCTTTTACGGAGATTCTTTTGTGGTGCTGTACGACTCGAACACGGCCCGGGAATTTGCACGGAAATGCAGGGAAGCGGCAGGGGAAAACGCCATAATTGTGTATTCGATGGAACGCAGCACTCCCTTACGCGGGTCCCGTTGATGCTCAATTTCACCGAAATTATTGAACCGCTGAAAATTTTACGCCTTCTGTCCAGGAGCCTGCCCTATTACCTTAATGCGTGGCGTGAATTCGACGGAACGACCGGCCTGTTCGGATCAATCGACCCGCAGAGTTTTAACATGCGCCAGGTCGGTTCTTCGTCTCCGGTGATCGAATATGTCGTCCGTCCGCATTGCGCCGTACTGTGTATTCTCGGCAGTTTTTTTTATCTTGATAAAACAGAATTGCTGCAAGAGGTTTTGTCGCGTCAAGAGCTTGAAGAAAAGGTCCGTAAGGGGGTCCGCTGGGCGTGTGCCACGCACCTTACCGGCAGCATGGATATTCCGACGTTTCTTGGGCGCGGCCGGTGGGGAGAAAACTGGCGCTCGTCGTTATGGGCAACGCTTCTGGGTGTGGCGTCGCTGTTCTGCGGGGATGTGCTTGACGAAGAGGATCGTGCCGCGGTCCGGAACGTGCTTGCATTTGAGGCTGATCGATTCATCGATCTGGAGCCGCCGACCGGGTGTGCGATCGACACCAAACTCGAGGAGAATGCTCAAGACGCGATGGTACTGGCCTGGGCATTCAATCTCTGGCATGACCATCCGCATGCCGGAGCGTGGGAGCGCACACTCGCCCGGTGGTCGATCAATTGCGCGTCAACGATCCATGACCGCACCGATCACGGCCGGTTTCTGGAAAGCTCGTTTTCGCGGGCCGTGACAACGCAGAACCTTTTTCCCGACATGACCGCTGAAAACCATGGTTTTTTCAATCCTGAAGTGATGGCCTATGGTTCGTGGATGGTGCTGGCCATGGCCGCCTTTTCGCTGAGGGGGATCCCGCCGCCGGACTATCTTCTGCGGAGGAACCACCAGCGGACGTTCGACCTTCTGCTGCGATTCGGCCTGCCGAACGGCATGGTGTACGCGCCGGGAAGCCATGACTATCCCTTATTCATTCCGCGTCCCTTGGCGTTCGCGTGGGGACTGTGGAACAACAACGCCCGCGCGCGCATGCTTACGGCGCGCCTTTTATCCTGGATGGATACGGTTCTTGACGGGTGCGGAGACGATCAGGGGCCCTGGGTGCTGGGCATGCCGCAGCAGTATGACGGGTGGGAGCTTCTGTTTCAGAGCTCGGTCGGTTGTGAGCTGGCGCTTCTTGCGGCGCTGCCTTTTTCCGGCGACCATCCGCGCCTTGCGACCGTTCAGACCGAGACGGGTGTTGACACAAGGCATGTCTATCCCTACGTCGAGGTGTGCTACCGACGAAACATCAGGACCACACGCAGCATGGCCTGGAAAGCGCTGGGGGGGCACCCCCTTATCGGTTTCTGCGTGCATTCGCAGCCGGAACTCCTGGCGCCGGTCAAGGCCGGCCTTCTTGGGATTCCGCAGACAAATCCCCAGCTCTGTTCCTGGGACGTGGCGTTTCATCATGATCGCATTATCCGTGACGGATTCAACACCTTTGGTCGTATCCGTTATTATGATGATATGAACCGGTTGCTCCTTCACCGCGATGTCCGTGTGCTGGCGTGGGGGGACGAGGGCCTCGCCGTTTTTGACGAAATCGTCGCCGATACGCAATGTGTGTTTTACGAACAGTATCTTTCCCCGCTCTATCTGGTCAACGATCACTGGACCGGTGGCGCCATTGACCTGTTCAGCGGCTCGCTGCACGAGACATTCAGCACAGCCCAGCGGCGCTCCCGCGAAGTACAGTGCCCTTCCTACTGGGCCGGCATAGGGACCCGCATGGTGTTTCAATTCATCTGGGGCCGGTCCAAAGGGCTGCACTACCTCCCGGGCAACGGGCGCAATGCTCCCGGCCTGTGGAAAAACTGCCGGCTCGACACGCTTGCGGTCCACGTTGAGGCCCAGGACGCAGCCGCGGGGACCGTGGTGTACCGACTTGGCTTTTTTGTTGGGATCGGCAAAGGGCCCCGATCGTTCAAGACATCGGGTACGGCAGGGGAGTTTTTTAGGGGCCTGGTCGTTATGGACGGTAAAATAACCGCCGGGCTTGATTGACGGGGTGTTGTGGTATGGCTTCCAGAGCCGGCGTCCTTGCCCGTTATCAGGAGCTCGTTCGATGGTGCGACGCGTTCTGGGCCGAGGCTGTCAAGCGGTTTCCCAAAGAGATCGCCTGCAGGGAGGGATGTTGCTCATGCTGCAATTTGTCTTCGGTAAATTACCTGGAGGCGATCGTCATCGCACGATTTTACCGGCGGATACCGCTGCAGGTACGCTCGTCATATAAACAAACAGTAAAGGTCATGGCGGAGGATGCGTGCCCGTTCCTTTGCAACGGCAAATGCCGCGTGTATAGCGTACGTCCTATCATCTGCCGTACCCATGGTTTGCTTTTGGGGGCGGTGTCGTCTCGGGGGACCGTTCTGTCAAGCTGTGCCATGAATTTCACCGGTGTTGATCATCGCATAAAGGACCGTCTCCCGGTTCTTGACATTGAGAAAACAACAGAAAACCTTGCGAAGCTGAATACTGTATTCTGCATGCTTCTGGGTGATGCGACCAAGGCTGCGGAGCGCGTGTCCCTTGCAGACCTGGCATCAGGGAACAGTGGGGTTTCTTTTTTCGGTTGCCGGTAACGGCACGGTGGACGTATGGCTGTTTTGCTATACCAGGCAGGAGCGATCGGCGATTGCATCACCACGCTTCCGGCGCTGAAGTGCTTTAACGAGCGCTTCGGCGGGGAGCCACTTGTTCTTTTAGGGAACCCGGCGGTTGGTGCTCTGGCACGGGAAGCCGGGTTGATCAGCGCATATTTCGACAGCAGCGATCGGCGATTCCTTCCCTTGTTTCATGACACGTACTCTTATGATGCGGCCGCGATTCTTTCTGTCTATTCCGGCGCAATCCTTTTTTGCGACAATGATTCACCCCTGCTCTGCAATGTTCAATGTTCCGGCATCAAAAGGATTTATACACAGCCGCCGTTTCCCGGAACCGCCATGCATGTCATCGACTACCACTGTTCGCTGTTTATTACCGCGCCTTTACTGTCTGATGCAGCAAAAATTCCTCCGATTAGGGTTTCGCAAAGAACCATGGCCGAATCCCGTGTTCTTGTCCCCGACGCGGACCCGTTTATTACCATACATCCGGGAAGCGGCAGCGCAAAGAAAAATTGGCCCTTTGAACGATTTGTTGCCGTTGCCGGACACCTGCGGTCGAAGGGATACGGCACGGTGTGGCTGCGGGGGCCTTCAGAGCAAACCATGGCGTTTCCCGCGAATGATCTGGTTCTGGAGGGCGTGCCGCTGCCGCATCTTGCCGCAGTGCTCATGCGGAGCCGTCTTTACATAGGTAATGACAGCGGCATCACCCATCTGGCCGCGGTTGTCAATTGCCCGACCGTTGCGATTTTCGGGCCGTCGGATTCGAATGTATGGGGCCCCCGGGGCGGAATGGTCACCATTGTGCATAAACGCGCAGCCTGCTCCCCCTGCCACCGGGCCGGCACGGCACGAGCGACATGCGGACAGGAGTGTTTGCGTAGGATCATGGTTGACGATGTTCTGAAGGTGATTTCCATCCGCAACACGAGTACCTTCGCAGAATGACTATCATGGCCCGCCATATCCCCATTGCCGCTTCCCGTGTTTCTTGACAGAATTGCCGATGAGATGTACATTATGGCCATGGCGGTCGTACACCGAGGATGCGAACGAGCGCCCATGGGTAGCGGGAGCGCATTTGCGGTAAGGGGCAGGCAGGACCGGGTCATACATCGGCCTGCGAACAAACACACCAAAGGTACCGTGTACCATCATGACATCGTTTTTGCCTAAAGTTTTTATCACCGGCATTCATGGATTTGTCGGCGCGTTCCTGGCCGAGCACCTGCAGGTCAACGGGTGGAGTGTGGCCGGTCTTGACCGCTGGCCCTCGTGTGATTTTCCGGGAATTGCCTACTACGAGGGAGACCTGCTCGATACGGGCGCTCTGGCCGAACTGCTGCTTGCCGTGAAACCCGCATGGGTCGTCCACCTCGCCGCAGTCAGCGCTCCCGGTGATGCCGATATTTCACCGCGGCATGCGCTTAATGTTAACATAATGGGAACCGCCGCGCTTTTGGATGCGGTACGACAATCCTGTCCTTCGAGCCGGATCCTTATCGTCGGTTCCTCAAAACAGTACGGTGCACATCAGTGGGATGCGCCGGTAACGGAGTCGACTCCGTGCAGCCCTGCCGATTTTTACGGTCTTTCGAAATACAGTGCCGAACTCATCGGATTACAATTCGTCAAACAATTCGGCATGGACATCAGGTTTACCCGTTCGTTCAATCATACGGGACCGGGACAATCCGCGAACTTTGTCTGCTCTGACTGGGCAAAACAGGCGGCATTGATCGAAAAGGGATATGAGGAGCCCGTATTAAGGGTCGGCGATATTGCTTCATCGATAGATTTTACCGATGTCCGTGATGTTGCCGGGGCGTACGCGAGCATACTCGACAGGGGATCTCAAGGCGGGATCTACAATGTATGCAGCGGTTCGGCCGTTGCGCTTGAATCGGTATGTGCTATGTTGATTAGAAAGACCGATAAAAAAATCAAGGTGGTCCGGGACAGCGCAAAGGTTTCCCCTCGTTCGATCGGCGCGCCGATGATCGGCGACCATTCAAAATTGACGCGCAAAACCGGCTGGCGTCCGGAGATTCCGCTCGAAAAGACGCTCGATGATCTGTACCGCTGGTGGCTGACTGCGGTTTGAGCGGCGAGGACGGTGAGAAGCGGTAGTGTTGGGCATGTTGTATTTTACTGGCAACACGGGTACAATAAGAGCCTGAAAACAGTGACCGTTGTGGAGCCTGAGGGAAACAACCCCGGGCCGGCAACACGACAGTGCAAAGGAGTAGCACCATGGCACCACATATTGACATATGGGCAAACATCCCCTATATTGTGGCCGATATCGGGCTTGCCGACTGGGGACGCAGGGAGATGGAGATCGCCGAAAAAGAGATGCCCGGCCTCATGGCGGTCCGTGAACAATATGCCAAGCAGAAGCCTCTTGAAGGCGCGCGTATCTCCGGGTCGCTTCACATGACCATTCAGACCGCGGTGCTGATCGAAACGCTGCGAGCTCTCGGCGCAGAAGTGCGGTGGGCCTCCTGCAATATCTTTTCAACCCAGGATCATGCCGCCGCCGCCATGGCAAATGCGGGCGTGCCGGTTTTTGCCTGGAAGGGAGAATCCCTGGAAGAGTACTGGGCCTGTACGTTCCAGGCGCTCATGCACCCTGGCATGAAAGGGCCGAACCTCATTGTCGATGACGGCGGCGATGCGACGCTTTTAGTTCACAAGGGATACGAATTTGAAAAGGGCGACCCCTGGGTGAAATCTCCGTCCGCGAGTCATGAGGAGCAGGTGATCAAGGAACTTCTGATCAAGGTGCATGAGAAGAAACCGTCACTCTGGCAGGACGTCGTGAAGGAGTGGAATGGCGTTTCGGAAGAAACGACTACCGGCGTTAATCGTCTTTACCAGATGAAGCAGGTCGGAAAGCTGCTTGCCCCTGCAATTAACGTAAACGATTCGGTTACCAAATCAAAATTCGACAATATTTACGGCTGCCGCCACTCGCTTGTCGACGGAATCATGCGTGCGATGGACGTGATGATCGCGGGCAAGGTTGCACTTGTCTGCGGTTATGGCGATGTCGGCAAAGGATCCGCCGAGTCCCTTGCCGGGCAGAAAGCGCAGGTGTGGGTCACCGAGATCGATCCGATTTGTGCGCTTCAGGCCTGCATGGCAGGGTACAAAGTCACGACGATCGAGGATGCGCTTCCCTACGCCGATCTGTTCATTTCTTCGACCGGCAACTGCGATGTCATCACGATCGACCACATGGCGAAGATGAAGGACCAGGCTATCGTCTGCAACATCGGTCATTTTGATAATGAGATCCAGGTGGATAAACTGAACAGCTATCCGGGGATCAAGCGCGAGACCATCAAGCCACAAGTTGACAAGTATGTATTTCCGGACGGCCATACGATCTTTCTGCTCGCCGAAGGGCGGCTTGTCAATTTGGGGTGCGCCACGGGCCATCCTTCCTTTGTCATGTCATCCTCTTTCAGCAACCAGATATTGGCACAGCTTGATCTATGGAGGAACAGGGATGCCTACAAGGTCGGGGTGTACCGTCTGCCGAAACAACTCGACGAAGAGGTTGCCCGTCTTCATGTGGCCAAACTCGGCGCCAGACTCACCATGCTTACGGAAAAACAGGCACGCTATATCGGCGTCCCGGTCGAAGGGCCGTACAAATCCGACCATTATAGATATTAATAGGGACCTGTTTTCCAATGCGTATTCTCGGCATCGGTATCTGCCCGCCACCTGCGGCAAAAGAAAATCCCTCGGTCACTCCCGAACTCCTTGCAAGCTGCCTTGCGCGATACTCCCGGTCCAACAAGGGGATCGATGCGATCCTTGCTGCCATTGACTGGAACGACCCGGACCGATCTGTGGACAGCATTTTCAAGTTTGTTGATTACGGCCATGCTTCGATCGCCGGCATGACCGGCGGCATTGCCTTGGTGGTTGACGGGTGCTCAATGTTTCTCGCGTACAAGCTGTTCGAATTGTCGCGCTATGCAGACGGCCAGGAATCAAGCACCAGGTACATCAAGCTTGATACGGACAGCCTGCCGGATCCCGGGGAGATCGGGATCCCCTCTTCGCTGTCCGGAGCATGGCAGGAGTATTGCTCGCTTGCCTTTTCGTTATATCAGGAGACCTATGAGCAATTGGACAGGGCAGCAAAGGAGAATCCTTTAATTGTGCGAGTCCCTGCGGGCGCGGATCAGAAGGCGGGCGACCGGATCAGGAAAAACTACGCGCTTGACCGGGCGCGCTATTTCATTCCCTTTGCGACAAAGACCAACGTGGCGCTGGTCATGACGGCGCGTGCCTGGGGGGAGACCATCAAACAGCTCGATTCATTGCCAATGCCTGAGGCCCGTACCTGTGCCAGGGGATTGCGTGCGGAGCTTGAAAAATTCTCTCCGCGTCTGGTCCGCCATGCGGCTGCTGATGCGGCAAGCATGACACAGGCAGCCCGGTTGATTGGTCATGCGGTGAACCGTATTCGTGAACGGGGAGTTCCTGTTGATCGGCTTGGCGACAAGGTGCATGTTTCCATGGAAAACCGTCTGCCTCGGTTTCTTCCCCTGCTCCAGCAGGAGGAAGAGTCGTTTGCAGGAAAGAGTAGCCGGTACAGCACCGTCGGAACCACCATACGGCGGATCATGGTGCGCGCAGCATGGAACAATATGGCAATTGCCGAGCTGCGTGATCTCAACCGCCATCGAACGGGATTCCGGTTCAGCCCGCTCGCGCCGGTCGGTTTCTATCTCCCCGACGGGATAAGCCACCCGAAAAGCCAGGATCTTCTTAAGAAAAAACAGGCGCTCCTGCGGCAGCTTGCGGATCACGAGAGCGGTGCCGTGTATGTCTATGGATTGCTGCTCGGCACGCAGGTGACCTTCGAACACTCGACCCACCTGGATTACTTTATTTATGAGATTGAGCTGCGGACAGGCATGGGGGCGCACTTCAGGTATGCGGAGCATCTTGGTGCGGTCTGTGACGAGTTATTGAAAAAGATGCCCGAATTACAGCCGCATATTGAGGTCGGCAATGCAGAACCGGAGTGAGGCGTATGGCCGGCCCCGTCAAACGGTATTCAGCAGGACGCGATTGCGCCCCCGCCCCTGAACTCCTTGCCCCTGCCGGTTCAATAGAAAGCTTTCATGCGGCACTGGAGGCCGGGGCTGATGCCGTGTATGTGGGGCTGACTGATTTCAATGCACGGCTGCGGGCGAAAAATTTTACCGCCAAAGCCCTCTCCTACGTTGTTCCCTATGCACGAAGCCGCAGGATTAAAGTCTATGTGGCGATGAATACCCTGCTCAAGCAGGCCGACCTCGATCATGCGATTCACCTGCTGTACCAGCTCGAACAGATTGGTGTCGATGCGGTGATCATCACCGACCCGGGCCTCATTACCATTGCGCGCGAGCATTTTTCAAAGCTCGCGCTGCACGGCTCCACGCAGATGGTTATCCATAACTCGGCAGGCGTTGCCATGGCGGAGCGGCTCGGTCTGCGCCGTGTGACCCTGTCACGGGAGTGTTCGCTCAATGAAATCAACAGCATCAAACGAACGTCGCGCATTGAACTCGAGGTGTTCATCCATGGCGCGCTTTGCTATTCAATCTCGGGATTATGCCTTGCGTCAAGTTTTTTGGGCGGATCAAGCGGTAATCGCGGACGCTGCACCCAGGTGTGCAGGAGGCGATTCTCGACTGGACAAACGGGCGGCTACTGTTTCTCGCCGCGCGATTTTGAAGCGCTGGAATTCATTTCCGTATTGGCCGGGATCGGCATCGCAAGCTTTAAGATAGAAGGGCGGATGAAGAATCCGGAGTATGTGTACCAGGTTACACGGGCGTATCGGAGCGTCATTGACAACCCGAAGCGCATGGACGAAGCAAGAGATCTCCTGGCGGATGACCTCGGCAGAAAAAAAACATCGTTTTTTCTGTCTGGAACCGCGCCGCCAGGCACCATCGATGCGGTAACGCCGGGTATCGGCCGGCTGATCGGAAAAATCGAGGAAGTGACGGGAAACCGGATAAGTATACAGGGCACGGCATCGGTTGGGGCAGGCGACCGGATACGCATTCAACCCCGTGACGGATTCGAGGGTGAGGCCGTAACCGTTGATTCGGTGGACGTGGCAGGGCTTTTCATGTTGGTATGCCTGAAAAGACCTGTCGCGTGCGCGGCGGGTGATGCCGTGTATCTGGTCGGCCGACATTCTATTGATAAGCGATTTAATTGCGGCACCGTGGTCGGCGGTAATCCGGTTCGTTTCGCGCCGCGGTATCCGCGGGCCCGTGCAATCATCAAAGGACAGGAGGAAAACAGTACGGAAACCTGCGGTCGCGATACGCTCTGGGTGAAAATCGATGATCCCGCATGGTTTGATCATCTCTATGCGACACCGTGCCAGCGCCTTGTTTTTGCGGCTGATCCGGCTGGAATGAGCAGCCTTTTGGGCAATACAGGGCAGCTTCGACTATGGAAGTCGCGACTCGTTCCCGCATTGCCGCCGTTTATTCCAGAAGCTGATCTGTCGATATGGCGTTCAGCAATACAACGCTTCGGCAAGCAGGGGATTGTCCGTTGGATGTGCACACATATTGGTCAAAAGGCGCTTTTTGACAAAAGAATTGAGCTCATTGCTGATGCGTCTGTCTGGAGCTTAAACCGCGCAACGCAAACGGCGCTTTTTAAGGATAACTTTTCAGGGTTTGTCTATTCATATGAGGACGATTACCTGAATATCAAAGCACGTGCCGCTTCCAAAGGGGCAATCTATCTTTTTTCACATCCCCCGTTGTTTGTTTCCCGATTGCATCCCGCAATGAGAATTGGCGGAAACATTACGGATGCCCATGGAAACCGGTTCCGTGTGGTAAAAGCGAACAACCTTTTTTTCCTTCTTCCTGCAAAACCCTGTTGCATAACACAGCAGCGAATCCGGCTGCATGAACTAGGCATTCGTCACTTTATTCTGGATTTGAGTTTTTTAGAGCCTGATCCTGCATTGCTCGCTTCACTCATTCACTGCTATGCGAATGCAAAAAGGTTTCCCGGATCAGTGATGTTTAATTATAAATCAGGGCTGAAATAGTGTTTGTATTTTCTATAAATATCAACGGATTAGATTGGCCTTGGCGGGTTAGGTGTGTATACGCAAGAATACAAATAGTATTTGAAGGTCGTGCCTGATGGCATTCCTTTTTTTATTATTTACATTGAAAGAAGGGGCATTGAGAGATGAAACATGATCATCAGAGTGTGGTGGGTTGTCAGGAGGGTCCCGTCGCGAAATGCGCCGGGACTTTGTTTCTGTCAGAATACAAAAACGTGAATTAATAACAGGGAATTATATTTTACACAGAAGCAGCAAGCGCATGATCCAGATATACGATTATATGGATTACCGGCAGTACCTGCAGGACTTTTTCGACGAGAAGAAGAAGGAGTTGCGTTTTTATTCCTACCGGTTGTTTTCCCAGCGTGCCGGGCTCAAGTCTCCGAACTTTCTCAAGCTCGTCATAAAGGGGGAACGCAATCTCTCCAAGCACAGCGTCTATAAATTCGCGAAGGCACTGGCGCTGAGCAAAAAAGAGACGGAGTATTTTGAAAATCTGATCTTTTTCAATCAGAGCACGTCACTTGAAGAAAAGAATCTGTATCTCATGAACGTTATGAAGTATCGGAAGCGGGGCGATACGAAACGGATTGAAGAGTCGGAATTCAAGTATTACGCCTCCTGGTGTGCGCCGGCATTGAGGGAGCTGGCCTGTGCGCTGGACTTCAAGGATGATTACAAGCGGTTGGGCGCGATGATGGTTCCCTCTCTCACGGCATCTGAAGCGAAAAAGGCAGTCGAGCTGCTCCTTGAGCTGCAATTTATAAAACGCAATCCGGACGATACCTATAGTAAAACAGCGCCGTCGCTTTCCACGGGTGGAAAAATACGTTCCCTTGCAATTGCAAATTTCCACCGCACCATGCTCAGGCTGGCTGACGATGCGATCGATCGATTCCCGCCGGAGGAGCGTGATATCACCTGTCTCACGCTTGGTGTTTCAAAGGGCGCAATTACCTTTATTGCAGAGCGTCTTCAACAGCTTCGCAACGAAATCCTGGAAATAGCCGAGGAATCGGAAAACGTGGATCAGGTGGTGCAGCTCAATCTGCAGCTTTTTCCTTTATCCCGAATGGTTAAACACAAGGACGATGCACCATGAAACCGTGCGGGTTTCGGTACGTCATCGCATTTGTATGCGGGGTGCCGCTGCTGTTTCTGCGCTGCGCGGTCGTGCCGTTTGGCGGGGGCGGCGGCACAGAGACCGGGAATCCGGGCATGTATGCGTGTGCCTTTGCTGTGTATAATGAAATCGAAACGCCTGCACACTGGTCTCCGGAAAGCTATCTGCCCTCGGGAAGCATCCAGCTGGATCCCGGCCGAAGCTCGTCGATGATTGCGCAGGGGATTGGTATCAATGATGGTGCCTTGTCCGGCGATAATGTTGTCATACTGCGGCACCGGAGCGACACGCTGATTGTAATTGATTCCCTCTGTATCGACACATTCACGGCCGACCTGCATGACGGCGACACCCACTGCACGGTAATCCTTGATGAAGAGGATACAATGACGGTTCCTCTGCACCGGCTTGCCGGAAAGCGCGTGTTCCCCGAGGTGGTCATGGTAAGGGACACAACGATTACCGCAACCGTTGATTCGTTTTTGGTGCAGGTGGTTGATTCAACAACCGCGCCGATTGTTTCCCGCCACGATACGGTACCGGGAGTGAAAACCGAACGCAATAGGGGATTGTCTCTCCCCTATAGAGTCACCATTGACTCCCTGACCAATGAGAGGATCACCATTGCCGTAGCCAGCAGGAACCGATCGCTTGAAGCCCCGGTGCCGCCGGACGAAACGATCAGGCCATTTATGCTGGAGCACCCGTTCACGAGGCTTTTCCGCGCGTCCTCGCTGTTCGGCTATATTATCGAAGAAAACTATACCTCGAACAATGGCGTTACCCAGTATCCGCAACCGTCTCGGTCGCCGGGATCACATCTGCTGAGCTATCTGAAGCATCCAGAGGGCGCAAGCACCTTTCTTTCGGTCTTGTTTGACGCGGGAGCCGACCGGCAATTTCCGTCAATTGGTGACAACCGTATCGCATCGCTCCACCGAGAGCAGAGCTTTTCCGGGCGGACCATAGAGCGGGTGTCTTACCGCAATGACATCATCCTGGCTACGGGCGATTCTATTGAACTAATGCTTGACAAGCATCAGAACGCCGGCTTGGTGAAAGACGCCGCAATCCGTTATACCTGCGTTCCCGGCGCTGATCTCCTTGACCACCGAAGCAACCGGATCGTCAGGATTCACAAAGCACTCTCTTTTAGAGACCGCAGGGTGCAATCGATAGATCTGCATATTGCCTTCGACATTTCCCCGCAAGCGCGTCCTTTCTACGACAACGCGAGGATCATTGCCAGAATGTATTATGGGAATGAGAGATCCGGAATGTTCGAGGGCCGCCTGAGCGCATGTGACAACAAGCTGGTCGGGACGTACAAGGAAAACGGCGAAGACTATCCGGTTGATTATGATCGTTCGTCAAATTCGCTTCGCTGGGGCGAACGGTGAAGAGCGCGCAATCCCGGTTTCGTCTGACACGACCGAGAGCATTTCGGCGATCCGGTGATCATAGGTATGGCGTGCAAGGATCTTTTCCATGCCGCGCCGTGCGATGGTCCTGCGCTCCTGGTCACGATCGAGGTAATAATCGATGAGTTCCATGAGTTCGTGCAGGCTGGAAAATACCGTCATCTCCTGGTCGGGACCCTTTGTTTCAAACAGCTCATGAACAACCGGTTTTGAACTGGTAATAAGAAAGGAGCCGCAGGCGGGCACGTCGAATGTGCGCTGCGTAAATCCGTTCCTGATTACCATGCGGTTGATGTCGATCGTAATCTTGGCTTTCTGATAGGTGGCACACAGGGAATCATAGTATTTGGCGGTGCCGATCCGTTCGGCAGGGAGTTCTCTTTTCCATCCTTCTTCGCCAAATACCGTAAAGGTGGGATATCGCTTTGCCAGGGCACATACTATCTGTTTCCGGCCAAGATATCCGGCGGCATGTTTGGCAATGAAAAAGGCTTTCTCAAAGGCAAGACCGTCAGGGAGGCGGGTGGATCGCAATTTTTTTTCGATATGGCCCTCCACATCGTATTCAACGTTGCGATGGTATTCCTCGACAACCTTTCCAAGAAAGGGAGCCAGAGTATCTACGAATCCAGGTGCGATGCCAAGAAAATCGTCCATCTGTTTGAGATAGGAGTTGCCTACGAAAATAATGTCGTAACTCCATTCCCGGTC
This sequence comes from Chitinispirillaceae bacterium, assembly GCA_016932075.1. Next base: position 20,105 of record JAFGDP010000073.1, on the reverse strand, counting down.
GGCATGAAGAGCTGGGTGAAAATAGGCAGGATCTGTTGCCAGGGGAAGGAAACGAACCTTGTATCCGCGGTCTGCCATGGCGCTGATGTAGCCTTGGTCAGAGACGAAATCGAACCTGGAAGAAGAGGGGCGGAATTTTTTCGTCAGAACGATCTCCTCGAAAAAGGGATCATCCACCGACCAGTTGAGGTGAATAATACCATTCTGTTCAAGAAAGGCGTGAAGAATCCCGCCCGTGTCGACACCCCATTCGTTTATGGTAACCAGCATACCGCAGCCGTGCCGCTTGAGGATTTCCGCCGCGCAGAGCACCTGATCCCCGGACGGGTGTGGATGGATGTCAATCGCAATTACCCTGCTACCGGGTACGCGGCGCAGCGAAGTTACGGTTTCACGCTGGATAAGGTAGTTCTGGTTGAAAAAGGCAATGACCGTACAGTGCTCCTTTTTTAAATGCCGTATATACCAATTCTCCAATACGTTGTTTGATTGTACAAGATCCGCCTGTTTCGTGCATGAATTTTTTTATAGTTCCTGCCTGTTCATGAAGTTATTTTTCTCACGCGAAAAACCAGGGGTTACTGGTTCTGGCAGGGTCATCGAGGATGATGCGGCCGAAAGACCGTTGCAATGCGGCAATGGTCTTTTGGCTCTTTTTATGGAAGCAAGGAGAATGTCTGAAAATGAATCCACAGGCCATTGAGTTGAATGAGGCCATCAAGGCTTCGAATCCGTATGTTTACGATCTGTTTTCCAAGCGCGGGAAAACGATCTATTTCCCCAAACAGGGGATCTTGGCGCAGTCGGCCGAAGCAAAGGGTTCGCGTATTAATGCCACAATCGGTACGGCTCTGGAGGATGATGGTTCTCCAATGGCTATTTCATGCCTGCAGTCGCTGGTGAACCTGCCGGATGCCGAATGTTTCAACTATGCACCGAGCCCCGGCCGACCCGAGATCCGTGCGATATGGAAAGAAATGCTCGTCCGCAAGAATCCCCTGCTTGCCAAAACCAGCATCAGCCAACCGATGGTAACCAGCGCTCTCACGCATGGGCTCTCCATGGTCGGATACCTTTTTGTCGATGAAGACGATGCGGTGATTTCGCCTGACCTGTACTGGGAGAACTACGATCTCGTTTTTTCCAATGCGTACGGAGCCAGGATCGTGACCTTTCCGATGTTTCATGAAGGGAAGGGATTTAATTGCGCTGGGCTCAGGGAAAAGCTCATGCAGGGGATGCCTGGAAAAAGGATCGTTCTGCTCAATTTCCCCAACAATCCTACCGGGTATACGGTTACGGAGTCCGAAGCTGCGTATGTCCGTGAAACACTCATCGAAGCCGCAGAACACGGTAATACCATCCTTGTCGTGGTCGATGATGCCTACTTCGGGCTTGTATTTGAATCCGGAATACTCAAGGAGTCAATTTTCGGCCTTTGTGCAAATGCGCATGAGCGCATCCTCGCCATAAAGCTTGACGGCCCGACCAAGGAGGATTACGTGTGGGGGTTTCGCATCGGATTCGCCACGTTCGGCACGGCTCGCAGTTCCAACGCGCTCTATGCCGCTCTTGAAGCAAAACTCGGCGGCGCGATCAGAGGCAGCATTTCCAACAGTTCGAATCTCGGCCAGAGCATGTTGCTTTCAGCCTATGCAAGCGATAAGTATGAACAGGAAAGGATGGAAAAATTCAGCGTGCTCAAGCGCCGGTACGAAAAGGTACGCGACACGCTCATGACGCACCCGGAATACAAGGAATATTTTGTTCCACTACCGTTCAACTCCGGCTATTTCATGTGTATCAGGATAATCGCCGGTAATGCCGAAGCAATACGGAAACTGCTCATTCGCAATTACAGCACCGGCGTCATTGCCCAGGGCGACTGCCTGCGGCTGGCGTTTTCATCAACGCCGCTAAGCGATATTGAACAACTGCTTGAAAACATCTACCGGGCCGCGCAGGAAGCGGCGTAAGTAAGGCAGCGACCTGCTCTCAGCCGGAATTATTTTACTTTCTGTATGCCAATCCGCATCAAAATCTGCGGTATTACCCGTTTTGAAGACGCAAAAATCGCCTCAAGCGTGGGGGTAGACGCGCTCGGCTTTATTTTTTACCGGAAGAGCCCGCGCCATGTCTCGCCGGAGGAAGCTGCGCTCATCATCAGGCAACTGCCGCCCTTTGTGTCGCGCGTTGGTGTGTTTGTGGATGAGGAGCTGGACAAGGTGATCGCCATTGCCCGCGCGACCGGCGTCGATACGGTGCAGCTGCACGGCACCGAATCACCCCGCTATTGCAGCAAGGTGCCGCTGCCGGTCATCAAGGCGTTTTCGATCGGACCGGATACCGACCTGTCGCTTCTGGAACAGTACCATGTTTCCGGCTTTCTGCTCGACACGTGGGCATCGGGTCAGCATGGCGGCACCGGAAAACCGTTCGACTGGTCGATCGCCAAAAGCGCGTGTGTCAAGTATAGCCGCATCATCATCGCCGGAGGGCTCAATCCCTCGAACATCGAAGAGGCGCTTGAAACCGTTCACCCGTATGGTGTTGACATTAACAGCGGCGTGGAGGTGAAGCCGGGTATAAAAAATCCACGGAAAATGCTCGATGCAGTGCGGATCGTCCGTGCGTGGGAGCGCGGAGAAAAAAGCCGGGGAGCCTTCGGTGACTGAGAGCGGACAGGAACGGCAAGGTGGTGTTGTGCGCAAAGTCCATTTTATTGAAGAGGAGGCATTCTATGTCAGACATCGCTGTTAATAGACAGGCGCCAGTCGATGAAGTGAAAAAGCGCGGTATTTTAAACTGGCCTGTCTGGGAAAAGGAAGTTTCCCGTTTTGACTGGTATTATGACGAACCTGAAGAGTGCTATTTTCTTGAGGGAAAAGTGGTTGTTGAGGCAAAAGACGGCACAAAGGCCGAATTCGGCAAGGGTGATCTGGTGAAATTTCCCAAAGGGCTTGCCTGCGTGTGGGACATAAAAGAGCCGGTGAGAAAGCATTATAATTTCGGTTGATAAGGCGTTACTATTGGTTCAATGCCTCCGCTCTCTCTTTACCTCCACATTCCGTTTTGTGCAAAGAAATGCCGGTACTGTGATTTTTATTCGGTGAAAACCGATGCGTGCCTGATACAACGATACGTGGCGGCCCTGTCCCGCGAGATCGATCTTTATCGCGATTGTTTGGCGGTGGCAGGTGCTCAGGTACGGACCGTCTATTTCGGCGGCGGTACACCGACGGTGCTGCCGGTGGACGATCTTGCCCGATTGTGTGATCTGGTCAGGTCCCGGTTTTCTTTGATGCCGGATATAGAATGGACCGTCGAATGCAATCCGGATTCCTTTTCCAGTGAAAAAGCCTCAGTCCTGCTCGATTATGGCGTCACGCGACTGACGATTGGTGTTCAGTCGCTTGATGATCATGAGCTTTCGCTTCTTGGCCGTACCCATTCGGCAGAGCGGTGTCTTGAGGTGCTCCATGATGCGGTGCTTGAGAGATTCGCCTCAATCGGCATTGACCTTATCTACGGCCTTCCTGGTCAGACGCGGGAGGTTCTCAATCGCACGGTTTCTCGGCTGCTTTCTTTTCCGGTCGTCGCTCATGTTTCCGCGTATGAATTGACCGTTGCAGAGAAAACGCCGTTTGGAAGGCACCGGTCGCTGTTGCCGCTGCCCGACGAGGACTCGATGGCCTGTTTGGCGCGGCTGGTATGGAAACGGCTGGTGGATGCCGGGTTCGAACAGTATGAAGTATCGAATTTTGCACGCCGGGGATTTCGCTGCCGCCATAATCAGGCGTATTGGGACCACAATCCCTTTCTAGGGCTTGGCTGTGCCGCTCATTCATACCTCCCTCCTGATCGCTGGGGTACGGTGAGGGATGTGCAACGCTATTGTACAACGGTCGAGGCGGGCGAACGTCCTTACGAGTTCATTGAAACCATTGATCCCGAGAAGCTGGCCGCAGAAATGCTTTTTTTGGGCCTGCGAAGGTCGGACGGCATTAACGAAAACAATTTTGTTGAAAAAAGCGGATATGTGTTCCTGGAATACATACACCGTCAAAAAATAGAGGAATTTGAAAAACAGGGGCTGCTTAGATATGCTAAGCCGTATTGGAGACCCTCATCCAAGGGAATGCTCATGGCAGATGCAATGGCGCGGGCCCTGATTCCGGACCCTGTCCATAATAAATAGTGGCAGAAAGGCCGCACTTCAAACGATATTATTGGCATCGATGACCAACCCGAGATGCATCCTTCTTACCGGCGGCGGCACTGCCGGTCATGTCACCCCGAATCTGGCTCTCCTGCCGTCGCTGCAAAAACGAGGTTTTGTGGTCAGCTACATCGGTTCCGCTGCCGGGATCGAACGGGAGCTGATTGGCCGCGAGGGTATCCCTTTTTATTCCATCCCCGCAGGAAAGCTCCGGCGCTATGCGGACCTGAGAAACGTCACCGATATCGCGAGGATTAAGCTTGGATTTCTTCAATCGCTGCTGCTGGTCAGGCGGATCAAGCCGTCCGTTCTGTTCAGCAAGGGCGGATTCGTTTCCTGCCCCGTGGTGTGGGCGTGCTGGTTCTTACGGGTTCCCGTTATCATCCATGAATCCGACATTTCGCCCGGGCTTGCCAATAGGCTGTCGCTGCCATTCGCGAAAAAGATCTGTTACAGTTTTCCTGAAACCGCGGCGCACCTTCCTCGCGGCAAGGCGGTCCATACCGGTATTCCGTTCCGGGAGGCGCTTCTCAAGGGCGATTCAGCGAAAGGACGCGCATGGTGCGGATTTACCAATGCCAGACCGGTCATCATGGTGATCGGCGGCAGCCTCGGCAGCCAGGCGGTTAATGCGTGTGCGCGGGAGTCGCTCGATAAGCTGCTTGAGGAATTCAATGTCTGTCATATCTGCGGTAAGGGCAACCTTGCTGATGAGCATCGTCCCGGGTATGCCCAATTTGAGTATGTCAATGAGGAACTCGCCCACCTGTTCGCCACGGCCGACGTCGTCATCTCCCGCGCCGGCGCCACCGCGCTCTTCGAGATCGCCGCGCTCCGCAAACCGTCCCTCCTCGTCCCGCTGCCCCGCTCTGCGAGCCGCGGCGACCAGATCCTTAACGCGCAGTCGTTCGAGAAACAGGGATTCTCACGGGTGTTGTTGCAGGAAAACATGACACCGGAGGCGCTGGTTAAAAACGTGTTTGACGTTTATGAAAACAGAGAGATGATGATTACGGCCATGAAAGAGCGCGCACCGTACAGCGCGGCTGGGAAGATTATGGAGGTGATTGAGGCTGAAGCTGCAATAACGCGGAAATAAACACGTAAGTGAAAATCCCGCAGGTGAGTTCATCTTCTTTTCGTATGGCTCTCACCCGATCAAATCGTTGATGTTTATCTTCGGCTTTATCGTAAAAAGCTTCTTCGGGTCTTTCTTCTTTTCCGCATTAAATTTCGCCTTGAGATCCTCAATGGTACTGTGCCGTTCAACTTTTTTGGGGACGGGTTTTGGGTGCGGCCGGCGAGGCGTGTGCTCCATCCGTTGCTGCCTGGCCTGGGGGGCGGCTTTGGGTTTCGGCTGCGGCGGCGGGGCCGGTGATTTCATGGAAAGGGAAATCCTCTTGAGTTCGGCATCGACCTTGAGCACGCGCACCTTGACGATCTGGCCGACCTTGACCACTTTCAACGGGTCCTTCACAAAGGAATCTGATATTTCAGAGATATGTACCAGGCCGTCCTGGTGCACGCCGATGTCAACAAAGGCGCCGAAATTGGTGACATTGGTGACCGAACCTTCGAGCAGCATCCCTTCGGTGAGATCGTTGATGTCATGGACAGACTCTGAAAAGGCGGCGTAGTTGAAGCTCTCGCGGGGATCGCGGCCGGGCTTTTCAAGCTCCTTCACGATATCCTGAAGGGTAAGCTCGCCGGCTTCACCTTCGACAAACCGAGCAATGTCGATTTTTTCCAGCAGGTCGACGTTGCCGATAAGGTCCTTGACTGTGGTGTCAAGGCTCATGGCCATTTTTTTAACAACCGGATAGGATTCCGGATGCACGGCGGAATTGTCGAGCGGATTGTAGGCGCCGGGAATGCGAAGGAATCCGGCGGCCTGTTCAAAGGTTTTTTCTCCCATGCCTGTTACCTTACGCAGCGCCTCGCGGGACGGGAAGGTGCCGTGTTCGTTCCGATACTGCACGATGCTTTTTGCGGTCGTGCGATTAAGACCTGCGACATATTTCAGGAGCTCTTCGGAAGCCAGATTAACATTGACACCGACCTGGTTGACGCAGCTTTCAACGACCTCTTCAAGCCGCTGTTTGAGCCGGCTCTGATTGACGTCATGCTGGTACTGGCCGACACCGATAGACCGGGGTTCGATTTTCACCAGCTCGGACAGCGGGTCCTGCAGCCGCCGGCCAATGGAGATGGCGCCCCGGATGGTCACATCGAGATCGGGAAATTCAAGCTTTGCTACTTCAGAGGCGCTGTAAACGCTGGCGCCAGCTTCGCTCACCATGACACAGAGCGGCCGTTGCTCCTGCGGAATGCCGGCAACGACCTCTTTGATAAAGGATTCGGTTTCACGGCCAGCCGTGCCATTGCCAATGGCGATTAATTTTATATCAAAACGATGGATCAATGCGAGCAGAACAGCGCCGGCTTCCTCGGTTTTCTTCTGAGGTTCATGGGGAAAGATCGTATGGTATTCCTGGTACTTCCCGGAATGATCGAGAATCGCCACCTTGCAGCCGGTGCGAAATCCGGGGTCAACACCCATGATTGCCTTCTGTCCGGCAGGTGGCGAGAGAAGCAGCGTGCGCAGATTGCCGGTAAACACGGCAAACGCGTCCTGTTCGGCACGTTCCCGAAGGAAAATACGGATTTCCGTTTCTATGGCCATGAGCAGTAACCGCTCAAAACAATCTTGTGCTGCGTTTTTCATATATGTTACGGCATTACTCGTTGGGTAGCGGATGAGCTTGGATTCCAGATAGCCCAATGCTTCGCTGGCGGGAACCTCAAGCGACAGGGATAGTACCTTCTCCTTTTCACCCCTGAGCATCGCAAGAATGCGGTGGGAAGCAAGGGTTTTAACCGGCTCCCGGTACTCATAGTACATTTCAAACTTGGTTTTATGATCCGCGTGTTCTTTCCTCACTTTTGAGAAGATGATGCCCTTTGCAAGCGCAAGTTCACGCATCCATTTCCGGTGGTCGGCATTTTCCGAAAGCTCTTCTGCCAGGATATCGCATGCTCCGGCAATGGCTGTTTCCGGCGTTGGATACCCTTTTTCGGCATTAATGAATTCGGCCGCCCTGGAGAGGGGGTCGCTGGCGTTGTCCTGAAGCGCGGCAAGCCAGCGCGCCAGCGTTTCCAGGCCGGCGTCCCTGGCTTTTGTGGCGCGTGTTGCCCGTTTCGGTTTGTAGGGAAGATAGAGATCTTCGAGCTCGGTCTTGTTCAGGCAATCGACGATTTTTTTTTCGAGCTCGTCGGTCAGCTTTCCCTGCTCTTTGATGGTAGCAAGGATAGAGGCTTTGCGTTCCTCGAGTTCCTTGTAATAAGCATACTTGCGTCCGATGTCTCGGATTTGTTCCTCATTCAGATTTCCGGTTCGTTCTTTGCGATAGCGTGCAATAAATGGCACCGTGGCGCCTTCGTTCACAAGCGAAACCGTATGAGCAACCTGGAAGGGCCTGAGTGCAAGCTCTTGGGTGATCTGGCCGATAATGTCCAGCGACATACGCGCAGGTCCTTTTCAGGTTCACTACCGAAGAACAACGGTTGAAAAAAAGAAAAAATAAGTAATGAGAGCGAGCATTGAGCAGGAAAAAAGCGATCGCACCGTGAGCGGCCGGCAGGCGTTTTGCCGTATGAGAATATGCTCGTTTTTCATCGCTGGTGCCGCGCTACATTCGACTGCGGAATGCAGGTTGAAATACCATAAGGGCCGGTAACTGAAACTCGCCAGCATTCGTTTTTATGGGCAATAAAAAAAGGCCGGAGTTGTTTCCGGCCTTTTTATAGAATCGAGGATAGCTGCTATCGGCGACCGAATTTGATTTCGGTATCGGTCGGTTCTGTGGCGCCAAAGGTTGTTTCTTCCTCTGGACTGGCAGGAAGAGGTGCCGTTGCTGCGGATTGATCCTCCAGAGCGGCAGCATCCTGTGCCCCATTGGACGAATCTTCCTTGAGGGGACGGCGCTTGACAATGATTTTCCGTCCATGCTGGAGTTCTTCTTCGGAGGCGAAATCAACAGGTTGCATGTTTGGCTCGGCGACACTGGCGTGTGTCGCGATCGTTGGCGCTGCGGTGGTATCAGGAGCCAAGCTGGTTATTTTTTCAAATACCGGCTCTTCAGCAGGAGCGGGCGGGGTGTTTGGTGGGGGGGGCTGACCTTGTACAGCCTGGGGCCTGTTATGGCTCTGCCGGTCATGCCGTTCCTGCCAGTTGCCGCGACGATGGTCGCGGTTGCCGTGACGGTGATCACGGTCACGACCTCTGTTTTTTCCCCGGTCATTGCGGTTTTGGTTTGCTTCTCGGGGCATTCTGTCCTGCAGCCTGCGCCGGACTGATTCCTGGTCCCGTTCCGCGCTTTTAAGGCGAAGATTGATATCGCGCAGAGACTGTTCCTTCACATCGTTTGACGATGGTAACGATGGCGCGGATTGAGATTGCTGTAACTGTTGGCGCGGTTTCTGATCGTGAAAATATCTTTTTTCATGACGCCTGCCCTCGAAGTCTCTTTTGCCATACCTTTCCCGTTCATTCGACGGGGCTATCGGTGATGCAATTTTAAGATCGGCGAGAGATTTGCGTGTTTTCCCTATAAGCACCAGTGTGATAATCTGGAGCACCAGTACCACAAGGGATATGATGGTTGCTATTGCTGCTAAGTCCATAAGTGTTACTTCTCCACGAGGTAATTGTAGGTGATATGTCATGCGGCCCCGGTATCTATACGCACGGATTGCCCTGAGTTATGTAACAGGGATGTCTCGCGGCATGTGTATACCGGCGGCATACTGAAAGCGCATACCCGCATGGGCGAGGTATCATCGGCCGCATGGGATGCTAATAGAAAAGGAGAATCATGCTCGAGGTGTTGTGTCTGCGTTGTCAGGATTGCATGATTCGGCGAGTGAAATTACAGGTACGGTAATGGGCCTCCTTTCTTTGATGGCCAAGAAAAACGCGTTCCGAAAATATCTTGATGAAGACCGCACGCGTTGCGGCCAGGTGCGCGTTCGTTTTTAAAGCAAGAATGTCAAAGAGCGTTTTTAGTCTGCAGCCGTTCCGGTTTCCAGAGGCTGTTTTTCATCGATTTCCTCGATCCGGGAAACAAGAGAGCTGATACTCCTGATTTTCTTCGAAATTATATACATCTTACTCCAGACAAACAGGAGCGTCAATGAAAAAAACAGAAAAATCACTATCCACGCTGTTTTTATCGGTTCCATCGGGAGATCTCTTCCCGGCGAGGATGAAGAGCGGTATGGCAGATGCCTCTATATCGATTCAAAGGGAAATATACTTTCCGGGTAAGAATGGATCAAGGTTTATGGGTGCTCTCGTCCCTGTTTTTTGTGGGTTATTTTTTTCCTCAGGTACTGCGGAAGAAGAAATGCCCCCTTGTGAACATCGTCGTTGTAGTAGAAGCATGATGCGGCGATGGCCGCATAGCGCTCCGCGTGAAACTGGTCCAGCGTTTCCTTGTCTCTGCTGCAGAGAAGGAAGCTGCAGACACTTTCCGGAAACGAACTGAACGCGCAGAGATAGGGACGGTACTGTTCGAACAGGGGCGAGATGCGCCGTAATGTCTGTTGCAGGAATTCCGGCCGCACGATCGGTGAGTCGGTTTGAAACACGGCAACGCCGTTGCGGGTAAGCCGTTGTGCCAGCACGTGATGGAAATCGGCTGTTTCAAGCGATTGTACAGGCCCGCCCGGATCGTATGAGTCAACAATAATAACATCGAACTGTCTGTCGGTCGTTTTGAGATACGTATACCCGTCATCGATGGAAACGGTTACACGTTTGTCTTTAAATCCCGCGGCAAGTGCGGGAAAATATTTGACCACCGTGTCTTTCACGAGCGCGTCGATGTCTACAATGGTTATTGATTTGACCGAGGCGTGCTTGAGCACCTCCTTCAGGCATCCCCCGTCACCACCGCCGATGATGCATACGGACTCCGGGTTCGCATGGCAGTGTAATGCCGGGTGCACGATCATTTCATGGTAGATGTCGCTGTCGTGCTCGGTAAGGACGATGGAACCGCCGAGACAGAGTACCATTCCGTAACGGTAGGTGTCGAACACCTCGATTTTCTGAAATGGACTGGAGGCGTTATACACCGAATGCTTGACCTTAATGGTAATTCCGGCAAGTCCGTGGATGAGGCTCTGCACCCAGAGGGAGGTGCCGACATCTTCCTGATAATTCCTGAGCTTTTTCATGGAGGGACCTCTCTAATCGACGACGATGATTTTCGCCTTGCTGAAACCGTTGAATGTTGATGCGCTCGCCGAGGTATAAGCGCCCATTGATTCAAAGAGGAGCAGATCTCCGATTTCAAGCAGCGGCAGTGCGATATGTTCGTAGGGAATGTCTATGGAGTCACAGGTCGGACCGGCCAAAACAGAATCATACCGCTGGCCCGAACGCGCAAGGAACATCGGGTAATCAGCATGGTCATATATTTTTCCGGAGAAGGAGCCATAAACGCCTTCGTCAAGATAGTACCACCAAACCCCGTTGCGCATGCTCTTTCCAATGACCCGTGAAGCCAGCGTCATGGCTGGACCGGAAAGCACGCGGCCCGGCTCCGCAATAATCCGGTAGCTGGAAAAATAGCGTTCAAGATATTCATTTACCGGTTCGCAGAATTCCTCAATTGGCAGTACGGGGGTCAGATAGTCGATAGGGAACCCGCCGCCGATATCAATGGTGTCGAGGACTATTCCGCGCAGCGCGGCTTTGCGGCAGATGTCGCGACAGTATTCGAGCGCCTCGAGATATTTGAGCGCATTTTGGTTCTGAGAGCCGCAATGGAAGCAGATTCCACGGACTTGCAGGCCGGCATCAGAGGCTTTCCGCAGCAGGTCGAACGCGCGTTCGGGTGCAATACCAAATTTATGTGAAAGGTTTACCAGACAGTTCGGATTCTGGATGCTCATTCGAATGAGGAGCTCCGTTGTGTCCCGGTAGGGAAGGAATTTAGGAATTTCTGCCTCGTTATCGATCACAAACCGGGTAATGCCGAATTCGAGCGCGTAGCGAATGTCCTCGTCGCGGTGGATCGGGTGTGTATGCAGGCAGAGATCCGGAGAAATACCTGCCTGTCGTACGGTATCGATTTCGCCGTTCGAAACGACGTCGAAATAGGCTCCTTCGGTTTTCAGTATCGCTATAAATTCCGGGGCCGCGTTCGATTTGACTGCGTAATAAAGATCGACACGCGGAAGCGCGGTGGTGAGCCTGCGGAAGGAATCCCGTAACCGGTGTTCGGAAAGAAACAGGACCGGTGTTCCATGGGTAGCTGCTAAGGTGCTAAAATAGTGAAAATCCATATTTCGATTCGAATGGTACGTTAAAATTCGTTAGGGAAAGCAGGGTTCGCATCAGTAATGATCCTCGCCGGTGATCGCAGCAGACGTTGTATGTACGGGAACGGGCATTGCATCGCGTGATGCGTGCTTCCGGTATACAACTTGAGATTACGGATACCGTACCTCGCAAGCTTCCGGTTGAGACGAGCGGCCTTGATCTGTGCAGCATACGCATGAGAAGCGCAGAGTGTAACCGACCATAATACACCGTACATTTGAACATAGGTATACAACGGCAGTACCGAATTGAAAACACTCCTCAGCGTCTTCTGTATGCAGGCAAAAGCCTTAGGCTGGGATATTGGCGACTCGCTATGCATGACAAAGAGGCTGTCCCGGTTTTTAAATGCTTTTTTTACCAGGCGAAAGAACTCCCTTGTATACAGCAGGGTCGAAGGGCCGAGCGGATCGGTCATGTCCATGATGATAATGTCATACGTATGGGGATGATCCTTGGTAAAGCATCTGCCGTCGGTTATGTGAACATGGACGCGGGGGTCACGAAAAGCTCCGCCGTTAACGCGGAACAAATACTTTTTCGAAAAAGCGATCACTTCAGTGTCAAGTTCTGCGAGATCGATCCTGCGGACACACGGATATTTGAGGACTTCTCTCAATACGCCCCCATCGCCCGCGCCGATAACAAGGACTGATTGTGGATGAGGATGGCTGCAAAGCGCGGGATGCACCATTGGTTCATGGTAGTGGAAATCATTTTTTTCGGCCACTTGGATTATATTATCGAGGAGGAGTACTTTTCCGAATTCGTCGGTGTCGACAAGTTGAAGCTCCTGATAGCGGGTCCTTTTTTTTACCAGTGTTTTTTTTGCGGTAAAAAAATAACCGAAATAGGGGTTGCACGCTTCGGCAAAAAACAGTCTGCGCCGTTCAACGCCGTCGGGATGTCTTATTTCTGCTCGAAAATATTTCTGCATTCGAATATCTCCTGCATTTCCTTGCTCAGCAGCGTTTTGATGCGTCGTCGTTCTTTTGGGGAAAGCTTTGAAAGATCGGAGCCGAACAGATAGTTTTCCAGGCGCAGCTGTTTGAGAATCATTTTCGTCATAAAAACATTGTCCGAAACGATATTGATATCATAGGCGTTATACTTTTTAAGTATGCTGTCGTCGATATAATCCTGGATCGACGTAATGTCATGGTCAATATATACTTTACGACCAGTAACGTCCCGTGTAAAACCGCGGACACGGTAGTCCATGAGCACAATATCGGAATCGAAACTGTGGATGAGAAAGTCGAGCGCGCGCAGTGGAGAAATCGTACCGCAGGTCGCCACGTCGATATCGGCCCGGAAGGTCGAGATGCCGGTGCGCGTATTGGTTTCCGGATAGGTGTGCGCAGTGATATGGCTTTTGTCAAGATGTGCAACATAGTCCCCGCCCGCCATGCCAAGGGCCAGGTGCCCCTCGTTGATTAAGACCGTGACGCTGGCGCCGCGCGGATAGTAATCCTGCGTGGAGATATTGACCACCTGCGCCTGGATGATGTCGGTTACGTCTTCGAGCAAGCTTCGCAGTTTTTCTGAATTGTACATGTCGTCAATATATTCGAGGTAATCGATCTGCGAGGCCTTTGAACGGGCATAGCAAATGTCGTATATGTTAAAGCTCAGGGATTTCGTCAGGTTGTTGAACCCCTGAAGTTTAAGTTTACGTCCGCGCCTGCTCGTCATGCGTAAAAAATACTAGCCGCCGGAGGTGCATGAGGATTAATTTAGAGGGGCGGAGAGGGGAGGTTCTTCTGTAACGCTGCGGCCGGTGCGCGCTATTCACACCGCCGGCGGATTGAGAAGAGAGGGCGGTTGCGACGGGAACGCCCCGGATCCTGCCGGATGAACGGTTGCAAAATCGCGATGGTAGCCGTGTTGAAAGAATCAGAGTTCGTTAATGTAAAGAGGTTTGTACCCCCGGAAGGTGGGGGAGAAATAATTCATGACAATTACCTCGGTCATCTTGCCGGGATCGATATTGATAATCATGCGGTCGGCGAAGACGCGGGACATATGGATACCGCGGCCAGAGTCGTCGAGAATGCCGCGGCCGGAAATCTGGCGTTCTATTTTTGACAGTACGGTTTCTTTCCGAAGCCTCCCTTTACGATCCACAACAGAAACCCCATATTTTTCATGATCATAACCGCAGGTGAGTTCGATGTGTTCGTCGGGTTGCAGTGTGATATCGGTAAATACCGGGTATTTCCTTCCACCGTTTTCCGTTGCGGGGGCGTGGTAAATAGCATTTGTTATTATTTCGTCAAGCACAAGCTTCATGTCGCCCGCCGTCCCGAACTTTCGCGCAAACAATATGGCGGTCTGCTCGCGTGCTTCCCGCGCTTCGGCGCTGGAGGTGATGCGTTGTGAGGAGAGTATGGTATGCATGGGCAGAAGATAGCGCTCCAGACCGAAGATGGCGCCCGAGACGAGCCCGCTTACTATAGCGTCGAGCTCGGTAAAATTGAAGGGGATGGTCTTGGGGATAATATTGGAAATGCCATCCTGTTTAATCATCTTGATGTATTCGTCAGTGTTGTAAGCGGTAATAAGGGCGGTCTTGATACCCTGGTACTGTTTCCTGATGATACGGAGCAGCTCGATGCCGCTCATGCCCGGCATGTTGATATCAGAAATAACAAGATTGAACGGTTGTTTCGAAAGCTGGAAAAGCGCCTGTTCCGCGTTTTCCGCACTCACCACCTCGTAGCGGTTCTCGAGGAAGTCGGAAAGCATCATCCTGATCGTATATTCGTCATCGACGATAAGAATTGAAGACATCGCGGTCTGTTCCCTTGCAGCACGGTATACTCATGAGACATTACCGCACTATTTTCTGTGCAAAGAATAATCCTGTTGCCAAAGTCCACTCTCCCACGAAAAAATTATCCCATACATGGCAATGGAATGCAACGTTACTGCTGGAAACGGCCTGTACCGTTGTCTTTTTTATGTGCGGTAAAATCTATCGTCCTTCTTCGATTGATGGGCAGAAGAATCGAGAACGTGGTAAGGTCGTCAATGGATTCGAAAAAAATTCGGCCGCCATGCTCCTCTACGATATGCAGCGCCGTGCTCAGGCCAAGGCCAGTTCCTTTGCTGATGGGCCAGGTGCTGAAAAAAGGGTCAAAAATTTTCGAACGGATATTTTCCGGTATGCCAACGCCGTTGTCGGTGACGGTAACAAGCACCATGTCGTGCTGGAGGCGAGCTGAAACGATCAGCAGACCTTTGTATGCCGTTCCTTCCTTGGCCGAGCGGCTTTTTTTCTCCTGAATGGAGCGTATGGCGTTGGAAACGACATTCATAAGCACGAGTTCGATTTTGGAGTGGTCAGCTTTGATGGGTGGCAGCAGTTCATCGAAATTCATGCGACGTTCAATATCCGGCGCTTCCTGGATATAGACGCCAGTAACGATTTTTTTAAGAACATTCTTGACATTTACCATGATGCGAGTTTCCTCGCGCAGGGGGTGGGAAAATTGAAGCAGATTTTTCATTACCGACGTTGCGCGTGTGGCAGCGTCAAGAATAGAAAAGATCCTGTTTATCGCCTTATCGCTCAGTTCGAATTTTTCGGGCATGGTGAGAAGGTTCGAAGCTGTACCGGCGATGCCGGAGAGCGCGTTGTTCATTTCGTGAGCGATACCGGTGGTCATGACGCCGATACCGGCCAGCTTTTCCGATCGTATCAGCTGCTCCAGCATCTGGGTTTCATCAGTCATATCGCGGATATATTCGATGACGTTCACCACCTTTTTCCCGGCATCGAAGATCGGATAAAAACTGACCTCGAGGTTCTTTGCGTCGTCCCCGCGCCGGAGGGCTATTTTTTTTCGCACCACCGGCTCTCCGGTCGAGAACGTTTCTGCGGCTGCGCATAGATCGCATGGCGCCTGCTGGTGGAAGTACATTTCATGGCACTTGCTGCCGCGCACGGCTGAAAGTGACCTTTTTACAGATTGCATATATCGCGCATTGGCATTTTGTATCCGGAATCCCTGGTCAATGATACAGATATCGTCGGTGATGGAATCAAATACTGCCTGCAACTCCGGCGTTTTAGATTCTGTGCCGGTCCGCTTGTGGAATCTATACGAGGACCCAGATTCTTTTTTCCTGGCCCGTGACAGCCGAACAACAGCAATAGAGAGAGCACTAGCTGTTGCAAGGAACAGCCCGGACAGAACGTACAGCGGCAGGATGGTATCCATGTTGTAGTAGTATACATGAAAAGTGATGACGGGACAACAATTTATCGTTTTAGCCATTTAAACAAAACACTTGCAAGCATACCTTACCGAAGTTATAATATTGCTACTCTGCGTATGCACCGCAATGGGTCGCCGCGCCGCGAACTGATTTCTCCGGCAAGGGACCGCTATGAAAAAAAAGAAAGAAACTGTTCCAGAGCATTCACCGAGAAGAAGAAATGATTTGATTTGGGTATCGACCCTCGGCATCAATCTTGTTTTGTCAAGCATTGTCGGCATCGGCCTGGGCTATTTCATTGACCATTGGCTCAGGACCCAACCGGTATTCACGATTGCGTTGTTCTTTGTCGGGACCTTTGCCGGGTTCAGGCAGATCTACAAGGAAATAATAAAAATGGCAAAGGAAGACGAGAAAAAGTATGAGCAGCGGCGCTAGGACCATGACGATGCTTTTGGGCCTGCTGGCGGTAATCGTCATCACTGGCGCGCTGCAGGTGCTGCTTCCCACAGTCCCGCTTGCCTCGGGCATAGCCGCAGGAGTTGGCATTACCTATATCGGTTTCATCCTCTACTACTTTCTTTTTCCACGGCCCGGGGCAAAAAAGCTTTCGTTTTTCCATGGATACATTCCTGGGGTCATCATCAGGTATTCGGTCATGATTGGCGTTTTTTGTGCCGTTATTTTCTGGCTTGATACTAGAAGAATGTTTCAAATCGGCGTTTTACTCGGTGCCTTTATCGGAATGATGATATCGACGTTTGTCTCCCTTAATCTTATGAGACGGACGCAGTGTAAACCTCCGGAGGTGTAACTACCATGTCGTCCGGCGCAATGGAGTTTGAAAGTGTTGTGTGGCATTTCGGCAGTCTGCAGACAAGTCTTGTTTTTTCATGGGTGGTCTGGGCAGGGCTTATCGGTATTTCTATAATGGTCACCAGAAAGGCGAAGCTCATACCCACCGGCATCCAGGTGATATTCGAGATGCTTATCGAATTTATCTGCAATATGGCCGATGAGATCATCGGTCCTAAGGGTAAAAATTATTACCCGCTTTTTATCGGGCTTTTCTTTTTTATTCTGGTGGGGAACCTTGTTGGATTTATTCCGGGACTCATGTCACCCACTTCTGATCCGAACCTGACATTCGGGCTCGCGATAATGGTGTTTTTTTATTTCATTTTCCTCGGGTTCAAGCATAACGGGCTCAAGTACCTGAACCAGTTCAAGCCGCCCAAGCTGCCCTGGTACATGCTTCCTGTAGGCCTCCTGCTGTCCGTGACCGAGGTTATTTCGTTTTTCACGAGGCCGTTCAGCCTGGGCCTTCGTCTCTTCTGCAATATTTTTTCAAAGGAGCTGCTGCTCGGCATCCTGGCTTGGCTCATGATAGATTTTTTCTTTAAACCGACGGCCATTGACAAGGCCTTTTCCGGCGTCATGCTCGGCATGCGGCCGGCTATCATGCTGCTGGGTCTCATTGTCGCGTATATACAGGCATTGGTATTCATGGTGCTGTCTATGTCGTACATCGCCGGCGCCGTTCATATGGAGGAACATTAAAATTGCAGAATGAAGAATGCCTGCCTGCCGTAGCAGCAGCGCAGGCAGGCGAATTGAAATACAATGAATCAAACAAACGAAAAATTAAACAGCAACCCATTATGGAGGCGTTTTCATGAATAAAAAAGTGCTTGTTCAGGTTTTTTTGCTTCTTGGGGCGGCAGTCGTCGCGGCATCAGAGACTGTTGCGCCGGGTAGCACAGGCGGCGGCATGGCAGCGGCGACCTTTTTCGGTAACTCGCTCATCGCCTCGGGCGTCGGCGTCGGCATCGCGGCAGGCGGGTGCGGTATCGGCATGGGGCTGGTCATATCGAGCGCGCTGCAGGGCATCGCGCGCCAGCCTGAGCTACAGTCCAAGCTGCAGATGAACATGTTCCTGGGATTCGCCCTTATTGAAGCGCAGGTGCTCTACGTGCTTTTCCTGGCGATCATTTTCATTTTCGCAAACCCGTTCGCGAAACAGGTTATCGGCGGTTGAAGCGCTCCAAAAAGAGGCTGCCCCGCCTTATGTTTGTCCTGAGAGGAATAGTATGCCGGAAATCAATTGGCAAAACATGCTGTCGCAGGTGATCACCTTTTTGATTGCGCTCGCGATAGTCTGGAAATTCGGCTGGAAGCAGATGGTTAAATTCATCAACGACCGCCAGGAAAAGATCCGGAAAACGCTCGAGAACGCCGAGACCACCCGTCAGGCGATCACCATGCTTGAGGCCGAATACCGTGCGAAACTGGAGCAGGTCGAACAGAAATCAGCCGAACTGATCTCAATCGCGCGGCAGGAGGGCCTCAAGATGCGTGAGGAGATCGTACGGGCAGCGCACGAAGAGGCCGCTGGTCTTCAAAAAAAGGCGCGTGAGCAGCTCGATGCCGACCGCAACCGGATCATGAATGAAATGCGGGCCGAGATCGTCGGGCTTGCCATGTCGGTTGCCGAAAAGGTGCTGCGAGAGCCGATGGCTGATAAGGTTCACGAACGAAAATTCCAGGAGATCCTCGAGGAACTATCGAAAGGTCCTTCCCGGAGGCCGTCATGATGCATGACGTCGTCGCGCGTGAATACGCGCGGGTATTGTCGCGCGTTGCGTCCGAGGAGGCGGGTGATCTTCAAGTGTTTTTCCGTGAATTGGGCGCAAACGCAGCAGCGATGGGCGACTTCAGGAATTTTATGAATCATCCTGCCATAACGGTTGAAGAAAAGCTCGACCGACTTGCCGCGCTTTCGCGGAAGCCGCTCGGTCCAGTCGTGGTGCGTGTCGTGGCCGATATTCTCAGGCGTCGCCAGTCCCATCTTTTTACCGCCGTCGCCGATGAAATGGAGGCTCTCGCCGATGAGGCGCGCAATATACGCACCGTGTTGATTTCAAGCGCCCGGCCGCTTTCCGATGGAATGCAGAAGGTGCTCATTGACAAACTCACAACATATACACGGGGCGGCGTCAAGGCGCGCTTTTTTGTCGATAATAGCCTTCTGTCGGGCCTGCTGATCAAGATCGGCGATATAATTATCGACAACTCAATAAAGACCGATCTGGACCGGCTCCGTAGGGAACTTATGACCGTATCTTCAACATAAGGAAGGTATTTCATGGCAATTGATTCGTCACAGGTTACCGGCGTATTGCGCGAAACGCTGAAAAATTACGCCTCAAAGCTTGACCTGCGGGAGACGGGGTATGTCATGCAGGTCGGTGACGGTATTGCGCGGGTCTATGGCCTTGACAAAGCAGTATACGGCGAGCTCGTAAGCTTTCCGCATGACGTGTACGGTATGGTGCTCAATTTGGAAAACGAAAGTGTCGGCTGCATTCTTCTCGGCGAGGCGGTAAAAATCAAGGAGGGTGACGAAGTGAGCCGGACCGGTCGCGTGATGTCGGTACCGACCGGAAATGCGCTGCTCGGCCGCGTGGTTAATCCGCTCGGTGAACCGCTCGATGGCAAAGGCGAAATCAAGTCCACCACCTCACGGCCTATCGAAGTGATAGCACCGGGGGTCATGGAGCGGCAGCCGGTCAACCAGCCGTTGCAGACAGGCATCAAATCGATCGATTCGATGATCCCCATCGGCCGGGGCCAGCGCGAACTCATTATCGGCGACCGGCAGATCGGAAAGACCGCCATTGTGGTCGATGCCATCATTAACCAGAAAAAAGAAGCCAAGCGCCCCATATGCATTTATGTCGCGATCGGCCAGAAACAGTCTACGGTCGCGCAGATCGTTGATATCTTCGCCCGTTTCGGCGCCATCGAGTATACCATTGTTGTTTCTGCAACCGCGAGCGATCCTGCACCGCTTCAATACATTGCGCCGTACTCTGGCTGTGCCATGGGTGAAGAGTTCATGTGGCACGGCAAGGATGTGCTCGTGGTCTATGACGACCTTACCCGCCACGCACAGGCGTACCGGCAGCTTTCACTCCTTCTGCGCCGCCCGCCGGGCCGCGAAGCGTATCCCGGTGACGTTTTCTACCTCCACTCGCGGCTGCTGGAACGAGCATGCAAGTTGTCGGAACAGCATGGAGGCGGATCATTGACCGCCCTTCCGATTATCGAAACCCAGGCGGGCGACATATCCGCCTATATCCCGACAAACGTGATTTCCATTACCGACGGTCAGATTTTTCTTGAACGCGGGTTGTTTTTCTCGGGTATACGCCCAGCCGTCAACACCGGGCTTTCCGTATCCCGTGTCGGTGGCAAGGCGCAGATCAAGGC
>JAFGDP010000072.1 GCA_016932075.1 Chitinispirillaceae bacterium | reverse complement strand
GTTTGCCGGCATCGACGTGCAGATTATGCCTGCGGTGAGGTTCGACTACTCCTCGCAGTTCAAAGGCGCGCTCAACGGCCGCTGCGGATTCATGGCCTCACTGCCGCCGCTGCAGGGGGTCGAACCTTCGTTGTTCGCCACTATCGGCAGCTCCTACCGGAGCCCGACTTTTTTAGAGCTCTACTGGCCCTATGGCATGGGAAACCCTGATCTTAAAAAGGAGAGAAGTGTCGATATGGACGGCGGCATCCAGATCCGCACCGGCGCCGGAAGGACACGCATCACCAACCGGGTCGCGGTTTATTCGATGCGCCTCGACGACATGATCGTTCCTGACGATTTCTGGACGCCGCAGAACCTGGACAAAGCATCCATCGCCGGTTTCAGATTCAAATCGCAGATAAGGTTTTCGGATTGCTATGATGCGGCGTTTGATTTCGTCTATAACGATGTCCGCAACAGCCGGACGAACACCGTTCTGGCCTACCGGCCACGCTATATGGCGACATTTACAAACGGGTTTGCAGTGCGGCGTTTGACGGCTGGATTTGCGCTCAGGTATTCGAGTGAACAGTACGTTGACGAGGCGAATACTCAGGTGCTTCTGCCGGCGGTTACCGCAGACGTCAATCTGGGCGTCCTGCTCGTGCGCTTGGGCGGAGACAACGGCGGGCTCAGACTGGTGTACGACGCCCTCAACATCACGAACCAGGACCGGATGGTGTCCTTCGGATATCCTCTCCCCAGGAGGGAGCACCGTCTGGGCCTGAAGGTAGGCTTTTAGGGGTTTTTCATGAAACGCCGTTCTTTTTTTATTATAGGTTTTCTGACCATCGCATGCAGCGTCTGGCCGGCAGCGGGGACCGGGGATGCGGTCAAAGCTGGAATCGGCAGCAGCCGTCTTCCGCAGCGCATCGTCTCACTCGCGCCTTCGGCGACCGAGATCCTCTTTGAACTCGGCCTCGGCGACAGGGTGGTCGGCGTCACCCGCTACTGCCGGTACCCTCCCGAGGCGGAAACAAAGGCCCGGGTGGGAGGCTACGTAGACCCGAACTACGAGGGGATCGTGCGGCTGCGGCCGGACCTCACGATCATGCTCACGGTCCATGCGGAGGCAGCGGAGCGCCTGCGGCACCTGGGGCTTGCCGCGCTGACGGTCGACCATGCCCGCATCGAGGGGATAATCGCCTCTATAATGACAATTGGGAACGCCTGCGGCGCCCTCGAGCAGGCGCGCAATCTGGCGGGCGGCATCAGCGCGCGGATGGAGCGGATCAGAAACGCGGCAACGGGGGCCTGCCCTCCGAGGGTGATGGTCTCGGTGGACCGCACCACGGACGCTCTCAGCAGCGTCTATATCGCAGGGAAGAACACCTGCTACGACGAGATGATCGCCATCGCGGGCGGCGTGAACGCCTATGCGGGCGCGGCGGCCTATCCCGCAGTATCAGCCGAAGGCATACTGCAGATGAACCCGCAGGTGATCATTGACCTGGTTCCCTGTCCTGACGGCAGAAAAGAGGCGCGGGGAAAGGCGCTGGCGCAGTGGAACAAGCTCAACGGCGTCGAGGCGATACAGAACGGGAGGGTGTATCTTTTTGAGCAGGACTACGCGGTGATACCCGGCCCCCGTTTTATAATTCTTCTCGAGGATATGGCGCGGGCGATTCACCCTGAACGGTACGTGAAGTGAAACGTGTCGAAGCGCGAAAGAGGTCAGGCCTTTGCCATGGCCTTGAGGCACTTCATGCAGATCTTGATGCGCTCAGGCGTGCCGTTCACCACGCGGCGGATGGTCCGCAGGTTGGGATAAAAAAGACGCGGGTTCACGTTGTGGGCGTGAGAGATCGTCTTTCCCGACTGCGGGTGTTTTCCGCAGATGGCGCATGTTTTCGACATCGTTCCTCCGTTACGCAGTTAAAGGCCGCCGGAAAAATATTTTGTGCGGGACGTACTGTCAATCATTCCAAACTTTACTGTGGTATACTGCAACCTTAAGTTCTCATATTAAAGCACATTTCCGGATACAGCCTTAAAGTATCGCGTTTCTCCGCGATTAAGCCCTGCTTTTATAAATAATAAGTGATGTTACCTGCCGGTAACATTTTCTTGGCACAGCACTTGCGGGGGGGGGTATTCGTTAATATATATTGCTTTCAAGCTTAACAAAAGGCTGTTTCTCCGCCGGGAGAAATTAGAAGAGACTTCCTGAAGATCATCGTTTGAGCGTCCAGCCAGAGCCGACATCCGTCTCCCGGCAAGATGTCATTCTTCATGATGTTTAAGTGGAATGTTTATTAATCGTAATTTGCAAACATTAAACGGTTTAAACGTTTGCATGCCCCACCACATCTAACAATACGGAGGTGCAGTATGGTGCGTCAAAGGAAGGGTTATTTAGTACGGAATGCCGTGGTGATTGCGACAACGGCGCTGTGCGTGTCGGCGTTTGCGCAGTGGAATTCCAGCGGAAACTATGCTATTCTTTCGGATAACACTGATAGCGTAGGCATCGGAACAACAAATCCAGGCGGCAAATGTGAGGTCGCTGTGCCATTGCAGGGCAGCATATCATGGGACTTAATCATTCGGAATTCCGATGAGCCGCAGGCAACGCTGGGGAAGGGACATGGAATAAAATTCGCATATGGGTATGGGTCAACCAATCAAAACAAATATGCTGGTATAGCATCTCTCTATGGGGATAACTGGTATGCTGGAATAACCGCGCTCGTTTTTTATACTGCGGATTTGAATAATTATCCGCCCGTTGGAGAACGGATGAGAATTACGGGGGCGGGCAAGGTAGGCATCGGCGATACTGCGCCATCG
Organism: Chitinispirillaceae bacterium; assembly: GCA_016932075.1. The sequence continues at coordinate 7,205 of JAFGDP010000072.1, read as the reverse complement.
GAAAAGCTGGACGTCAACGGCAACATTAAAGGCGACACGGTTAAATGCGCTGCGGTAAAGATCAACGGCTGGATGCTGAATGCTCCGGACTATGTGTTTGAGAAGGGGTACGAGCTACCGAGTCTCAGAGAAGTGGAAAAGCATATTGCCCTGAAAAAGCACCTGCCTGATGTTCCGAGCGCCTCTGAGATAAAGAAAGACGGGCTGGACCTTGCGGAAATGAATATGACCTTGCTCAGGAAGGTGGAGGAACTAACCATATACGCCATTGAGCAGAACAAAAGGCTGGAGAACCAGCAGAAACAGATTAACGGGCTCAAAGGACTTATAAAAATTAAAGATGCTGGGGCTCTAAAAAGTCAATAATGATATTAACCGGTGCGTATTTTTAAGTAGGTTCGCTATTCTCCAGGAGGTCACCTATGAAACTATCGAAAACAGGGGCTTTGATTATTACCGGCGCACTCGCGATTATCATGCTCAATTGCTGGGATTGGGGCGTCAATCCGCCGCCAACCCTCCGATTGAACGATACCCTGACAATAGCGTATCACGACACGCTTTTTAATCTGGAAGAAAATTTATGGCTTTCGTTTGATTCTCTTGTAGAAGGCAGATGTCCATCCGGTTATAATTGTATGACTGTTGGATGGGCACTAATCTGGACGACCTTTAGCTATAATAATAAGAACGAATCTTTTATACTTAAGATTTGCGAAAACGGATTTTCCGAAGATACAACCATTTTAAATCATCGTTTCAAATTTATATATCTTTACCCGTATCCTGATCATACTATTAATATTGTGCCTGAAGAATATTCAGCAAAAATATTTATAACAAATTAATTTTCAGGAGAAAACGTATGCTCTACACAAAATACAGACATTACGGTCGAATGCTTTTTTCAATTTTATTGTTAATTGATACCATCGTTGTCTCAAGCTATGCAATAACGGCAAGTAATGATAGCCCTGCCCGGAAGCTCGCTGGCTTTTCTAGACTCAACCATAAGTCCGGCCTTGTCAATGCTGAATACACCTTTGACAAAACTCGTTTCCGTGACTTGCTGGCCAGGGAAACCATCAATCAGGCAATTATGTATTCAAAACAGGCATCATCAAAGGAAACAAACGAATTTATCGTCAGAGCTCTTGGGGTTTTCAATACGAATCACGGACTGAGCAAAACGGCTTTCAGGCTCGTTGACAAGCACATAGATGAAGTGGGTCAGCTCCATATCATAACCGCTCAGTATATCAATATTGCAATCCCTCAGTATCCGAACGGGATCCGCGTAGAAGTCGCAAAAGTCGCGCTTCATTTTAACAAAAACTGTACACTTTACAAAATAACCGGCCAATACATGGCTGAGCAGAACCTCTCTGTTATTCCCAACATAGAGATTGATCAGGCCATACATGCAAGTAAAACCGCGACCGAAGACGTGTCTACCGTTGATGGAACCCCGGAGCTGGCATTTATTGACGAAAGGCTTGTATATCTTGTCAAGTTACGCGAAAAAGGTGTACCCGGGTGGTGGACAATCGTTGTTGACGCAGATAATGCGGAAGTGCTTGAAAAACGGACAAGTGCAAGGTTCCTGAATCCTCCACCAGGATATCCAAATAATGGTTCAACCTCTCAAATCACCGGCAATATCGTTGCGTTTGAGGAAGATACGGTAGGAGAGCAGGTGACCGTAAACGGGTGGCACTCTAATACTGATGGTAATTGGTATTTATTTAACAATTCAGAACACTGGCAGGTTGCTGATACACTCACAATTTTTCTCCCTCGTACCTTTCATAATGATACGAGTTACTGGGATACTAGTAACCGAATAGCCATGACAATCGCACGGAATATCTCAAAAATTCAAGACTATACCGAGAACATTCTAAGTCTTAATAGCTTTGATGGAAACGGCGCAATGTGTACCTGCTGGTATGTACGCTGGTCTACCCCTTGGTGGACATGTTGGAACGGAAATTCAATTGAATTGACTTGCGGTGGTACTTGGTATACTGGTGTTGATTCTGTATTTGACTTCGTGATTCTTGATGTTATTGCTCATGAATTCGGTCACGCATTGACTCAATATCATTCTGATTTTAATACTGATTCGGGATATGCATTAGGTGAAATGTATTCGGATATACTTGGCACTTGCATTGAATCTTATTATCAACATGACGGCCGAGACCATTACTCTGTTTCACCGCATTCTGCACAGGCAGAATCGGATTGGCTAATAGGTGAAGATTTGGCAAGGTTTGGCGCTAGTCAAACACGGTCTTGGTTTCGCAATATGCGAGAACCGCTAACAATGGGTATTGAAAACGATGGCGATGGCTCTTTCCATCCTTCTTTTTATAAAGGTACTGCCTGGAGAACAAATAACGAGGAACATTACAACTCCACAGTCGGCTCCCATGCCTTCTACCTCATGTCCGAAGGGGTGACCTCTGCATCGAAGAACGATATCGGTACGAACAAACCGAATTTTCCATTCGGCCCGTTCCGAGGCTTGGGGATTGATGTCGCGCGATACATCGCCTGGGGCGCTCAATTTGATGGAGTTCTTCTGTCCAACGCTACCTACTTCGACTGTCGCGATGCTTGGATCGAAACAGCAAGAAGTCACGGCTATGATGCAGGCATAGTAGCGCAGGCATGGGCCACGGTCGGCGTCATCAATTGTACTGTCAATCAATCGGGTGGGGTGCTGCCAGACGCTCCGCCGAATTATTCCTCCATTTCCCAGGCTGTCACAGCAGCATTAAGCGATTGGGTTGTTTATGTATATCCAGGCACGTATAACGAAAACCTAACTATCAATAAAAGCAACCTCACGCTCGTGGGCCAGAACAGGGATGTCACAACCATCAACGGCACGGTGACGGTCAATTCCGGAGCCACCAGATTCGTCATTACGGGATTCACCATTAACGGAGGTGACACCGCTGTAAGAGGTATTACGATAAACGAAGATGATGCTTCGATTTGCGGCAACAGCATCAAAAACTGTGATACCGGAATCGTGTCAGGGTACCAGTGCCAGATTATCGGCAATGTGTTCTCCGGTTGTACCGCTTATAATATCCACTATGTCTCCCCGGGCGAGTCTCTGATAAGCGAAAACAAGTTTCTTGATTGCGGGATAAAAATTTCAGGATACATGGGCGGCGACCGCGTTTCTCGAAATCTGTTCGACCGGATCACCGGTAACGGAATAACCTTGGACGGGGGTACCAGCCCGCTTATCGGACGCAACTTCCTGAAAACTATCTCCCAGAACAGTGTTTATGGTAATGCGAATTACTTGACACTTGACAGTAATGTATGGACAAGTTAGGCCGGAGTTTCGATTAATCTTGGGGCCTGGACCGTTAGTGGCGTCATCCGCAGCAACAATTTCAACGGCCCATCCTATTCTCTATCAGCCCCTTCGGGAGTGTATTGGGACTACGATGGCAAAGGTAACTTCTGGAACAATTACGGCGGCCAGGACACGGACGCCGACAGCGTTGGAGAAACCAGTCTTCCTCATGAGGGCGTTGATTATTACCCGCTTATGTACCGGCCCGTCTCGCCGTTTGTGTTTATCTATTCTGACACCATGCGGATGATGAGTACGGTAACAGGGGAGGATTTTAAAATCCAAGACACGGTTTCAGCTGATACGGCTCAGTCTGGATTCAGGTTCGGGACCAAGGCCTCGCTTTCAACGGCAGGGAAACTGCGGTGCAAGCAGTACCTTGCGAATTCAAACAAGTGGCTCAACACTTCCGGAAACCTGAATGGATGTCTTGTCTGGTGGAACACCGCTGGAGCGCCGGTAATGAGCGTTGATACAAGCGGAATCGTGAGGACGAGCGGAATGCTGACGCCGAGATTTTAATAAAAAGGACAACGTAAACAGGGAATATTACTCGAAGATTTATTTATGGCAACCTGGAGAACGCGCCTTCTGGTTTGACAACAACATACCGCCTTGGCGTGAGGTATATACACCGATTCAGGCAGAGAGGTATGAGAAAAAGCAAAAGGTTGAAGATCCGAGCCGTTTACTCCTCTTCCCCGTCTTCGCTCCCGGTTGTTTTCGGCATGCCGCCCGGAATCATCCCTTTCATCATCCCCTTCATCATGCCCCGCATCTCCGGCGGGACCTGGCTCATGGGGTCGAACAGGGTGTAGCCGGCAGGCACCTCGAACAGAGAGGCGGACAGTCTGCCTTCCTTGATATCCGAAAGCTCCATGGCGGAGATGACCTTGCCGTCCATCACGCTCTCCATCTTTACCATGTAGTTGAGCTTGGGCGACAACCATATGGTGGTCGTGCCGAATTTGCCCTCTTTGTCCGTATACTGCGTCTTCTCGCACACGTAGCCGTTGATTTTCTCTTTGCCGAGCTTCTTGACCTCGAACTTCTGCTCGTACTCCTTCTGCATGGCCCTGAGGTCCGACTTTGCCGCCTCGGCCGAGCCCGCCATCTCCATGTACTGGTTGTTTTCCATGAGGATCCACGTGACTTTTTTGTCCAGGCGGATGATCGTGGCGCCGACCTTCTCCCCGGTCTTGCTTTCGTCGCGGATCTTGTCTTTGCTGATGAACGTCTTTCCTGTGATGGCCTTGCCGGCCACGGTCTTGGTGATGGTGGCCGAGAACTCACCCATGTCGGTCGCGACCGGCTGGCTGACGCTGCCGGACTTGCCGGCTTTACTGCCCTGCTCGGCTTTACTGTTCTGGCTGCAGACAAGAGAGAACGCACAGGCGACAACGACGGCGAGAACGGAACATCTGCGCTTCATAGAAAAAAACTCCTTGGATACGTATGGATGGCGTATAAAAAACGGAAAGAAACGCACCCGGTCTTCTTTCCGTTGGGTGAATGTCGATATCCAGATTACCTTGCAGTCACCTGCCGCTCGGCCGTCTCTTTGTCGGTATTGTCCCTCAGGGCTTCCTTGAACGACCGGTCAAGGTAGATGCGCTCCGCGTTCGGGTCGTCGCTGTCAAGGATATACACCGGGGTGGGGTTGTCGAGGTAGCCCACCACTTCCGCGTTGTCGAACACGAAGGTCTTGCTCTTGCCGATCGAGACCACGAGCCGTTTCTCCACCCATCCGCTGCCGCCCTCCACGCTCTGCACCCGGTAGTGGTCGCCCTTGGTCTCAAGGATCAGCAGCCGGTCTTCGGTTCCCACCTGGAAGAGGGGCTTTTCATAGACCTGGCGGACATTGTTTTTATAGATGCCGACATTGTTCTCTTTCGGCTGGACATATTTCTTGGCGTCCGCGGCCCACACGACCGCCGTTGCCAGCGCGCACATCAGTAAAGCTCTGCTCAGGCGCATGATTCACTCCTTGGTGACAACAGGATAAATATACAATAAATTACCTTTAAAGTATACAAGAATCCTCTCTCAATCAGGAAATCAAAGGCACCTGCCCTTTGAAACAGACGTCCATGTCCCGGGCGGCCTTTGTCTCGTCGAGCCTGCCGACCGGCGTGGTGCGCGGCGCGGAACGGAGTACATCCGGGTTCGCTTTCGCGTCCGCGGCGATTTTTTTCATGGCGCAGATGAAAGCGTCAAGGGTCTCCCTGGACTCGGTTTCGGTAGGCTCGATCATCATCGCCTCTTTGACGATGAGCGGGAAATAGACGGTCGGCGGATGGAATCCCGCGTCGATGAGCGCCTTGGCGATGTCTATGGCGTGGACGCCGGCGTCGGCCTGCTTTTTCGCGCTCAGCACGCACTCGTGCATGCAGGTCTTCAAATACGGCACGTCATAGTCCTCTTTAAGGGAGTGCATGAGGTAATTGGCATTGAGCACGGCGTTTTCGCTGACCTCGGCGAGACCTTCGGCTCCCAGCATCAGAATATAGGCGTACGCTTTAAGGCACACGGCAAAGTTGCCGTAGAAGGGCGCTATGAAGCCGATTGACTTAGGAAAATTATCATCGAGAGCATAGGTGCCGTCGGCCCGTTTGGCGATCCGTGATGCCGGCAGGAACGGTTCCAAGTGTTTTCTGACTCCCACGGGTCCGGCCCCGGGGCCGCCGCCGCCGTGCGGAGTGGCAAAGGTCTTGTGCAGGTTAACATGCACCACGTCGAAGTGCGCGTCGCCGGGCCGGAATTTTCCGAGAATGGCGTTCAGGTTGGCGCCGTCGTAGTAGAGCTGCGCGTCATACCGGTGGGCGAGCGCCGCAATTTTTTCGATCTGAGGGTTGAACAGGCCCAGCGTGTTAGGATTGGTCATCATGATGCCCGCGGTCTTCTCGCAGATCATGGATTCAAGGGCCGCGATGTCGAGCATGCCGGTGGCCGTATCGGTCGGCACCGACTTCACCGTAAAGCCGGCGATGGCGGCGCTCGCCGGGTTCGTGCCGTGGGCCTCGTCGGGGATCAGGATTTCGGTCCTGCGGTTTCTCCGGTCGCGGTGGTAAGCGGCGATGAGCATCATGCCGGTCAGTTCGCCGTTGGCGCCGGCCATAGGCTGGCAGGTGAACGCGTCCATGCCGAGGATTTCGCAGAGTATCTTTTCCAGTTCGTAAATTACGGCGAGCGCGCCCTGTGTGCAGATTTCGCCTCGCCGCAGCTGGGGCAGAAGCGGATGGAGCCGTGAAAACCCCGGCAAGCCTGCGATCTTTTCCGTGATCTTGGGGTTGTACTTCATGGTGCAGGAGCCCAGGGGGTAAAAGCCGGTGTCAACGCCGAAATTTTTCCGCGAGAGCGCGGTGAAGTGGCGCACCACGTCAAGCTCGGACAGCTCGCAGAGTCTGGCGTCATCCGCCCGCCGGTATTTTCCCGGGAGTTCATTCTTTCCCGGGACATCGCTTTCAGGAAGCGATACGCCGCGCCGGCCGGCTACTGATTTTTCGAATATCAGCGACATACGGCCGCCCCCAGTGCTTCGGCGAACCGGTCGATCTCGTCTTTAGTGCGCTTTTCCGTGGCAGCGACAAGGAGATGGTTCTCCATGCCGGCATACCAGCGGCCGAGCGGTAAGCCGGGAGCGAAACCGAGTTCGACCATGCGCTCCACGCATGTGCTTGCGTCAATAGGCAGTTCGACGGCGAACTCGTTGAACGTCGGCGGCGTTTCCGCAACTTTGACTTCTGGTATTTTTCCGATGCGCTCCCTGGCGTAGCATGCCTTGTCAAGGCAGAGCCGCGCCATGTCTTTCAGCCCCTCTGTT
>JAFGDP010000071.1 GCA_016932075.1 Chitinispirillaceae bacterium | reverse complement strand
TTCCGACTGAGGTTCTACGCCTCCTACCGAATCGAATATGGCTACTGCGCCATCCAGGACTCTCAAAGAACGTTCTACTTCTATGGTGAAATCAACATGACCGGGTGTATCGATAATGTTGATTCTATGATCGTACCACTGGCAGGTGATCGCGGCCGACGTGATGGTTATTCCACGCTCGCGTTCCTGCACCATCCAGTCCATGACCGTGTTGCCGTCATGGACTTCGCCCATCCGGTGCACCACCCCGCTGTAAAAAAGAATCCGCTCGGTCGTGGTGGTCTTGCCCGCGTCGATATGGGCCATGATACCGATATTTCTGACGTTATGGAGCGGGACCGCTTCACGGTTGTCCCTTCCCTCTTTTGCATCTTTTCCCATACCCTTCGATGCCGCCCGATAACCGGTATCCTGAACACGTCAAAGAACAACTTACCAGCGGAAATGCGCGAATGCCTTGTTCGCTTCCGCCATTTTGTGCGTATCGATTTTTTTACGTATGGCGCCGCCTTCATTTTTTGCCGCCTGCATGAACTCGTTTGCAAGCTTTTCCGCCATACTTTTTTCCGACCGCTCCTTTGCATACGTGATGAGCCAGCGGATGGCGAGCGAAATCCTCCGTTCCGCCGGCACCTCGATGGGCACTTGATAGTTGGCGCCGCCGATGCGCCGGGACTTTACCTCGAGCACCGGCTTCACGTTGTCGACGGCCTTCTTGAAAATGGTTATGGCATCCTGGCCGCCCGATCGCGCGTTTATAATAGCAAGCGCATCATAAAACAACCGTTCCGACAAACGCCGCTTTCCCCGCCTGATGATATTGTTCACGAACTGGGTCACCAGCGGGCTCTTGAAATTCGGATCCGGCGCAAAATTCTTCTTTTTTGCTTTTCGTCGTCTAGACATTATTGCATCCTACCTCTTGGGCCTTTTAACACCGTATTTTGAACGGCTCTGTTTGCGGTCGGCGACCCCCTGCGTATCGAGCGCTCCACGGATAATATGATACCGTACCCCGGGCACGTCCTTGACACGACCGCCCCTGATCATGACGATGGAGTGTTCCTGGAGGTTATGGCCCTCGCCCGGAATGTACGCGTTGACTTCAATATGATTAGTCAACCTGACGCGCGCGACCTTGCGCAGCGCGGAATTCGGCTTTTTCGGCGTCGTCGTAAACACCCGCGTGCATACGCCGCGCCGCTGGGGACAAGACTGCAGCGCACCCGCCTTGCTGCGGTTTTTCAGAAGCTTTCGCCCTTTGCGGATAAGTTGATGAATCGTCGGCACTCGTAATCCTCCAAAAAGACAGTCTCCAAAAATAATTAATCAAACGGTTATAATCAAATACTTTAACGTCATACCGGTACATTCACCGGAAAACGGCCCGTTTCAGCGGCCTGCACCCCCTGCCCGGCAACGCCCGCGGGGGTTCGTTTTTCCATACCCGGCACTGCCTTACAGGCCTTCGCCCAATTCGATAAAGTCCTCGCTGGTCTCGCTCTTTTCAATAGGAGTCGCATCTGTCTCCAGGTCTTTTACCTTGAGATGACGATACATCCGTGAACCGGTACCTGCCGGGATCAGGTTGCCCATAATCAGGTTTTCCTTAAGACCGTTGAGGTTATCGGTTTTTCCTTCCACTGCGGCCTTGGAAAGCACTTTGGTTGTCTCTTGGAAAGACGCTGCAGAAAGGAATGATTCGGTGGTCACCGACGCCTTGGTGATACCGAGAAGCATGGGTTTGAAGGTCGCGGGCTCGCCGCCTTCTGCTATTACGCGTTCGTTCGCTTCACGCAGCCGCCTTTTATCGATGTCGTCACCCTCGAGAAAATCGGTATCGCCGGCCTTTTCAATCCTGACCTTGCGGAGCATCTGCGCCACAATCACCTCGATATGCTTGTCATTGATGGTCACCCCTTGCAGCCGGTACACGGCTTGGATTTCGTCAAGGAGATAACCCTGTACCGCGTTTTCACCCATGATTTTTAGCACATCATGCGGATCGATTGAGCCTTCTGAAAGCCGGTCGCCCGCTTTGACCCTGTCGCCGTCATGCACACGCAGGTGTTTGGAGAGCGGAACCAGATAGTCTTTGGTCTCTCCTCCCTGGTCGTCCTTGATGGTAATACGCCGATGGCCCCGTTCGGTATCGCCGAGCTGGACGATGCCGTCGATTTCCGTCACAATGGCGGTGTCCTTGGGCTTGCGCGCCTCAAACAACTCGGCAACCCGCGGCAGACCGCCCGTGATATCACGGCTCTTCGAGGATTCGCGCGGCATTTTCACCAGAATATCGCCCTCGACCACCTTGCCACCCTTGCGGACCTGCAGATATGCGCCGGTCGGCACGGCGATATTGGCAACGCGCTTGCCCGAAGTGTCAAGAATCTGAATGTGGGGATGCAATTTGCGCTCGCGGTGCTCCATGACCACGAGGTTCGTAATGCCGGACCGATCGTCATAGATTTCACGCAGGGTTTCGCCGTCGACGATATCCGTGAACAGAACGGTACCGGCCTTGTTCGACAGAATGACGTTGTTATACGGGTCCCATTCAAAAAGCGCCGTACCCTTGGTTATTTTCTGTCCGTCAGCCACACTCAAATGCGAGCCGTAGGGAACCGGGAAGCGGTAACGTTCACGCTCTTCAAAGTCAAGGAGCGCGAGTTCGCCGCTGCGGTTCATGACCACCCGACCGTCCCTGTGCTCGACCATTTCTGTGTTTTCAAGCTTGACAATAGCGTCGATCTTGCTTGTCTCCTTTGATTGGGCGATGAGACGGGACGCGGTGCCGCCGATATGAAACGTCCGGAGCGTAAGCTGGGTGCCGGGTTCGCCGATACTCTGGGCCGCGATGATGCCGACCGCTTCGCCGATATCGACGATCTTGCCGGTGGCGAGGTTTCGTCCGTAACAGCGTCGACACACTCCCTGCATGGAGTCGCAGGTCAACACCGACCGTATCATGACCGATTCGATACCGCTCTCCTCAATTTTCCTCGACAGGTTCTCGTCAAGAAGCGTATTGATGGGACAGATAAGCTCCTCCGTAACCGGATCATAGACATCTTCCTGGGTCACCCGGCCGAGCAGACGAGCGGAAAGCGGTTCCATCACCTCATCGCCTTCGGTCAGCGCCGTGATTTCAATGCCTTTTGAGGTGCCGCAGTCTTCCTCTGAAATGACAAGATCCTGGACCACATCGACCAAGCGGCGGGTAAGGTATCCCGCATCGGCGGTCTTAAGCGCCGTATCGGCCAAGCCCTTGCGGGCGCCGTGCGTGGAGATAAAATATTCGAGTACCGTGAGACCGTCCTTAAAATTGGATATGATCGGATTTTCGATGATCTCACCCACCGCACCGGTGATTTTCTTCTGCGGCTTCTGCATCAGACCGCGCATGCCGGCAAGCTGTTTGATCTGGTCTTTGCTGCCGCGGGCCTGTGAGTCCATCATGATGTACACCGGGTTGAACCCATCCTTGTCACGCGCGAGATGATCGTGCATGAGATCGGCCACGGTATTGGTGGTATGAGTCCACAGGTCGATGATCTTATTGTACCGTTCGCCTTCGGTGATGATACCGCGGTCATACTGTTTCCGGATGCGGTTTACTTCGTCAAGCGTCTTGCCGACAATCACGTTCTTTTCCTCGGGTACCACCAGGTCATCGGCGCCGAAGGTGATGCCTGCAAGGGTGGCGTACTCATAGCCGAGGGTCTTGACATCATCCAGAAATGCGCAGGTCTCCTTGGTCCCCCTGCGTTTGTACACTTCATGCACCATGGCTGAAATCCGTTTCTTGTTCATGAGGTCGTTGCAAAAAGAAATTTCCGGGGGAATAACGGTGTTGAAAACAATTCTCCCGGGCGTCGTTTCAAGAACCTCGCCCGCAATCCGCACCTTTATTTTTGCGTGAATATCGATCTGTTTGTCGGCCAACGCAACCAGCACCTCATCCGGACCGCAGAAGGCCCTTCCCTCGCCCTTCTTGCCCAGCGCCATTTTGGTCAGGTAGTAGAGTCCAAGCACGATATCCTGCGTCGGCGTCATGACCGGATGGCCGGATGCGGGAGAGAGCAGGTTGTTCGCCGATAGCATGAGCAGTCTGCATTCGAGCTGCGATTCAAAGGAAAGGGGCACATGGACCGCCATCTGGTCACCGTCAAAGTCGGCATTGAACGCGGTACACACAAGCGGATGCAGGCGGATCGCCTTGCCTTCGATAAGGACGGGGAAAAAAGCCTGAATGCCGAGGCGGTGAAGAGTCGGCGCCCGGTTGAGAAGCACCGGATGGTCCTTGATCACCTCTTCGAGGATGTCCCACACCTCGGTGCGTTCCTTTTCCACGAACTTCTTCGCGCTTTTTACCGTCTGGACAAACCCCTTTTCCTCTAGCTTTTGAATGACAAAGGGTTTAAACAGCTCAAGCGCCATCATCTTGGGAAGCCCGCATTGGTGGATCTTGAGCTCCGGACCGACCACGATCACGCTGCGGCCGGAATAGTCGACGCGTTTGCCAAGCAGGTTCTGGCGAAAACGTCCCTGCTTGCCTTTGAGAAGATCGGACAGGCTTTTAAGCGGTCGCTTGCCCTCGCCCTTGACCGAGAAGGTGCGGCGGCCGTTGTCGAAGAGCGTGTCAACCGCTTCCTGAAGCATGCGCATCTCATTGCGCAGGATGACGTCCGGGGCCTTTATTTCGATGAGTTTCCGCAGCCGGTTGTTGCGGTTGATGACTCTCCGGTACAGATCGTTCAAATCCGACGTGGCGAAGCGTCCCCCCTCGAGCGGCACGAGCGGCCGCAAGTCGGGCGGCAACACGGGCAGGACGCGCAGGACCATGTTCTCCGGCCTGTTGCCCGACCGCAGGAACGCCTCGGTAATACGCAGCCGCTTCAGGTGTTCCAAGCGGCGTTGCTCAGAGGACTCGATCTTGATTTTTGAGCGAAGGTCGATGGAGAGTTCTTCAAGGTCAAGCGTTGCAAGCATCTCAAGCACTGCTTCGCCGCCCATTTTCGCCACAAACTGTTTTCCCTGCTCTTCAAGCTCAATGTATTCGTCTTCGGAAAGAAGCATTCCCTTGCGCATGCCGCTATTGCCCGGGTCGATCATGACATAGGATTCATAATACACGATCCGCTCGAGCACGGTATTAGGAAGCCCAAGAAGGTATCCAATGTGCGACGGGACCGCCTTGAGAAACCAGATGTGCACGATCGGCACCGCAAGCTCAATATGTCCCATTCGTTCGCGTCGCACCTTGGAATGGGTGACTTCTACGCCGCACCGGTCGCACACGACGCCGCGATAGCGTATCCGTTTGTATTTGCCGCAGTTGCACTCCCAATTCCGCACGGGGCCGAAGATCTTTTCGCAAAAGAGGCCGTCGCGTTCCGGTTTGAACGAGCGGTAGTTGATCGTCTCCGGTTTGGTAACCTCACCATACGACCAGTTACGGATCGTGTCGAACGAGGCGAGACGGATGGTTACTCCGGTGATCTCCTGCAGCTTTCTTTCCATCTGGGTAAACGATTCTGGCACGGCAGTACCCCCTCTACGTGGTCGTCTATCTCTACATCAGCTCAGTATCAAAACACGTGACCCGCTACCCTATGGCGAAGGAAATGCGGGTTTGAATAAGCGGTTAGACTTTCCCTTCTTCCTCGCTCAGCACCTCAATATCGAGGCCAAGGGCCTTGATTTCACGCACCAGCACCTTGAACGATTCCGGAATATTGGGCTGGGGCGTATTCTCTCCCTTGACAATCGACTCGTATATCTTGGAACGCCCGGTTATATCGTCACTCTTGACCGTCAGGATCTGCTGGAGGGTATATGCCGCGCCGTATGCTTCGAGCGCCCACACCTCCATTTCACCGAACCGCTGACCGCCGAACTGCGACTTGCCTCCCAGCGGCTGCTGGGTGACCAGCGAATAGGGGCCGATCGAGCGTGCGTGGATCTTGTCATCCACCAGGTGGCAGAGTTTCATCATATAAATAGGCCCGACGGTCACTTCGTGGTCGAAGGGCTCGCCGGTGCGGCCGTCCCGCAACTGTATCTTGCCGGACTTCGGCAGTTTCGCCTGATTGAGAAGTCTGACCACATCGGCATACGTGGCGCCGTCAAAAACCGGTGAGGCGATACGCATGCCGAGTTCCCTCGCGGCCCATCCCATATGCGTCTCGAGAATCTGCCCGAAATTCATACGCGACGGAACGCCGAGCGGATTGAGCACGATGTCCACTGGGGTGCCGTCGGGCAGGAACGGCATCTCCTCCACCGGCAGGATCTTGGATACGACGCCCTTGTTTCCATGACGGCCGGCCATTTTGTCGCCGACCGAAAGTTTGCGTTTTTTGGCGACATATACCTTGACAAGTTGAAGCACTCCCGGCTTGAGTTCGTCGCCGCGCACGACCTTGTCGATCTCCTTGTCGAGCTTGTCCTCAAGCTTGGCTATCATATCATTGGCGTAAAACATGACCTCTTCGGCCTTTTTATTGCGTCGCGAATCATGGCAAAGCCCATTGGCAATGGAGATAGCGGTGTAATCGAGCTTGGAAAGCATCGGTTTGGTCCATTTCTTGCCCGCGGGAATCACCACTTCTCCGGTATGCGCATTGCGTATCTCGCTGGTCGCGGTGTCACTGAGCAGCTCGACGAGCCGCTCAAGCCGCGCCTTGCTGATCTCGGCGATCTGCCGGGAGATGTCTTCCTTGAGTTCGTCAATCCGTTTCTTGTCCTTTTTCTTCGAGCGCTTGTCGCGCTCCTTTCGGGAGTATATCCGCGTATCGATCACCACTCCTTTGAGCCCCGGCGGGGCCTTGAGCGATGAGTCGCGAACATCTCCGGCTTTTTCTCCGAAAATCGCCCGCAGGAGCCGTTCTTCGGGCGAGAGCTCGGTCTCACCCTTCGGCGTTACCTTGCCGACCAGAATATCTCCCGCATCGACTTCGGTACCCACGCGGACCACGCCGTTTTCATCAAGGTTCCGCAGCGCCTCTTCGGAAACGTTGGGAATCTCACGGGTGAGTTCTTCCGGGCCCCGCTTGGTGTCGCGCACTTCGGTTTCAAATACCTCGATGTGCACTGACGTATACACGTCTTCGGCGACAAGCCGTTCTGACACGATAATGGCATCTTCGAAATTGTAGCCGCGCCACGGCATGAATGCTGCCATGACGTTGCGGCCAAGTGCGAGCTCGCCGTCCTTGGTCGAATGCCCGTCTGCAAGGACATCCCCCACTTTTACCTTGTCGCCGGCTTTAACACGCACCTTCTGGTTGATGGTTGTATCCTGGTTGGAACGCTCGAATTTGACCAGTTCATACGTGTCGAATTCAGTGAGGCCGAGGATATCGTCCGCGCTTTTTTCCTTGGTCTTGCGGACCACGATGCGGTTCGCATCGACCGTTTCCACGGTGCCGGCATTCCTGGCAATGATCATGCAGCCGGAATCAATGGCGGCGCGGGATTCAAGACCCGTGCCGATGAGCGGAGGTTCGGTCCGCAACAGAGGAACCGCCTGGCGCTGCATGTTCGAACCCATGAGCGCGCGGTTCGCGTCATCGTGTTCAAGGAAGGGAATGAGACCGGCCGCAATAGACACCAGCTGCATGGGAGCCACGTCCATATAAGAGATCTCCTGCGGAGTCACGACCGGAAAATCACCACGGTACCGGGCGAACACCTGCTTTCCAACAACCCTTCCCTTTTCATCAACAGGCGTATTTGCCTGGGCAATGATGTAGTTGTCTTCCTGGTCTGCGGTCAGGTACTCAATCGTACCGGTGAGCGCGCCGTTCTCCACCTTCTGGTACGGTGTCTCAATGAAACCGAAATCGTTGACACGCGCAAAGGTGGACAGCGAGGCAATGAGACCGATGTTCGGTCCTTCAGGCGTCTCGATAGGGCAGAGCCGTCCGTAGTGCGTATGGTGCACGTCGCGAACTTCGAATCCCGCGCGCTCACGGGTCAGACCTCCCGGACCGAGCGCGCTCACGCGGCGCTTATGGGTCAGTTCGGAAAGCGGATTGGTCTGGTCGAGGAACTGTGAAAGCTGACTCGAGCCGAAAAACGCCTGGATGACCGTTGACACGGTGCGGGCGTTGATCAGGTCCTGCGGGGTGATGTTCTCGGTATCCCGCAGCGACAAGCGCTCCTTGATGGTGCGGACCATTCGGGTAAGGCCAACCGTGAACTGGGCGCTCAACAGCTCGCCCACAGACCGGACGCGGCGGTTTCCGAGGTGGTCGATGTCATCGATGAAACCGAGCCCTGCGTTCAGGCCTATCATGTATTTGAACGCAGCGATAAAATCGTCTTTGGAAAGGATGGTGGTACCTTCCGGCGACGAAACATGAAGTCTCGTATTGATACGATAGCGGCCGACATTGCCTAAATCGTACCGCTTGTCGTCGAAAAAGAGCCGCTGGATGAAGTTACGTGCTGTTTCCACGTTGGGCGGATCGCCCGGTCGCATCGTTGCATAGACGAAAAAGAGCGCTTCTTCTTCGGATTTGGTGGAGTCGGCCGCAAGCGTGTTCCGTATCACCATGTTTTCCGGTGCGGTCTCGTCCTTTATGATCTCGACCATGTCAACCTTGCTGGCATGAAGCTTCTTCCAGTGGTCCTCGGAAACGATTTCGTTCGCATCGAGAATGATCTCCCCGGTGTCCTCGTTGAACACCGTGCGGGCGTTTACCCTGCCGACGACCTGCTCCCTGTTTTCCGACGCGACCTTGAAACGCACCGTATCGTGAAAAAGCCCGAGGATCTCCTCGTCCATGCCGTACCCGAGCGCCCGGAGCAGCACGGTTGCGGGCATCTTTTTCCGCCGGTCAATATTGACGGTAAGGATATCGTCGACATCGAGCAGGATCTCAACCCACGATCCACGCTGCGGGATTATCCGTGCGGTAAGGAGTTTCTTGCCGTTGGGATGGATGATCTCATCGAACGTGATACCGGGAGAACGGTGGAGCTGGCTTACGATCACCCGTTCCGCGCCGTTGATCACAAACGTGCCCCGTTCTGTCATGAGCGGAATCTCGCCGATATATACTTCGTTTGATATCTTTTCAACGAATTTTTTGGTTTCGCCGTCCTGCTCGAATACTAAAAGCGACATGTCGACCTTGAGCGGCGCGGCAAACGTCATCCCCCGCTCCTTGCACTCCTTGAGCGTGTATTTGGGAGTGCCAAGGCGGTATCCGTCATACTCAAGTGAATAATATCCCTTGACGTCACTGACCGGGAAAAGACTCAAGAAGGCGCCGTGGAGCCCCTGCTTTTTACGCAAACGTGGAGGAACCTCCGGCTGCAGAAACGACTCGTACGATCTCGTCTGAATCTCGAGCAGGTTTGGCAGCTCTTCGGGCCGACGGATCCGGGAATAGCTCTTTCGTTCACCCATTTCGAACATCCCCTTGCTTCATAAGAATGACCGCGCACCGTCTCCGCGAAAACGGCACCCCCCCCCACACGCTCCCCTTGTGGCGGTTCCGCGTCCGACAGAAATGCTGGTGGTACGGTCGATTGAGATTTATTGTCTATTCGCCTCGGTAAAAAACGACAATTACTTGAGTTCCACGGCCGCGCCGTTTTCCTCGAGCTCCTTCTTGATTTTTTCGGCTTCATCCTTGGTCACGGCCTCTTTTACCGGCTTCGGCGCACCCTCGACAAGATCCTTTGCCTCTTTGAGGCCGAGACCGGTGAGCGCCCGGACGACCTTGATCACATTGATCTTCTTGTCGCCGGCCGATTTGAGAATAACGTCGAACTCGGTCTTTTCCTCGGCTGCAGCCGCCGCTCCTGCAGCTGGACCCGCCGCTGCAACGGCAACCGGTGCCGCCGCCTTGACATCGAACTTCTCTTCGACCATCTTTATGAGCTCGGAAAGCTCGATCACCGTCATTCCGCCGATCGCTTCAATGATTTCCTCTTTGTTTAAAGTAGCCACAATACGCCTCCGTAAAAAAGGTAAGTGATTAAAATGGTATCGTTATTGCCGTTACCTATGCCGCAACGCCCCTCTTCTTTCTGAGAGCGTCGAGGGTGCGCGCGAACTTGACTAAAATACCGCTCAGTGTCCCGGCGAATTTGCCCATGGGCGCATTGAAGCAACCCAACAGCTGAGCCAGAAGCACTTCACGACTCGGAATATCAGCCAGCGTAAGCACCGCGGCGGCATCGAAGATCGATCCGTCAACGTAGGCGATCTTGACACCGAGCAGGCCCTTGTTTTCCTTCTGGAAATCTTTTACTATCTTTGCAGGCACAGCCGCGTCCTCCCTGGCGAAAACAACCGCCGTCGGACCCTTGAAATGCTCCTGGAGCGCCTCCCGGCCAGCCCGCTTGGCCGCGATTTTCGCAAGCGAGTTCTTGACTACCACAAACCGCATGCCCGCCTTCCTGATATCGGCACGCAGCCTGGTCGCCTGTGCGACGTTCATCTTGTTGTTGTCGGCCAGATAGATACCGCGCGCCTCCTTGAACTCCTTTTCGAGGCTGGTGATTGATTCGGTACGTTCAGCTTTTGTCGACATATTTATTCCTCTTGTTAACTAATCACCATTCTGAAGCACACCTCCCCTGCGCCCCGGCAGCTCCCCTAACCGGAACCGCGAAGCGAACGGAACGCTACTTCAGATCGTTTTGATTGATTTTCAGGCCCGGCCCCATGGTGCTGGTCAGATATACCTTCTTGATGTACTGTCCCTTGGCAGTCTGGGGTTTGGCCTTAGTAACCGCCTCCATGAACGTCTTGGCATTTTCAGCAAGTTTCTGCGCATCAAAAGAAAGCTTGCCGAGCGGTGAATGGAGGATGCCCGCTTTTTCTATTTTAAAATTTGCCTTTCCCTTTTTTAGCTCCTTTACCGCCTTCCCCACCTCCATGGTGACCGTACCGGTTTTCGGGTTTGGCATGAGACCGCGTGTACCGAGGATTTTCCCCAGCTTGCCCACGACCTTCATCATGTCGGGTGTCGCAACGACGGCGTCAAAATCAAGCCATCCATCGATGATTTTTTTAGCAAGATCGTCGCCCCCGACAAAATCGGCGCCTGCATCCATGGCCTCCGCCTCCTTTTCACCCTGTGCAAAGACAAGTACCCGCGCCGTCTTGCCGAGCCCATGTGGCAGCACGACCGAACCACGGACTGCCTGTTCGCTCTTTTTTGGATCGATACCCAGTACCACCGCGACTTCGACCGTTTCGTCAAATTTGGTATAGGCATTCGCCTTGAGAAACTCTATCGCTTCAACAAGGCCGTACTCTTTCGTTGCATCGGTCTTTTGATGCGCTGCGTTGTATTTCTTGCCGTGTTTCATTGCCTGCTCACTCCCGTTTCCGGCCTTGTTTTCCTCCTGCCGGACCTGTATAAGGCTCACCTATCATTACATCCGCACCAGTGGTACTGGCGCTGCATACGATTTCCCTACCCTATTTCTCTACCGTAACACCCATGCTGCGGGCCGTTCCGGCCACGAGCCGCATCGCCGCTTCAATGGAGGCCGAATTGAGATCCGCCATTTTCAACTCGGCAATTTTTTTCATCTGTGCGTTGGTCAGGGTACCGACCTTTTCCTTATTAGGAACCCCCGATCCCTTTTCCAGCCCCAATTCCTTAAGAATAAGCACTGATACCGGCGGCGTTTTTGTGATAAAAGTAAAGGAGCGGTCGGAATACACGGTGATGACCACCGGGGTAATCATTCCATTCGCATCTTTGGTCCGCGCATTAAACTGCTTGCAGAACTCCATGATATTGACCCCCTGCTGGCCGAGGGCCGGACCTACCGGAGGTGCCGGATTAGCCGCGCCGCCCGGAATCTGCAGTTTGACTTGTGCTATGACTTTTTTCGCCACAGTACTATGCTCCTTTTATTTCAGCTGATTGGACTGACATGAATAAAATCGACCTCAACCGGTGTCGATCTGCCAAAGACGCTGACCATCACCTTGATCTTTCCTTTTTCTGGATGCAGCTCATCCACCATGCCGTCGAAATCCTTGAACGGCCCTTCCTTGATCTTGACCGCATCGCCGATCTCGAACGGCACCTCGCTGATCTGCTGCCGAACCGTTTTTTCGGTCTGCCCAAGGATGCGGCGAACCTCCTCTTCACGAAGCGCCTGGGGTTTATTTCCCCCGATGAAGCCCATTACGCCGGCAGCATTCTGAACCGCGTGCATAGTCTCTTTCGTGAGTTCCATCTCAACAAGGACATAACTCGGGAAAAATTTCCGCGTCGTTTTGGTTTTCTTTCCATTACGGATCTGGACGACATCCTGTGTGGGCATAAGCACCTGCTTGAGGTTCTCGCCATGGTCTCCAGCGGCAATGAGATCGCTCAAGTACTGATAGACCTTGCCTTCCTGGCCGGAGTAAGTGTGCACAACATACCATCGCGCTGCCATTGTAGTTCCTTCGGACTCCTTTACCAGTTTGCCTGCATGAAGAGTTTGACCAGGCTCGATATTCCCCAGTCGCAGATTTTTACAAACAGCGACATGAGCAAGCTGAAAATAATGACCAGTATCGTGCCGCCCAGCAGATCATTCCACGTGGGCCAGCTCACCTTCATCATTTCTCCCTGCACGTCTTTGAGGTATTGTATGAATTTCTGCATGAACACTCTCTTTTGAAGCAGGTCTGGAGGGACTTGAACCCCCAACCAACGGTTTTGGAGACCGCTACTCTACCAATTGAGCTACAGACCTATCTCTGGTCACTATACCACCGAACACGGCGGACATTTCACAACACCATACCTGTCGGCTGTTTGTAACCCGTTTATTCACCGTCACAACAACCTGCCACTTCACCTTTCTGGTCATACCCGGACACGCATTACCTCATCCGCGAGCAGCCGGCATCGGTATGTCGTTCCCGTTTTCTCTGCGTAGCTTACTTCGCCTCTTTATGCGGTGTTCGCTTACGCTCGAAGCGGCAATATTTAATAAATTCAACACGTCCGGAATGCTTCCTCTTGTTTTTCGTCGTCTCGTAATTACGTTGCTTACAGGAGGTACATTCCAGCGTAATTTTCTCTCGCGGCATACGTGCTCTTCATTCTCGTACAGACGTTTGATGGTTCGTTATTCAATAACCTCGGTTACCACTCCTGCGCCAACCGTGCGGCCACCCTCGCGGATTGCGAAATGCACCTCTTTCTCAAGAGCGACCGGCGCAATAAGCTCGACTTCAAGCGCGGCATTGTCTCCCGGCATAATCATCTCAACGCCTTCGGCGAGCTTGAGATTGCCGGTGACATCAGTGGTACGGAAATAAAACTGCGGACGATAGCCGGTAAAAAAAGGCGTGTGGCGGCCGCCTTCCTCTTTGGAAAGAACGTATACCTCCGCCTTGAATTTCTTATGCGGGGTAATGCTGCCCGGCTTCGCGAGAACCATGCCGCGTTCCACGTCGTTTTTATCGATACCACGGAGCAGGCAGCCGATGTTGTCGCCAGCCTGAGCCTGGTCGAGAAGCTTGCGAAACATTTCAACGCCGGTGACCACGGTCTTGCGCGTATCACGCAGGCCGACCATCTCCACCTCATCGCCCATCTTGACCGTACCGCGTTCCACCCTCCCTGTAGCAACGGTGCCGCGGCCCGTAATTGAAAACACGTCTTCCACCGACATGAGGAACGGCTTGTCGGTCTCGCGCACCGGATCCGGAATAAAAGCGTCGACCGCCTGCATAAGCTCGCCGATGCATTTGGTTTTTTCCGCGTCATCGGGACTGGTCAGGGCCTGAATGGCGCTGCCGCGGATGATCGGGGTGGTATCACCGGGAAATTTGTACTTGCTCAGAAGTTCGCGGATTTCCATTTCAACGAGATCGAGCAGTTCCGGATCGTCGACCATATCGACCTTGTTCAGAAACACGACAATGTACGGCACGCCCACCTGCCGGGCCAGAAGAATGTGCTCACGAGTTTGCGGCATGGGACCGTCCGCAGCGCTCACAACGAGAATGGCACCGTCCATCTGTGCGGCACCGGTGATCATGTTTTTGACATAGTCGGCATGTCCCGGACAGTCCACATGCGCATAGTGACGCTTGTCGGTGGAGTATTCGACATGCGAGGTAGCGATAGTAAGAATTTTGGTCTCATCACGGCGACCCTGCGACTCAGAAGCTTTGGCCACTTCATCATACGAAACGAACTTGGCAAGGCCTTTGGCCGCCATGACCCTCGTGATAGCGGCAGTAAGCGTGGTTTTCCCGTGGTCGACATGGCCGATGGTTCCGACATTCACGTGCGGCTTGCTGCGTTCAAACTTTTCCTTTGACATGGAAACCTCTCCGGATATGGTGAATAGGTTTTTGGAATATTGTTGTCTGTATACCCGTATGTCTTCTTTTCAGTCAATGACACCACCCTTCGGTGTCTTGGTAAAAAGCCCACGACCGGGATCGAACCGGTGAACCTCATCCTTACCAAGGATGTGCTCTACCTACTGAGCTACATGGGCATGGTTCAAAGCGGGCAATGAGACTCGAACTCACAACAGCCACCTTGGAAGGGTGGAGCTCTACCATTTGAGCTATGCCCGCGATACTATCGCAGATTGACGAATGGAGATTGCAGATTGAAAAACCTGAAAATCGTTTTATTGGTTTTTTATTCTGCAATCGACACTCTACAATCATCAATTTTCAATGGGCAGGGGTGGGTTCGAACCACCGTAGGCGCAAGCCAATGGATTTACAGTCCATCCCCTTTAGCCTCTCGGGCACCTACCCAATCCATGGAGCCGATGGAGGGACTCAAACCCCCGACCAGCTGATTACAAATCAGCTGCTCTATCAGCTGAGCTACATCGGCATGCTGCTTTGCGCTGAAAACAGTCTTTCGAATATAAATGGCGCGATACTTGCGGGTCAAATAAAAATGCGGTTTTTTTTAACGAGCTATTGTTGTGATTAAACTACAGTTGTGAAAAAACGGGTGCTCCTTGACACGCTCCCCCAGGATCGCCACGCCCCATTCCTGAAAAACAGCCATTTCTATCAGAATTTCTGATGTCTGCTCATTTGCGCTTCACCACCCTATCGACGATTCCGTACTCTTTTGCCTCGGCAGATGACATGAAATAGTCCCGGTCTGTATCCTCGGTTATCTTCTTGATTGTCTGTCCGGTATGCCGGGAAAGAATCTCGTTCAGATTGTCCCGGACACGAAGCATCTCCTCAGCCTGGATCTGGAGGTCGGAGGCAGGTCCAAACATGTTTCCGGCAATAAGCGGTTGATGGATAAGCACACGGGCGTGCTCCCACGCCTCCCGCTTGCCCTTGGTGCCGGCGCAAAGGATCACCGCACCCATGCTCGCGGCCTGGCCCATGCATACCGTTGCAATGTCCGATTTCGCATTCTGCATCGCATCATAGATGGCAAGACCGGCGGAGATCACGCCTCCGGGGCTGCTGATATACAGGGTAATATCGTCGTCAGACTGGCCGTCGAAATAGAGTATCCGCTTTACGAGCGATTCGGCTGATTCATCGGACACCTCACCCCACAGAAATATTTCGCGGCGCTTAAGAAACTGCTCTTCCATTTCCGAACCGATCATGAGTCTTTTCATGCTTTTTTCGAAACCGTCGGCTGTTTCTTTTGACATTGGTATGATCCTCCTGTCTGTGATATCTTTGCAGGTATAAATATACTTTATCCGTTCCGGCACATAACGGCGGGTCGTGCCCATCAATGCCGGATCTTCACGATACCGTCACCTCAGCGCTTCCATCGGGAAGATCCTTTACCGAGGCACCGAGTTCTGTCAGTTCCTTTCGAATAGTATCGGCTGCCGGCCAGTCCTTCGCCGTCCGCGCTTTTTGCCGCTGCCGGATTTTTTCCGCAAGCAACTGTTTCTGATCCGCTGAAAGATCCGTGGCGGAAACGATCCGGATTACCTTCCCGTTTTCGCCGACCAATGATTCACTAGCTTTCTCTTCGGCCGGTTTCAGCAAATCGAGTCCGAGTATTTCATCCGCCTTGACCGCAGCAGCCCGGCGTACGGCAGGAGTAATCTTGTCGTCCCTCGCCATATCCCATAATGCGGCGATAGCGCGCGGCATGTTGAGGTCGTCATACACGGCTTCGTAGAAATCCTTTAAGGCGGTTTCTGCCGTTAGCCTGTCCTCTCGTTGTACCGCTCCGGCACTGGCGAATGCCTTGCGTAAGTTCGTCAGGCTCACAGCGGCGGCTTTCACCCCATCGTTATGATAGGTAAGCGGGCTGCGGTAATGAGCGCCGAAGCAAAACAACCGGTAGGCCAGCGGCGGAATACCGGCCTTCGTGAGCGTATCAATGGTCACGAAATGCTCCCCTGACTTCGCCATTTTTTCCTTGTCCATGACAAGGAATTCCCCGTGCAGCCAGTACCGTACAAACGGCTTGCCGGTCGCTGCCTCGGCCTGCGCTATCTCATTGGTATGATGCACCCGCACATGGTCGCTGCCGCCGCAATGAATGTCCAGCGGTTGCGATAAATACTGGAGCGCCATGGCACTGCATTCGATATGCCATCCGGGAAATCCGATACCCCAGGGACTATCCCACTCCATCTGGCGTTTCACGTCACTTGGTGAAAATTTCCAGAGCGCAAAATCCATGGGCGCCCGCTTGCCTCCCATGCTCACCCGCTCTCCGCCACGGATTGACGCGGGATCGAGACGGGCGAAATCAGCATACGAAGGAAATTTCGCGGTATCGAAGTAGATGCCGTCAGACGTGCGGTAGGTGATTCCCCTGCGCTCCAGCTCCTTGACCATGGCGATCATCTGCGGGATATGATCGCTTGCCTTTGGGAACAGGTCGGCGGCAATGATATTAAGGTCGGCGATATTTTCCATGAATTTTTGCGTGTAAAAAGCGGCAATATCCCAAACGCTTTTTCCCTCGCGCGCCGAGCCTTTTTCCATTTTGTCCTCACCCGTGTCCGCATCCGACACCAGATGCCCGACGTCGGTGATATTGATCAGGTGCTTTACCGTGTACCCAAGGGAGACAAGCGCGCGCTTGAGCACGTCTTCGAAGATATAGGTACGAAGGTTTCCGATATGAGCGTAATTATAGACCGTCGGGCCGCAGCAGTACATTTCCACGGGGCCAATTGAGGGCGTAAAAAGCTCTTTGGACCGGGAGGAGGTATTATATATATAGAACGGCTTTTTCATCATATCCTAACCATCGCCACGCAGGGCAGTTTTTTTCCATTTCCTATGCCGGCAAAGCCGGAAATCGTTATTGTATGGCTTTTGCGGCACAAACCCACTCCCGCCGAATCATATACGTTTTTTGCGTATATGATTCGGCGGGAGTGACTAATACTCCATTCGGACCTCGCCGGTGCCCGCGACAATTCTGCCGATCCGTTTCGGCTCAAACGCCGCAATCTCCGGCGCATTCAGAACCGAATCTGCCTTGTCAAGTGCTGCCACAAGCACCATGCCGATACCCATGTTAAAGGTATGGTACATCTCATCAGCCGCTACATTGCCTACCTTCATGAGAAACCGGAAAATCGGGTCAGGCGTCCAGGCGGTCGTGGTGATGACCGCATCGCACCCGGCCGGCAGCACGCGGTTGATGTTGTCCTGAAATCCGCCGCCAGTGATATGGGCGCACCCTTTTATCAGGCGCCGTTCCATAAGGCCGCGAACCGGCCTGTAGGAACGATGGGGAGCAAGCAATACCTCCCCGAAGGTCTTTGGGCTGTTCTCAAACGGGTCGCGGTATGTTCTGCCGGCCACCTCTTTGACGATCTTCCGCGCCAGACTGTACCCATTGGTATGCAGGCCGCTTGACCGGAGCCCGATGCAGATATCTCCCGGAATAATAGAACTGCCGTCAATAATACCGCCCTTCTCGACCACCCCGACTATACATCCCACGAGGTCGTACTCGCCTTTGGAATACACATCAGGCATTTCCGCGGTTTCTCCACCAATCAACACGCAGCCGGCCTCGGTACAGGCGCGTGAGAGTCCTTCGAGAAGTTGCTCCGTGACCTCGGGAAGGAGCTTGTTGATTCCAATATAGTCGAGGAAAAAAAGCGGCCGGGCGCCCAGAACCAGGATGTCATTGATGCAGTGGTTCACGATGTCTTCGCCGACCGTGTTGTGAATACCTGTTTCAAAAGCGACCTTGACCTTGGTGCCCACGCTGTCAGTTGAAGACACCAGAACCGGATCAGTCATGTTTTTCAGCGATGCTGCAGAGAACATGCCGCCGAACGAACCGAAACCTCCGACAACCTCGCCGGTGTAGGTGGACCGCACCATTTCGCCGATGCGACCCTTGGACTTGTTCCACACCGAAATATCAACCCCCGCATCTGCATATTTCAATGATTTCGCCATAGGCTCTTTCTATAGGTAACAGGTGCATAACATGAGGAGGTGAAAAAAATAGATTATGGCGAACCGGGCCACGCAGCTCACCGGCTGTTCGCGAACCCGAACCGGATTATCGGCACCGGCACGACCATAACGATCACCGTGTCCTGCATGCGATTTTAATCCCATGCAATTGCGGTGGAAAAGTATATTTAATTGCTTCTATATGACGGCGGGACAGGTCCTCTGTCGGGCGCTGGTGTCCGTCATATCATGATATGTCCTACACTCCGGGAGAAGGTGGTATTTGTACGCAACTGATCTCACAAGGAGGGTGCAATGAATGAAAAAAAGCCGGAACGTAAGCCGATTGCTCATTTTTTTGTAAAAAAGCAACTTCAGATGCGCTTGATCGTGCATATTGTTGCCGCGGTCCTGATAACCACCGTTATCGCGCTCCTTTCGCTGTTTATTGTCTATTTCCTTTCCTCGAACACGGCCGCCGTGTACAGTCTAAACAAAATTACCGGCGACCTCACGCGTTCAGGAAACATGTTTTTCCTGATTCTTCCTGCCCTCATCGTCAGCGCCATCGTCAATATCGCGGTCGCTGTCGGTATTGGACTGTATGCTTCGCGGAAATACGCCATTCCGATTTACAAGCTCGAACAGTGGTGTGATCTTCTGCTCAAGGGTAAAATGACCGCATTGCTCCAGTTCAGGGAAAAGGAGGAGATGCGTGAACTATCGTCTCGATGCAATGAGCTGACACACTTTTTCCGCTCGCGTCTGTATAGCATTAAACAGGAGGTCGACGGATTGAAAAAGCTCCATCCTGAGGCCGCGGCAGTGAAAAATATTGACAAGTCGCTGGAAGGACTTGACCTTAGCACTGAGCCAATCGCGGTAAACACGGGGTACTACAAAATGGCGCTGCAGAAGGAGAAGGGACGCTCCTAAACAAATCCCCTCCGCTCATATCAACCGGGTCACCGTACACGCATACGGAATGCTCATCAAATGTTCGACCGGACCGCATGAAACACCCGCCTCTATTTAGCATAACCCGGCACCCGGTTGAGAACGCCCGGGATCAGCAGGGACTCTTTGTGATGGCACTTCCGCGATAGTGCCTACCGTTCAAATAAAATACCCCGCGCGGACATTTTCCTGCGGGGCCCATACCTGTCGAACACCTCTGGTTAATTCTTGACGAAATCCTTCTGAAGGTCGGAGAAGGTGATAAAACGATCCTGCGATCCGTCGGTGATGAGCGAATCATAGGTCGGTTGGTTCTCCGCTCTCCACTCTTTCCTAGCCCCTCCGTCATGCAGGTACATTCGCATGAAGTTCTGTCGGACCGCCGCGAATCGGTTGACAAAAAGGTGGACCGTGTCGCCGTTAACGTCCCACTTGCCCCACGAGACGAACTCCCAGTCTTCCCTGAGATACGGCCCGCTCTGTCCCTTCTTGTTCTGGATGAGCTTTCCGGTACCGTCGGTGTTAAAAGTAAATATCTTCTTTTCTACCGCATTAATCGCCTTGTTTTCCTTGCCTTTGGTTTTAATGGCGCATACCCATGTTCCCGGCAGCCGAGGCCGGACCTCTGCGGTCCGTTCTGCATCGAACGTGAACTGCGGCAGCCTGTTTACCAGTTCCTGTGCCTTGGTGTGCGCCTGCAGCAGCCAGTTGATCTGGATAAAAGAATCCGCGATGGCGAGCAGGCTGTCCACCTTTTTGAGCACCATGCCGTCATAATTTTTTCTCGCAGCATGGATGATCGATACGAGCGAATCAACCGACGGTTTGAGCTTGGCAATATGGTCCCGGTAGAGCGCTTCAGCTTCGGCAAGCTCTTTACGTAACATTTTCGCTGCCAGACGGGATTCACCGGCCTGGTTCATTCTTTTCGATTCCCGCGCCTTATAGAGATTGACGACACACGGAGAAAGAGCGCTGTCGGGAACACCCTTCGACTTGAGAGTATTGATGCGCTTTTCGGCATTATTGAGCGTCCGGTCACT
Organism: Chitinispirillaceae bacterium; assembly: GCA_016932075.1. Next base: position 10,193 of record JAFGDP010000071.1, on the reverse strand, counting down.
TACGCTGCAGGCAGCGATCATACAGGCACATATCGATAAAACCACGATAGGGGCTAACCGCTTAATCATGATCAATCCTCCTAGAGATGAAAGTTCCTGGTACACAGGAAGATACGTTCTATAAAAATGGCATGTCAAGAACAATAAAAGTACCAGATAAAAATATACAATTGCCCGGCACGTAAGGATAAAAGTAATTTCTCCGTTTTGCCGTGGAGAGGTTCAACCAACCGGGCACAGGCCTGCGCACCGACAGGCAGACAGAATACAGAATACGGAACTATTTCCTACTGAAGCTTAAATGCTTTGAAAAAAGTATTTCCTTCCCGCAGAAGCAGCAGGAGAACGGAGTCTCCGCTTTTAAGTCCCTTTACCGCTTTCTTGAATTCTTTCACTGAGGGTACCGCACGCCGGTTCACTTCAAGAATGACATCATCCTTCTGAAGACCCTCATAGGCGGCCGGAGATGATGGACCGACCTCCTCAATGATCACTCCCCTCACCGACGCATCGATCCCTCGTTCCTCGGACTCCTTGCCCGTCAGCGTCCTGACCGTGATACCGAGTTTTTTCAGCATGTCAGCGGCAGCCGGTTTCTCTTCGCCGCCTTTTCCTGAACTGCCGCTCGCGACGGCCTTCTCATCCCTTCCGGCAAGCTTTACAAATTTCGTCATCTTCTTGCCGTCCCGCAGGACCTCGATGGGTACTTTTTTCCCGGGATGGATCGCGGCTATGGCGTTGCGCAGCCCGTTCGTTCCCGCAACCGGCTTTCCGTCTACCGCTATGATAATATCTCCCCGTTTTATCCCTGCCTTTTCGGCAGGCTGACCCTTGAACACGTCCCCGATCAGAACGCCCTTGGTTTTCGCGGACAGACCGAGGGCGTCGCGCGTGGCCGGATCAAGATCCTGGATCATGACGCCGAGCCATCCGCGGGATACCTTTCCTTCGTAGATAAGATCTTCCATGATGCCCCGTGCCATGTTGATAGGAATGGCGAATCCGATCCCCATATACCCGCCGGAACGGGTATAGATCATGGTGTTGATACCGATCAGCTCGCCCCTGATGTTCACCAGCGCCCCGCCTGAGTTGCCCGGATTGATCGCCGCATCGGTCTGGATGAAGTTCTGGTACATGTCACGGCTGCCGGTGGAACGGTTGAGCGCCGAGATGATCCCGAGCGTGACCGATGAGGTAAGGCTGAATGGATTGCCGATCGCAATCGACCAGTCACCGGGGCGAAGCTTGTCAGAATCGCCGAGATAGGCTACCGGCAGGTCCTTTACCTTTTCCTTGATTTTGATAACCGCCACGTCGGAAAGAGAATCGCTGCCGATCACCGTTGCCTGGAAACTCCTGTTATCACTGGTCTTTACCTCGATCTCGTTCGCGCCCGCTACCACGTGGAAATTGGTGAGAATATAACCGTCCTTTGAAACGATGACCCCTGATCCAAGCCCCTGCTGACGGTATTCTCTTTTTTGCACCGGCGGCGGCGCGCCGCGCTGCCGCGGCTGCGGAAACCCGAAAAAGTCGTCAAAAGGAGAATCGAAAAACTGGTAAAACGGATTGCTGGAAAAAAGAACGGTATCGATCTTGGTGGGAATCACTGATACGACTGTTGGAACCACTTTTTCCGCGACATCAGCAATGATGGTAGAAAAGCCCTCCATACCCGGGGGAATTTTTATCGTCGGTTTGTTCTGGGCGCCGAATGGTATCGATCCCCGGTCCGGACGTTTTGAGTCGGCAAACGAGCAGGTGTTGAGAAACACCAGACCCATCACGACAACAAATGCAAGCGAAATAGAGATTGGAATCAGTGTTTTTACGGTAGGTTTTTTCATACCAAACATTCCTTTCTTTGAAAAACGACAAGTCCTCCTACGGCGAATCCGTTTCTCGATTGAAATACGAACAATGCCGGACAATATTGTTTATCCGTTATGATTACCTGCACCACCGCTGATAGTGTGAAGGCCAACGGTTAAAGTGAAAATGCACCACAGATCCTGATCGGCCGCCCTCTTTTTCCATTCACCTCTCAACCGGTGCCCGGCACTTCATCGTTACACTTCCCGCGGCACGTCCTTGTCAAAGGTCAGGACGTTGGAAGTCCCGCCCTCGACAAACGACTGTTCAGAGATCCTGGTGAGCACCGCGTTCCGGGAAAAATCGCGAAGCGTCAGCGACCCCATGTTGCACATGGTCGACTTGAGCTTGGCCAGGGTGACCGACATAACTTCGCGTACCGAACCGAGTATCGGCACATAGGCGTCGATCCCCTCTTCGAACTTGTTCGCCGCCCCCGCGTCGTGCTCGTTCTGATAGCGCTGCCAGTTCCGGGCGCGGTTTGATCCTTCCCCCCAGTAGGGCTTGTACATGCGGCCTCCCATGACCACGCGCGGGGTAGGACTCTCATTGGTCATGGCAAAGTACCGGCCCATCATCACGAAATCAGCGCCCATGGCCAGGGCGATGATGATCTGGGTGTCGTTTGCCAGCCCGCCGTCCGAACAGACCGGCACGTACACGCCGGTATCGGCAAGGTAGCGGTCCCGCGCCGCGACCACGTCCATGAGCGCCGACGCCTGGCCGCGACCGATGCCTTTCTGTTCGCGCGTTATGCAGATGGACCCGCCGCCGATGCCGACCTTGACAAAATCAAGATCAGCCTCATCGACAAGATAGCGGAACGCGTCGCAATCCACGATATTACCCCCGCCGAGCACCACCTTCCTGCCGTATTTTTTGCGCACCCAGATGGCCGCTTCCTTCTGGTATTCGGTGTAACCATCCGAGGAATCGAAACAGAGCACATCTGTTCCTGCCTCGACAAGAGCCGGCACCCGCTCGGTATAATCGTGCGTATTCACCGCGGCGCCTATGGCCAGGCGCTTCCGCTTATCAAGCAGCTCGTCCGGATTGTTCATATGGTCGATATAGTCTTTTTTAAACACCAGCGACTGGAGCCGCCCTTCGTTGTCAAGGATCGGCAGGCACTCCTTTTTCTGCTTGCGGAGAATGCTGTTCGCCTCATGAAGCGTCATACCGACCTTGCCGAACACGACATGTTCCTTCGGCGTCATGAACTCCGCGACCGGCCGCTTGAGGTCATCCTCGAACTCCCAGAAATCCTTGTCCGTAAGAATGCCCAGCAGAATACCGGTACCGGTGCCGTCGCTCGTTACCGGCATGGTGGAATGGCCGGTCGTTCGCGCGAGCGCCGTCGCGTCGGCAAGCGTGGAATCGGGCCGCAGGTTCGAGTCGGATTCCACAAAGCCCGCCTTGTGCGACTTGACTTTCTGCACCATGGCCGCCTGCTGCTTGATCGGCTGGGAACAGTAAACAAAGGCAAGCCCCCCAAGCCGCGAAAGCGCAATACCCATATCTGGTCCGGATACCGCCTGCATGCTCGACGACACAAAGGGTATGTTGAGCGAAAACCGCGCCTCTTCGTTGTTCCGGTATTTCGCCACCGGCGTGTGGAGGGACGTTCCGGACGGCACATCGCCTTTTTCCGTGAGCCGGGGAATCAAAAGGTACTCAGAAAAGGTACGCGAAATTTCGTCGAGTATTTTCGCCATGACTGCCTCGATTGCCGGATAGAGTATTTTATACGTTCGGTACGGTGTAAAAATAGGTAACCACCTGCTGTGTTGTAAATAGCCAGGGTCCCATGGAAAAACGAGCGCATCTGAACCGCAATGTCCTGCTCACCGGTTGCACCTCATTCTTCACCGATGTTTCAACCGAGATGGTCTATCCACTGCTCCAGGCCTTTGTAAAGGCCTTGACCGCATCTCGCGCATTGCTCGCAGGTCCAATGCTTGGCATTATCGAGGGAACGGCGGAATCCACCGCGAGCCTGCTGAAAGTCTTTTCCGGCTATTTTTCAGACCGCATCCGCAAACGAAAGACACCGACTATTATTGGATACAGCCTTTCGGCCCTTGCCAAACTCCTCTTTTTCTTCGCCGCGGCCGGCTGGTATTTCGTGCTCCTGGCCCGCGTCTTCGACCGGATCGGCAAGGGAATCCGCAGTGCGCCGCGCGATGCCCTGATTGCGGAATCCATACCCTACCATGCCCAGGGACGGGCGTTCGGACTGCAGCGCGCAATGGATTTCGCCGGCGCGGCAACCGGGGTTCTTGTCCTGTATTTCCTGAGTCTGCGCTTCCTCGATCCAGCCACCGGAACCATTGGCAATTTCGGGAATTTTTATGCTCTGTTCGCGATTTCCATCGTCCCGGCCTTGATCGGGATTGGATTTTTATTTTTTGTCAAAGAGACCGGATCCGTTCATATTTCGCGGGAAAATGCATCTCCCCGGCCGAGTCTTGATATCCGGCGCTATGACCTGAACCTGCGGCGCTTTTTTCTCTGCCAGGCACTGTTCACGCTCGGTAACTCCTCCAACCAGTTCCTCCTGCTGCGCTCAATGGAGCTCGGCCATGCGCTGCCCTCGGTGATTCTCTTGTACATGCTGTTCAACCTGTCCACCGCCCTTTTCGCGAAACGTTTCGGTTCGATAGCGGACCGCATCGGTCATAAGCGCGTCCTTTCCGGCGGGTACGCGCTGTATGCAATCGTCTACGGGACGTTCGCATTCATCACACCAAAGCATTCGTTTCTTCTCTGGGGCTTCTGGATTCTCTACGGAGTATACTACGCCATGACCGACGGCGTGGAAAAAGCATTTGTATCGCGCCTCGCCCCGGCCGAATCCAGGGCAACGGCTATCGGTTTTCTGCATATGATCAGCGGCATCGGCCTCCTGCCGGCAAGCCTTATCGCCGGCGTGCTGTTCTCCATTCATCCCGGCGCGCCGTTTCTGTTCGGCGCGATCACGAGCGCGGCAACAGTGGTGATGCTCGCCACAACGGTCAAGGAGCGGCGGTAAAGAATAGGGTCAAGACCATTCACAAAATATGAACGATATTTTTTCACCGCGTTTGATAGTCACCCGGATTTGAAGTATCATTTGAGGTAGATAAAGGAGCGTGATAATGGACGATATCTACCAATACACCGACTATCGAGCGTTCCTGCGTGACTATTTCATTAAGCAGAAAGCCGCCAACCCGGCATTCTCTCACCAGTTCTTCGCTCGAAAGGCAAACATTAAGAGTTCAGGATTCGTTCTCCATCTTATAAAACGTGAGCGAAACGTCACAAAGCCGGTGCTTCTCAACATTGCGCGGGCCATTGGACTTGATTCGGCACAAACCGACTACCTCGAAGACCTTGTCTCGTTCGATCAGGCAAAGACCCAGAGTGATCGCGAATACTACTTCGGGCGCATTGCAGCCAAACGCAAGCGCGTGAAGTTGTCTGCGCTTGCCGACCGGCAGTATGAGTTTTATTCCGCATGGTACCATCCCGTGATCCGGGAACTCATCACCCTTGCCGGTCCCGCCGATCCTGCCGCTCTCGCAAAGCAGCTCGTCCCTCAGGTTACACCAAAGCAGGCAAAGAACTCACTCAAGCTTCTGGAAGAACTCGGTATCCTCAAAAAGGACAAGAAAGGGAAGTATCACCATGCTCAGCCGTTTATTTCCGGTGGTGGTGCCGTGCGCAACACGGCCCTGGTGAAGTACCAAAAAGAGATGCTCGAGCTTTCAAAGAATGCCTGGGACCGGTTCTCCACAAACGAAACCACCATGCACACCGTGACCCTGTGCATGTCCGAAAGGCTCCTCGAACGAATCAGGCAGGAAATCCGTGATTTCAAGGAGCGGCTGCTCGATATCGTGGGATCAGAGGACAAAAAGCCGGAACGGGTATACCACCTGAACCTCAACCTGTTCCCGGTAACCAAAACAATCAAGGGAGAAAAATCATGATCGCCCTGCGTTTTACTCCATTCGCGCTATTCGCGCTCGCAGCCATAACCCTGCGCTGCGCCAACGTGCTCGACGGTTCCGGCTCCACCACCGAATCCGCGCGCGTGGTCGGAACGCTGTACCAGCCTGATGGAAAGACACCTGCCGCAGGCGTGCGCGTCTTCATTCGGCCGCGCGCCACACTTGCCGATACTTCCGGCGGCCTTTTCAAACAGACCGTTGATACCGCCTCGGTCCTGACCGATACCAGCGGCCGGTTCGCGTTTGATTCCACCCTGGACACAGGGACCTATGTGATCGAAGCGGCAAGCGGTAATGATGCCGTTTTAATAGACTCCGTTGCCGTGACAAGCCAGGATTCTACCGATACCATGCCGCCAGATACCCTGAAACCCGCAGGAGCCATTAAAGGCATTATTCACCTCTCCGAAGGTGGCGATCCGCGTAAGGTGTTCGTGCTCGCGTTCGGGATCGACCGGTTCGCAAAGGTTGAAGCTGACGGACGGTTCAGGTTCCAGAATTTGGCCGAAGCAGCGTATGATCTGCGGATTATATCGTCGCTGGACAATTACGGGGTGCTTGATACTGCCAATGTAACCGTGAGATCAGCAGATACCACGGACTTGGATACCATAGCACTGCCGTTTGAGGGCATTCCGACGCCGAAAGGGCTCACTCTGACCTACGATACGCTACGCCAAATTGTCACTCTCACCTGGAACCAAGCGGATACAGCGTTGGTCACCGGGTACAACGTATACCGCCAGCACCAGGACTCAGGGTTGGTAAAGATCAACTCAGCCCCGATTACTGACACTACCTATGGCGACTCTACCGCGCAGCAGGACCAGACATACACTTATCAGGTCAAGGCCTTGGATAAGGCTGGAAACGAGGGACTTCTCAGCGTCGGAATAAGTGTACGGGTAGTTAGCGCATTTGAGCTAACCGACACGCTTGGAGCGGGGACCTTCCAGGGCTATCAACGGATAGCCATAGCGCCCGCTGGCAGGCTGTATGTTGCCGACATAGTAGATCCCGGTTGGTCGCTGTATGTATACGGAGCAGATCTTGCCCTGCAAAAATCCATCGATTCAATCGCTGCCAAATACCCATACGATCTTGATGTGGATTCGACAGGCAACATTTACTTAATGAATCAGGATGGCATTGTGCTCCTCGATTCAACAGGACTACCGATAGACACTCTCACGGATTTTGCAAACAATGAGAACAAACAATTCGTTCTGTCTGATAGCGCCATTTTCTTCACAAGCGGCATAGTCGGCAAGTATGACCTTGCGACAGAAACGATTGAAACCACAGCTATGATAAGCGCGGATGGCTTGGTCGTTTTGAGGGACACCTTGTATGTCGGCGGTCAGACAAACATGCTTCGAACATTCGACAAAGGGCTGAATCCGGGCCGGGAATGGACGCTTACATTCGTTAATGATGAACTGCCCCGTCTCCTGCACACTGACGAGCTGGGCCGCCTATACGTGTTCGGGTATCACTTCAACCCAAACGCCTTCACAACTCTGATATACAGCCCCGATCTCGAGTTGCTTTCAGAATTAACTTTGCCATCGAATGCGAACGGCTTAGAAGTGACCGGCAACAGATTATTCATTGCCACGACTGCCGGAATTCTCGTCTATGAGTAACAGGGTGGGCAGAGGACTTCGAATCCCCTGCCCATCAGTGACACCCCTGCTAAGCTGAAATCGTGCTCTTCGTTACCCAAGTGCTGGATTCTCTCCGCTGAAAGACCAGGTTATTGCCTGATCTCGTGAACCTCCAGCTGCCGTCCGTGTTGGCATCACCCAGGTAGAACGCGTCAGAGCTACCAATCTTAATATTCCCATCCACCTCTAATTTCTCCGATGGCGAGGTTGTCCCGATACCGACGCGCATATTCTCATCTAAAATCAACTGGTTGTAAGGGCTGCTTTCATAACTCAACCGCAGCACTCCGTTCGTCCCAACCTCATCAACATAATCAATTCTGTATTTTGGCAAACCGTCTTTCCTGAACTGTAAAAGTGACCCTCCTTCACCAGTCGTACTGTTATAATCCATTGCTATATTGTTAAAATTATATGTTTCTTCCATGACACTATCATCAGGCAGAGCACCGATTGAAACCTTACCCTCATCAGTTATGAGGAATCTTGTATTACCTGAAGCATCTTCAACACGCAGGATGCTCGGGTATACGGTCATAGTCTGTCCTCCATAATTGTAATTGAAATTATCAATTGTTCTAAATTGTTCTTCATTATCAATGCTTGCGACTATTTTTGTTTCATTTTCTGTTCCAGGAATCATTACCCGGTCTCCAACCGCAAGTTCAGTTGTGAAACTTGTGCCTGAACCAGGGGTAATCGAGGCTTTCCACAACTCCTTTTTTCACGAGCATGAAACCCATACCGGTATAACTCACTTCATGCAAATCCTCCTTTCCTTGAAGATCATCAAGGGTCATGAATTGAAAGCAACCATGTTCTGCAAAATATGCCTCATCCCATTGCCGCACTGTGGCAAGTGCCTTGCCTCCTTCCATAAGGTAAATTCCTGAAACAATGTCTTTCTCATGGCTGAGCAGACGTTCGAAGTGCGCGGGTTTGAACAGGATGTCGGAATCTATCCACATGAGGTAGTCATAATCGATTTTGCCGTTAAAAGGCTTCTGCTGGGCACCGCGTGTAACATCGGCGCCAAGGCACATATTGCGGACAAAGTAAATATTGCATGACTGCCTTCGGCTCAATACCGGGTTTATGTTGTTTTTAAAACAATACCAGACAAGCTCTGACCAGCATTCAAGAAACTTTCCGCTGAATGTAAAACCCGGGATACAGAATATGACGGTCAAAGGTTTATTTTGCATCTACAACCTCTGCTGTTTTTGCACGAATTCGTCAGGTGGAAGGGCCTGACTTTTCCGATTCCATACCTATAATTTTGTCCTTCATTATGTTGACAAGATTGATGAGATTGTCTACCTGGTCATTGTAGTTTTTCAAAACGCTTTCAAACTGCTCCTTTGCCTGGTAAATATTCAGTTTTGCCTGAATTGCCTGCTGGCATATGGCGTCCGGATTAATAAAATTTTTGTTGCACAGACTATTCTTTCTGCCGTTTAAGAGACTGATTTGGCCAATAAAAGGTATGATTAATATTCAGTAACATTTTACATATATGAAAAAAAAACAATATAAATAATATTGATATCGGAAACGATTCAAAAACCGTTCAACCTCTACTTTGACAAATAATCTTATTAATCGCGGATGAACATCAATTCCTGTGCGGGTTATGCCGGGCAATGTTCACTCAGGAAATCGGCGAGTTATATTATACTTAAATATGTTTCTTCACTCTCACCCTGCCCCTGATTACATTTCCACAAGCACTAGTTAACAGAAGATCATGTCATAGAACGCGCTCACCGTTTAAATTTTCCATGTTTCGGCTAAAAGATACTCTGCTCAATCCTCATATGCGCGTTCGTAATCCGGTTTAACTATTACTCCTTAAAATTTCCCTGAATCGACCATCCGAAACCCGGAGCATGGTTCCGATTTTCTTGGACCGGCCATCCTAAACCCGGAGCATGGTTCCGTTTTTCTTGGACCGGCCATCCTAAACCCGGAGCATGGTTCCGTTTTTCTTGGACCGGCCATCCTAAACCCGGAGCCAGGTTCCAATTTTCTTGGGCCGGCTATCTGAAACCCGGAGCATGGTTCCGATTTTCTTGGACCGGACATCCTAAACCAGGAGCCTCCTCCGGATTTTCTGTTAAGTACCATCTTAAACCAGGAACCTCCTCCGGATTTTCTGTTAAGTACCATCTTAAACCCGGAACCTGGTTCTGATTTTCTGTTAAGTACCATCTTAAACCAGGAACCTCCTTCGGATTTTCTGTTAAGTACCATCTTAAACCAGGAACCTCCTTCAAATTTTCTGTTAAGTATCATCCTAAACCAGGAACCTCCTTCGGATTTTCTGTTAAGTACCATCTTAAACCAGGAACCTCCTCAGGATTTTCTGTTAAGTACCATCCTAAACCAGGAACCTTCTTCGGATTTTCTGTTAAGTACCATCTTAAACCAGGAACCTCCTTCGGATTTTCTGTTAAGTACCATCTTAAACCAGGAACCTCCTTCGGATTTTCTGTTAAGTACCATCTTAAACCAGGAGCCTCCTTCGGATTTTCTGTTAAGTATCATCTTAAACCAGGAGCCTCCTTCGGATTTTCTGTTAAATAGCCTCCTTAAATAGGGGAATTCGGTGAATTTTAACTAGTCCCAATGCCTTTATACATGATCCATCATATAT
>JAFGDP010000070.1 GCA_016932075.1 Chitinispirillaceae bacterium | reverse complement strand
GAATCGTACCGGTAGAATGAACGGCGCGACATGTAAAATTCGTTGAATTGATACGACAGGATACGGCCCGACTCGAACAGAAGACCGCCCTGCGTACTGAACCTGGGCCAGGCGAAAAGGAGTCCGGGCGCCCTGAGCATGAACCCGTCGTTTTTTCCTTTATACCGTTTCTGCGCGAAATCGAACATGATACTGGCAGAGAGCGCGTAGTTTTCAGAGACCGTGGTACCGAATTCCAGCGAATAGATGGAAACGTCGGCCCTAGTAATCGAGGTGTCCGGATAAATCGTTCCTGAAGGCGTTCTCGGCTGGTACCGTGTGTAACGGATATCGTTTGTCCGGTCCGGCGTGCGGTACTGGTCCAGATCAAAGAAATACCCTGCGCCGAAATAGTAGATCGACGGTTCATAGGTAATATGCGCGCCGCCCACCGATGGTTCGTTCACGTCGGCGAGAAACGCGGTCGCCTTGATCATCTCTCGAATAGTGACCTTGGCCTCAATACCGAGCGGAGTGAAAATCCGGTTGTTGTCGCCGTTGCGGAAGCGGTTCACCACAAGACCATGACCCAGGGTCAGATCGCGTATGGTTCCGGCGAACAAACAGAGCGAGTCCCTGATCAAACCCAGGCCGATGCGCTGGATTTTATCCGCAAGACCGTAGGATGAAGAGAAATCGATGACGCTTTCCGAGCGGTAGTCCTGCATGAGGGAAAACCGCAATGATGCCTCGAAAAAAGGATACCGGACCTCGGGTGTCAGGCGCCACCGAGACGAGGCAACCCCGTCGGTGATGTCCGCACCCACGCCGAAACCGAAGGAAAAGTGTCGCCCGGAAAGGAGTTGCGGCCTGTGAATGGCGCGGTAGAGAGCGTTGTGTTTTTCGCGGTCGTCGAGGATGCTGCCGTAGATCTTGTTTATGTCAAACTGCCGTTTGTAAAAAAGCACATCGGGCCGCTGACGCTCGCCGCCCGCACCCTCGGAAAGCATGATCGTGCCTGATCCGCTGCGATCTTGGGAGGGGATTATTGACGAGGACTGCATTTCATCGGTAATGTACTTGTCGCCGAAAAAATGCTTGAGTACCGCAACGTGTCTGAACGTGATATAGAGGGGCGGCGATGGTTCCCTGCCCGGCAGGACGACGGTGGTATTGCCGACGGCGAGCTCCTTGCCCTTTTGCTGGGCAATATTCCGCACCACGGCTTTCCCGCCGAGCACCAGCACGCCGGTTTCACCGCTCTTTGCATCAACGATCGCCGCCATGGAGCCGCTGTCAATGGTACCCACGGCATTGGCCGTAAACGCGATGAAACGTTCCGGTGCCAAGATTTTTATGAAACAACCGCCGCTGAACAGGGAAAGACTAAGCTCATTCTGTTTCTTTTCAGAACCGGATTTTTCCGCTATGGCGATGAGCGCTTTGGAATTTGAACCGAAGAGGACCACGTTCTTATTACCGTGTCCCAGAATCAGCTTGGTCTGGAAAAAGGTCTCAATCATGTCGTTGTCGTAGATACGGTCACCTTTGGAGATTTTATCCCATTTCTGCTTCTGGGCGCGCTGTACCTTTGCGGTCCCTTCAAGACTGATCACTTCGAAATGGGACTGCGCTCCGCTGACCGTGGGGAAAAGGAAGGCTGTCATGACAACAAACAGTGGCGATAATCTCATTGAGAGAGCCCGTCCGTGAAACCTGCATGAGCGGATTGCTGCAACCAAAGAACGGCTAACATGCTGTTCTTGCACAAAATATTACGTTTTTTCCAGGCCTTCGTAAAGGGTTTTAAACAAGAGGCGAGTGTCACGGTGCATAACGGTAGACCTCAAAGACCCTGTCATGCGGATGAGAGACCAGGGCATAGGGCAGCCGGTCATTGCCGTAAAACCCTGCCCTGCCGGTCATTGTGCGAAGCACGGGAAGCGGGAATCGAATCTCCCGTACCAGTGACAAGTGCGACGTGTCGTGAAAGAAACGGCTGTCGTCGTTGAATGCGGTATTGCGTATCATGAGGTCGCCCGGCATGATGGAATCCCGATGGTGCCCTAAAAGGGACATGAACCCGGCCTTGTCCATGTAATGGAGATACCCCATCCTGCCTGCATAGTACACCCGTGTTCCCGGATACTGTTGCGTCATCGCCTCGGCAATTCGCTTCTCAGCACCGGCAAGTTGATAATCTCCAATCGAGAGCAGAATCGAGATGACCGCGGAGCAAAGTATCATGGCGTACCATAATACCCGTTTGGGCCATGCCACAGGAAGCGCTGACATACCCGCCGTGAGCACGAGAAGCGCTACAAAAGCAAACGGCAGCAGATACCGCACCGCATACAGGGTGAGGAAAAGGCCGCCCATGATCTGCAGGAGCGCGTGCAAAGAGAGGCTTTTCCATGGTGCGCTGTCCCTTGCATGCATCATGATACCACCGACAAGGAGTACTCCCGATGAGGCGCACAGCGCATAAAACAGGGCGGCAGGGAGGGAATAGTCAAGTTTCCAAACGAGAAGCACGGCCCACATGAGGCTGAGCACAAGCGCGACAATGGCCGAAATACGGTACCTGGGAGCGAAAAGCGCCGGCACCAGGATGAACAGCGGGAAAACCATGGCGCCCCCCAGAAAGGAGACCAGCCGTTCCATCCGGTACCGCATGTCGCCGATCAGGTAGTGCGCATGACCGTTTGCAACAAGCTGTATCGTACCCCATAATGCGATATTATGCAGCATCCATACGCCGTACAGGATAGCTGCGGGGGCAAGATACAGCACAGCCATTTTCCATTTTTTTTCCTGCAGCAGGAAAAAAATCCCGGCGATGACCACGGTCCCGCCCGTGAATTTCGTGAGGCAGGCAAGGCCGGCAAAAAGCCCTGAGACAAGGACGTCGCCAAAATGCTTGGACCTGAATAGGTAATAGAATGAACCGAGACAGAAGCACATGAGCGGCACATCGAGCATCACGTTTCCCGCATTGACCAGGACCGCAGGGCTCGCAAGGAACAGGAGCGTGGCCTCAAACCGCCACCGTGGAACAAGCAGCGTGCAGAGCCGGAAAAAAAACAGGACCGAGATAATGTAAAACGGGAACATGGCCCAATTTAAGATGATTTCATTTTCACCAAAAAGGGCGATCCACGGCGCAAGGTAGAGCGGAATGAGCGGCGGATGGGGCGTGAGGTGGTACGCGCTCGTTTCCGGGAGCTCGGTGCGGTTCCAGACCGCACAAATCTTTCCATAGTCGCCGATGGGAGGATTGACCGGATCAATGAGCAGCTGTTGTGCGACATGAACGGTCACCGTGCTGTCGACGTGAAACGGCTTGCCGGAGAACGGCGCAAACAGCACGGCGCAGAGAAAAAGAAAGAAAAGAGAAGGATATTTGGCGACACAAGATGGTATCATCATTAGTACTGATAATTTAACGGATGTACATTGCCGCTGCGACGAATTTCTGGAAGACGCTGTTTTGATTAATAATTATACCATCGCGGGAATGAACGTGTAGGTATGTGATACGTCCTTCAATTTGCCATCTTCAATCCGCAATCGGCAATTTCCCAAACACGCCGCACCACCACTCGCCCTCCTCTTTTTCCGAAATGAGACCTAGGCTGTTTGATCCGGCCAGTTCAAGGCACGCTCCATGCTCTTTTACAAGAATGCCTGACCAGATCAACCGTGCCCCAGGTTTGAGAAGCCTGGTTACGCCGCCGACAAGAGGCGCGGATTCGGTAAGGATCATGTTCATCACCGCGAGGTCGAACCACGGAATGGCGGCAACCGCATCAATTGACCCGATGAAAAAATCAATCCGGCCGTCCGGACGGTTGTTCTTCAGGTTTTCGGCCATGTTCTCCCGGCAACAAGGGTCGGTGTCGCAACCGAGCGCATACGCGGCATTGCACCGGTCAGCCACAAAACAGAGTATGCCTGACCCGGATCCTATGTCAAGCACCTGTTTGCCCTGCAGCCATTTTCTCAGTGCGATGATTCCCTGCGCGGCAAGACGCGTGGATTCGTGATGGCCGGTGCCGAACGCCATTTTCGGCTCGATAGTTATCCAGTGCCGTGCAGTCTTGGGAGGAGGAAGCCAGAGCGGGGAAGCATACCAGCCCCGGGCAATGCGCGCCGGTTTCATTGACTCCCGCCACTTCGCGTTCCAGTCCTGCGGTTCGATGCGGGCGATGGTGATGGCAATATCAGGAAACATGGTGGTGATATGCTCTGCTGTGGCCTGGGCTTCAGAATCCGTTCTGAAGTGTACAGTAAGGTGGATTTTTTCGCTGATGTCATTTTCTTCACAGCCTAAGAATCCAGATTGGTCAAATAAACTCAGGATGATCTCATTCTCTGTTTGGTTGCACGTTAGTTGAAGCGAATAGGTAGGATTTTTCATTGTTTTTATTTTGCGTTAGGGGCGACGGAGAATGCCTGCTGAAAGCGAAGCTGAAGCAGGCAGTCTGCACAGCAGAAGGCTTGTGTTTGACGCGCTGCAGTGCAGACCGACCAGCGGGTAGCCCGGAGAAGAACCGACCCTGTCTACCTGAGGTAGACAGAGGAACGCCCATTATTATTTATTGTATCTCTTTTGACCGTTTTATCGCGCAGAAATTGCCGCACATGCTGCAGAGGGTCGCGTCGTCCTGCGGTGGGAGCGAAGCCCGGTAGTTCCGCGCCTTTTCCGGATCAATGCAGAGCGACAGCATGCGCTCCCAGTCAAGGTCGACCTTTGCACGGGAGATGGCGTCGTCCCACTCCTGCGCACCCGGGAGTCCCCGCGCAATGTCTGCCGCATGCGCTGCGATACGCGAGGCGATCACGCCTTCGCGTACGTCATCGGCTGAGGGCAGGCGCAGATGTTCGGCCGGCGTGACATAGCAGAGGAAGTCGGCGCCTGCCATGGCAGCGATCGCGCCGCCGATGGCTCCTGAAATGTGGTCGTAACCCGGCGAGGTGTCCGTGACCAGCGGCCCGAGCACGTAAAACGGTGCGTTGTCGCAGAGCGTTTTCTGCACGTGGATGTTGGCCGCGATCTGGTGCAGGGGAACATGGCCAGGGCCCTCCACGAACACGGTCACGTTTTTCTCGCGCGCCCGCTTGACAAGCTCTCCAAGCACCGTGAGCTCCTCGATCTGCACCCGGTCCGTGGCGTCACGCAGCGCGCCGGGACGGAAACCGTCGCCAAGGCTCACCGCCACGTCGTGTCGGGCCAGCATATCCAGGAGCCGGTCATACTGTTCGTACAGGGGGCTTTCTCGCTTGTTATGATGAATCCATTCCATGATGATCGTGCCGCCGCGGCTCGTGGCGCCGGCAAGCCGTTTGACCTCCTTGAAGCGTTCCACGGTCTGACGGTTTACGCCGCAATGCAGGGTGAGGAAATCCACCCCCTGGTCGCAGTGGTGCTCGATCACCTCGAACATGTCGTCCGCAGTCAGATCAAGAATGGATACGCGCTTTTTCCTGGCAACGTCCGCCATCTCATACAGCGGCACCGTGCCCACCGGTACCGTGCTTTCAGCGAGCAGGGCTTTGCGGATGGCGGTCAGATCGCCCGCGGTCGAGAGGTCCATGATGGCGTCAGCGCCGTGTTTGATCGCCACACGCATCTTTTCGAGCTCTTCTTTGACATCGGACCGCGCGGAAGACGTGCCGATATTGGCATTGACCTTAATACGCGTACCGGAGCCGATCGCCATGGGGGTTATTGAACGGAGCGTGTTTCTCACCAGCGCAATGGCACCGTTCGCAATGCCATCGCGCATTTTTTCGACCGCCATGCTTTCCCGGCTGGCGGCCTTTTTCATCTCATCGGTAATGACGCCGGTTTTGGCTTGTTCCATTCGGGTCATAGTGTACGTAAAACCTCTTTTTGCGGTCTGAATACGCAATCAATAACAACAGGCGCACGGTGTGGTGAAAAGCATCTAAAAATAGATCAGGGAGGGTTGTTATAACCAGATCTCTTCGCGTGCCGGTGACGCTCGGTATCAGGATTTTTCAGCCGGTTTCTCTTGTGTCACAATACCCGCCTTTTCAAGACGGTACCTGCCGTACTTGAGCTTGAGATCGTGCAGTTGCCACGCGTCGCCGTCAGGCCGCATGCCTGCGTTAAAGATCACGTCCATTGCCTCAAGGCTCCTGACCGTGTCCTGCAGCTTTTTCATGTTTGGCGTAAACACCTCGGCAAGGCTAAGTTTGACGGTCTTGTCTGTTTCGGCCTTGTTGATGAGCCTGATCCCATACGGACCGTACTGTTCCTTGAAAAAGCCCTGGTGTTCGTCAAAGGCTTTGTTGATGCGCATGGCGCTGATCCGGCCTTCAATTATAAACCATATGATCCGGAAAACCACGACTGTCACGAAAAACAGCCATAATTTCTGATACAGCAGGAAATACACTGCCGCGCCTGCTACCAGTGAGCAATACAAGCGATAAAAATGCAGAAGAAACATATTCCGAAATTACCCTTAAGGACCTGAGAAATACATGAGCTCCATAAAATAGAAATCAGGACGCCTTTTCCGCTACATCCTGAATAGAAATGGTGAATTCGAACCCGCTGTTACTTCTTGAGCATGCCGCTTATTGCCCTGGCAATGGCTTTGGCGGCCTCGTCGCTCAGCACAAGGTTTTTTTTGCCGCCCTGGCTCGAACCGGTGCCGCGAACAAGCCGTTTAGCCAGGAGTTCCTGCTTCTTTTTGCGCACCAGGGCCAGCGCAGTATCCCTGGCCTGACCGCCTTTGGAGGAAAGGGGATTCTTCGCCATACGGCGGTATCCGTCAGGGGTCAGATATTGGGGTTTTTCATACATGGGTGCAGGATCCGGAGAAAAGGGAAAAGAGGATGCCCGCAAAGGCTCATATTTCTGTAATGATAATTTTACAATTTTTATTAGTACAAATCCGGATACAGCTTTTTCAATTGCGTTGCCTCGAGGATATCTCTTATCAAGGGCTGGGCATTGAGAATATGGACCGTGCAGTTCAGATTCTTTGCCTTGATAATAATGCCGACCAGGAGGCCGATGGCCATGCTATCAAGAAACATGAGCTTGGAGAAATCCAGTGCGAGGTTTTTCCTGGACGACTGGAGTTCGGAAGAGACCTGGTTGAAGAACTTCGGGGCGGAATCGGGCATGCCGGAGAGCGACCCGGTCACTTTGAACAGGAGCTCATTGTCTTTTTCAATGCGTTCAATTTGCATAGACAGGCCTTTCGATAATGAGTAATGGGGTGCGGTGTATGCTCATATTGTACTTTTATTGGTGCACAAAAACAATCTATTCCCTTGTGCCGCGCAACCAACCATCAGACGGCAGTGACGCAGGTCATTGCCGCGGATAACTATATTACCGGCAACAAGATAGAATCGTTGCCGCAATGCTCATCCCCTTGACCCTGTTATGCATTACAATGTATCCTTTAAATGAGCAGGTGCGCACGCCGCAAGAAAGATACTCTGTCAACCTGGCAACGGTAAGTACTGGTATCCGCAAAGATACGGATGTCGTTTCCATGCTGATGTGTAGGGCTGACAATTTCCGCGAAAAGGAGTGGCTGGGTGGACCCTGCTGAAAAACCTCCGGTACCTGAGGAGAAAAAATACGGCCGCTATGTCGTGCAGAAGCTCCTTGGCGAAGGCGCCATGGGCAAGGTGTATCTTGCCCAGGACCCGGTGCTCAACCGGCAGGTCGCGATCAAGGTCATAGCGGTCGAACGCCAGCTTGATCCTGAAACCAGGCGGGAGTTCCTTTCCCGTTTTGCACTTGAGGCGCGACTGTCGGCCCAGCTCAATCACCCCTCCATTGTGCCGGTCTATGACGCCGGGGAAGAGGGCGGCGTACCGTGGATCGCGTTTCAGTACATCGACGGTGTCACGCTTGATAAGATCATCAGGAACAAGGGCAAGCTGAGCGTTAAATGGTCGGTGCACATCACGCTCGATATCGCATCCGCGCTGCAGCTTGCGCACAGCCAGCATATCGTACACCGTGACATCAAACCCGGCAACATTATCGTTGACCGTCACGGCGGCGTTGCCAAGCTTGCCGATTTCGGCGTGGCCAAGGTGCCGTGGGCGTCGCTTACCTGCGAAGGCAATGCCATGGGCTCGCCCGGCTATATGTCGCCGGAACAGATCGAGGGCTTTTCCATTGACGAGCGGTCGGATCTTTTTTCGCTCGGCGTCGTGCTGTATGAGATGCTGACCGGACGACACCCGTTTGTGCGCGAGACCGTGGCGGCAACCGCGTTCGCCACCATGAGCGGAAAATACGCGCAGGCCGGCGAACTTGCGACCGGCATCCCCAAGCAACTCGACGAGATCATCGGCCGGTGCCTCACGCCCAAGCCCGACCAGCGGATTAAAACCGCCGGCCAGCTCATCGAGCTCCTCAGGAAAGTGGCGCCGGTCGCGGATCAGGGAACAACCGGACTTCCCCTGTTAAAGGAGGAGGGTCGGCGCGGCCCGCATGAAGACCTGTTCAAACGGATCCTGCAACCGGTGCATGCGCTGTTTGGGCGGCTGGAGCGGAGAAGCAAGCCGCCGCCGACCCTGGTATCGGCGCGCATCAAGCCGTCGACCAGGAGGTCGTCACGCCTTGTCACCCAGGGCAGGAATATGCTGCGCATGGCGCTTTTTACATTTCGTAAAGGCGCGGTGCGCCTGATGAAACGGCTGCCGGACAATGCGCCGATATATATCCTTGGCAGCATCGCAGGTATCGGGCTTGCGGTGATCATCCTGCTTGCTGCGCTGGCAGGCAAGAAACAAAAGGAGGCGCTTGTCCTGCCGCTCACCGGCCTGGACGCGGAGCAGAAGGTCCTTGTCAGTAAAAGCCAGTCCTGGGCAAAGGTGGGGAAGTATGATTCGGCCGTGGTGTATGCGACAGCGCTTTCCCTTACGGAAGAAGGCGCCATGCTCGGCCATTTTCTGCGCGGGATTATTGCATGCCAACAAGGGAATCATACAGACGCTTTTGTTGCGTTCGAAGCTGCCGAAGAGCTGCCGTCAGGTGAAAAGCTGGTGGAGAAAAACAGCAGGTATATCGTGAACCTCTGTCTTCCTGCGCTTAAAGAGAAAAGGGCGTCCAATGCCCTGGTTTCCATTCTGGCAACAAAGTGTTCCGCCGCCGATGTTTCTGAGATAAAGAACGGCCCCTATGAAAAGCCCTACTGGATGCGCTGGAACTGCCTTAGGATTTTGCAGGCCGCAGGCAGGCAGGTGGACCTGGTCAGGGTCTTTATTCTTGACCTGAAATACGCAGGATCGTCGCGTACGCGGGTAAAGGCGATACGCGACCTGGGGGAACTGGGCGATCCGCGCGCCGTCCCCGCGCTCAAGGAGGCGAAGAAAAAAGGCATGCGCGATCCGTTTGTTTCATCGGCGGCGGCAAAGGTGTTGAAAAAAGTATTTAAGGAGAAGTAACCCGAATGCTTTTATAGCTTTTGAGGGGGAACCGCCTTCAAGACGCGCCGAACGTGTGCCACTGGCACACGGCAATCCTTGGAATTTTTAATAAAGGCGACCCAATGGGTCACCTTGCTCCTGCGAGAGGGCTCGGCGATGTCCGCCGCTTCGGCAGGCAGGCACATAGAACGGTGCGTTTCGGTCCAAGGGAAACCTTCCCCTTTCAGATATAAATTTTATTATATGTAAAAAAAGAGAAATCCTCATTTTTTCAACCTTCTACAAGCGCTATCGCATACCTGGGGAGGTTGGAGAGGCGCTGACAGTAGAAAGGAAGAAGAGGGCCAAATGAGGATTCTCTTTTATTTGACCTGATAGTGTAAAAAAGAGGAATCCCCACTTTTTCAACCTTCTACATGCGCTATCGCATACCTGGGGAGGTTGGAGAGGCGCTGACAGTAGAAAGGAAGAAGAGGGCCAAGTGAGGATTCTCTTTTTATTCTATACGTATGTCCTTTCTATTCCGGCTTTGGCGGAATTGCATTACCGCAGCACGAGCGGATCACGGTGACGGCTGTACGATCCGAAAACAATGATGCCATTATGTGCCGTACCGATCCACGTAGCATTAGCAGCATCAATTGCGAGCGAATAGATGCTTTCATGTTCTATGAGCCGGTACCGGTCGCCGTAAAAAGAGGTCCAGCCCCGCTGGTCGAATCTCACCACGCCATCTACTGTTCCAAACCAGAGGTTTCCCCTGCTGTCTTCGTGTATGGCCATGACCTGACTGCCCAAGGAAGGCGCTGTTCCCTGGTCATAGATCGTCCATTCACTGCCGTAGAGACGTGATACGCCGTTGTCATGACCGAACCAGATCGTGCCGGTCTGGTCAATCGCGATGCAGTGCACCTCATTTGACCGAATACCTGATGTGCGGGTGTTGAACACGGTCCACTGGTTCTGATTAAGCACTGCAGCACCCTGCGGGGTCGCGCACCAGAGTGCGAGACCGCCCGGTACCCACGGTCCGTCATCGGCCAGAACCTGCGTTATGGTGTTGGACGGGAGCAGGGAGTTGGTGGTATCAAAGACGATCCAGGAAAAACCGTTGAATTGCATGAGTCCGGCATCAGCCGTACCAAACCATTTGAATCCTTCGCGATCCACCTGTACGCTGGTCAAATTGGAGGACGGGAGCCATGGAATAAACGAGGTTGCGGGAATCCACTTGTCCACGATAAACACTGCCACGCCCTGCGCTGTGACGAACCAGATGGTACCGTTGTTTTCATAGGCAATGTCCCGGACGTCATTCGACGGGAGCAGGGAGTTGTCTGTCGTGAAAACGGTCATGGTGTCGCGGCTCAGCCTGACGGCACCGCCGCCTGCCGTTGCAAACCATGTGGTCCTGTCAGGCATGATGAGGATGTCCTGGATGGTATAGGGTGGCAAGTCTGAGTTTTCCGACGTGTAGTGCTTCCAGGACACCAGCGCATCAACGACCGCGATATCGTTTGACGCGACTGTCAGGGTATCGGAAATGGGAACCGGCTGCGCCGCCATCCCAAGGCAGGCGTAATGGATGGAGGGCAGGGTCGCCGCCGGCATTGAATCAAGCGTGACCGCGTACCCGCCGTCGACCAGGGAGTGCGACTTGGTCAGCGGGATCCAGTGCGTGGTCCCCTGTATGAACAGGTACCCGCTGGCCGTATCAATGGAATCAGGCAGGAACACGGTGATCCTGCCCGGATCTTTGAGCGGATGAAGGCCCAGCCGCACGGTGTCGCCGGTCCGGACCAGAGCTTCCAGAAAAAACGTCCTGGTTCCGCGTTGCAGGCTGGTCGCCTCGATGTTGTAAATACCGCTTGTGGGCATGGGTACCCGGAACGATCCGGTTTCATCCGTGGTGTCGATTATGCGGAATGTTGCCAGAGGATCGGATGCCGGATTGAACAGATAGGGAAGCACCACAATCTTTGTTGCTGTTGCTGGCGTGCCGTCCTCGTTTTGAAGGGATCCGGTGATAATGCCGTTGCCCACGTCCGACCCGCCGCCATTGCCCACCAGGTTGGTGCACTGAAACAGCGTGACCATACCCGTAGACAGGAGCAGGAGTCGTTTCTGCAACCGATTCATCTGGAACCTCTGTCGGTGGACGCCATGGTGCCGCTTGTTATGATTTCGGATCTGGGAAGCAGTTGAAATCCCGCAAAACAGACCATTTCCGGGTTATTACACTCTCTGGCCATTGCCAGAAGCCGCTTGCGGAAATGAAGAATCTCCTTTTTAATGTCGTCGTACAGCTCTTTTGAAACAAGGAGGGTTGAAGAGGAGAAGTTGCGCTCCTCTTTTCTGACCGTATCAACCGCGTCCGCGCACTGTGTAATCGTGATCTTGTGGTATCTGGAGATAATGGTTGAATCGACTTCCGGCTCCGTTGCTATGACCTGGTCAATGACCTGATAGCGGCCATCAGCTTCCCTGCGAAGAAAGCCGTTCCCAACGAGGTAGTCGACCGCCCCTTGCGCCTGTGCTGCAGAGATGCGCGGCTTGCACTGGCGGGCAAGCAGGGCATAGTCCTCTTGAAAATCGCAGATGCACGCCAGCTCCCTGATGACCGGGTAATACCATTTGTCGAAAAAGTGAAGTTTGTTGTCTTCTATTCTGCGTTCTTCGTTTACCAGCCGCAGGGTCAGGAGCTGCTTGAGCAGTTTTTCCTTTGCCGGCGGCCTCTTGGTGTTGTTAAAGGCGACCAGAGTCTGAAAATACCGGTTTTCTTTTTGCGAAAGTTTGAGATAGGCGCACAGTTTCGGTAAAAACTCCAGGGAAAGGTTTCTCTCCCTTTTAATGATACGGGGAAGAAAGTTATGGCTCGAAATGCCAGCCTCACGCGAGAATGAGCGGTACGAATAACCGTATCGCTGTTTCTTCAATTGGGCAAAGACATCGCTCAGGTATTCGCGATAATCGAAATAATCGAACACGCAGATTGGTTTGTTTTGCCTCCCCATATGCTAGTAAAATAATGCTTCCATTTAAAAAAAGGAGAAAAAAACGGAAAGGTGTCTTAAATTATGGTTCCATTAATCTGCAAAAATACCATGAAAATCAAATATGGCAAGATATTTTGATTTTTATTGCATAAAAAAATGGTTCCATTTTTCACGGGTTATTGGACCGGCGGATCATGTGGAAACAAAGGCGCGCTATCAGACGAACCGTTTCATGAACGGCCCGATGTCCGATGCCTCCTGCGGGCCGACAATGATCTCCCATCCCGGAAGCCTCTCCTCAACCTCTCCTGAAAGGCACGAGACATAGCCTGGAATGACAAGTTTCCGATTGCTCATGGATAGGTCATCAGTTTGCGATTTTACAAATCCGGCAATTTTATCAGCGGAAAACTTTCCTGCAGCCCAGGCGGTAAGCACGGAGAGGCCTTCGGCATCAACGACCGCAAGATGGGCAGGCACGCCCGAACTTTCCACTTCACCACTCACGATAAAATAGGTAAGGGAAAAGTTGGTGGTGACCAGCACAGGCGAGGCCGGTATGGGTTCGCCGACCGGGTACAACTTCGGTTCCACCTGGATCGGTTTCTGGGGATCAGTATAGATATTCTGCCGCAGCATGAGGAGCGGCAACAGGATTTCCGGCGCACACTGGTCGATCACGAGAAGGGAAGCATATTTGCAGACACCGGTCGAAGCGTCCGCTACCAGCAGCTCGGGAGCGCCGCGGCCGGTGATGAAATTCATAACCGGATAGCCGAGCGGTTTGACGGCATGTTGAAGCGCAGCCTTGCGGGCCATGGTGTTATTTTGCAGGGTAGCGGCGGCCGCAGGGCCGGTGGTGTCGAGTACCATGTCGCGATACCCTGCCGAGGCGAGGGCGCCCGCGAGTGAATGCAGTTCGTCAAGATCAGATCCCTTGATGACGGCCGGCAGCTTTCTGGCGCGCGCGTATTCGCCGAGCTCGTCGTAATTGTCTTTCGTGATCGCATGCAGCAGGGGAACGCGGTCCGCGATCATGTCCGCCGCCTTGATCAGGGAAGCGCAGGAAGCGCTTTTCAGGATGAGCGGGCCGTTAAAATTGCTGGCAGCCGCGCGGACCGCGCTGCACCAGTCCTCCGCGTCACGGCCCGTATCGTTTATGCATAGGGCATCGAGAGGCAGGCGCTCGCCGGCGCGCTCGATAACGTGCTTGTCAAGCGATGCCGCAATGGCGCCGAGCTCGCTTGTGTCCATCGACGCGTCCAGCTGGACAGCCAGGACGGTCTGGTGCACGAAGGTCTTTTCGTGGCGGAACATGACCAGTTCATTACCCATGAGAGCGGTCCGGTCGCCTGAGCCGAACTTGACAAGGCGTATCGGCGGCTCGCTCGCCGCGCCGATGACCGCCTTGGCCTCCTCGCTTGCGTACGGGCAGGCCGACAGCGAGGCGTTTTTCTGCGCCAGCTTCATGGCAAACGCCATGCAGGTCGGCACCCCGCACTCGCCGCAGTTGGTCTTTGGGAGGAGCTTGAAAATGTCCATGCCGGTGAGCTTTTTAGCCATCACGGATTCCCTTTTCCCGTCATTTCCGCGATCTTTTTCAATACCGCCTCCACCGCCACGGGGTAGTACATGATCAGCAGGTCGGCCCCGGCATTGATGAGCGCGATTGCCGCCGCGGTTTCGAGGAGCGCGCCCCGCTTGCCAAGGTCACCCCAGAGGGGATTGCTTGCCTGCGGCGCCAGGGCTTCCTTGCATTTCGCGGTTTCAAAACCGGTGGTCACCAGCATGGGCGGCTGCAGCATCGGATCGCCGCTCAGACCCGCAAGCCTGATGCGCTCCATGACCGAATAGGTATACTCAAGGCCGTAGCCCAGACCGCCGGTCATGGGATCCATCACTATTTTTTCCCCCTTGAGTCCCATGGCGGTGACAAGAATATTGAGCTGCTTTGCCATGTTCACGTCAATGGGCGAACGGGTCACGCAGCAGTGGTCATACCCCATGCAGGCGCCGGTAATGGTGCGGTAGTTGTCGCTCTCCACCCAGTTGAGGAGCAGGTTTTCCCCGCTGCACTCGGCCGCGATTTTTTTCATGATCTCGTTGTTTTTCTCGAAGTGGGACGTGCCGGTGACGATACACGGCACGCTCACCGCGTCAAGCACGGCCTTTACCGTGTCGACCGCCTCATGCGGAGTGCGGTTCTGCCGCTCCGGATGGCACCCGTCAAGCCGGATGCTGATTGCCTGCGCTCCATGCCGCTCCACGCACGCCTTTGCCATGGCGGCGGGATCATTCATGGCATCTGCCCACCAGTCACGCAAAAGTTCGGGGAATTTCTGTGGGGCCACGTCGAACACCTCCATGGCGACCGCGGGCGGATGGCCGGTTGCTCCTTCAAAATGACGCAAAGGAAGGGTGCCCGCTCCGCCGATCGTAATCTTTGAACGCCGCGTCCCGCTGCCGCCCAGCGTTACCATGGTGACGGTTCCGGAAAACGTATCGGCAGGGCAGGCAAACGTTCGCGGCAGGAAAGCGGCGTCCGCGGTTTTTGCAGGGGGCGCCTGGCTATCCGCTGCGATCGCGTGGTGTGTATCCTGGACAGGAGCTGCTGAAGGCGGCGGGGTCTGCTTCGGCGCGCGGCCAAGCTCTTCCAGCTGTGCAGCGGCATCGCTGATCATGGAAGCCGCCCGCGCGAGCTGCTGCATGATTTTTTCGCTGCCCGCTTGCGAACCGGTAGCGATCTGTGACAGCGCTTTCCGGGCATGCCCAAGCAGCTCCTGTGCCGAAGCAGAAAATCCGGGCATAGGCGGAATGGCATCACGGGGTGCGGATGTTTTCTGGATTGCTTCCTGCTCCGCGGCACGGTCCGGAGCGCTTTGCACCGGTTCAGACTTTGCCTGAACAGACCTGTCGCCGGACCTCGGGTGTGCCGTGTCCCAGGCTGCAAGCTCGGGCCCCGGAGCGGTGATGTCCCACATGGAAAGCGCGGGATGGTTCTTACTTTCAAGGAACGCCCGCAGTTCCTTGAGATCGGTACCATGCTGCTCGTCAGCGATCATGTCGAGCAGGTCAGGACATCCCGCCGTTTCGCAGGCCAGTTTCAGATCGTCGTACAGCTGCTCCTTGAGCTGTCGCGGCATCCAGACCAGCCGTCTGATGCCCCCTTCTGCCGCGATGAATTTCCGCGACGTCAGGAAGACCTTGCCGCACCCGAGGAACCCCGGGGTCTGCTGTCCGCCGCCAACGGTTCCGGCAAGGGTTGAAAACTTCATGCCCAGCGGCGTGCGGCCCGTGAATTCGCGGTTGACCGCGATGACGCCGTTCAGCTCGGGCACCACGGCAAGGATCACCTCGAAGCAGCCGCACGAGGTCATGGGACTTGCCATGATGGAGTACATGGAGATCTCTTCGATCGTGCTGTTTGAATTGGCGTGCACGTAGGTGTTCACGTTGCCCCAGACGCCGCGGTGCGGATCAATGCATTCGCCTTTTAGCAGCGGTTTATTGGGTCCGGTCGGGTCGATTTCATACGCCGCCTTGCCGTCAAGCCAGTTGTAAGCGCCGCACAGGCCGAGCCGTTCCGGGGTAATCACACATACGTGATTGGGCGCGAACGACTGGCAGAGCAGGCAGCTGTAAAAGGTGTCGACCGATTCATCGGTAAGTGATGCGAGCCGTTGGTTTCGTTCGCGATAGGTCGCGCGCGCATGCGCAATGAGTTCCTTCACCTTGTGCTCATCCGTGTAAAGGGTTACGGCGACTTTGTCCACAATGGCGGGATAGTCGGAAAGAAGCCGCGCGCGCAGTATCTCGCCGAAATGGCGTATCCTGAAGCCGCGGGAGAACGCCTCCTTGCCGATCCTGATCCAGATGATGTCGCGCTGGCCCATGTGCCAGATCCCTTCAGCCTGGTTGATCATGTGGTGGACCTGGCGCTCGAGGATCGGCTCAAAGTCCGGCTGCATCTTGCGGCCAGCGACCTCGACCCATATGGCTAGCGGGAGCTTCGCGCCTTCGTCAACCCGGTCCGCTTCAGGGCCGATGACCGTGATGGCGCCGTCGTCGACCTCGTCCATCTCCTTTGAGGTGCAGAATTCGAACGCGTCGGTCAGGTTGCCGCCGAACTCCACGCGCACCTGCTCCTTGCGGATCCGCTCGCCCTCGAACGCGGCGCCGTAGGCTACCGGGATCGGAATTTCGGTGATCTTGATTTTACAGCCGCGCACGTCGAGCGCGCGCGCCACAATGGACTCGAGCGGAACGTTCGAGACCACATGCTCGTACGTGCAGATGCCGCTTGGCAGTATCTGGGGTATGCCGGTGTCCGCGATCGTTGGAAAACCGTAGTTGATGCACCCGGCCGCCGCCGCGTACTTGGCGTCGTCGACCTCGCCGAGCGCCAGCACGAACGCGAAGGTGCGGTTTTTGTTATAGAGCAGGTTGCGAAGCGCGTCGCCTTTTTTCACGCCGCCGAACGACATCGCCACGCGGCTCGCGAACCCGAGCGCGTGCACGGCCGCGCTCGTTTCCTTGCCGAACGGCACCAGGCGGGTTTCCCAGCCGAGCTGGACGCCCTTTGACGCGAGCTGCTCGGCGTAGGAGACGCCGCCCACATTGCCGGCCATGAACACGTACAGGTTTTTGCTCTGCAGCTCGCGCGCCAGTTTGACCGCGGACCCGGCATCCGGCGCCGCGCCCACGATGGCGGCGAATCCCGGCGCGGACCCGTCCACGAACTCGACCCCGCGTTCGCGCATGATCACGTCGTCGGCGGCGCCGAGCCAGATGCCCCGGCGGGGGTCCGGGCCGATCACGGTTTTGCACGCCTCAATGATTTCAAACGCGAAGAGCGTTGCCATGCCCGCGTCAAGCGCGTCGCCGAGATAGGGGAGCCATGCATTTTCGGACGGGACCGGAGGCAGCAAAGATGCCGCATGGTCGAGCACCACGCTTATGTCTTCGAGCGTTGCTATATCGAGGCCCAGATGCGCGTGCGAGAGCGGCAGGAAATAGGCGGTGTTGGGAAATGAAACCGGGTGCGATGCTCCTTTTTCAGAGACCGCCCGGTCATGGAGCGTCTTTGCCTGTTCAACCGCAGCGTGCGCGCCGCGTATGGCCGCGCTTGCGATGACTTTAGACATGCAGCTCCCTCCGTTCCTTCATGCCCAGGAGCTTTCGTTCGCGTTTGCGATCGATAGAGAGTGCCGCGCGCTTGCGGTCGATATGCGCGATGATTTTGCTCGCCTGCTCG
>JAFGDP010000005.1 GCA_016932075.1 Chitinispirillaceae bacterium | reverse complement strand
TTGGCTGATGAGAAACAACGGAAAGAACTCGGTCAGATCAACCTAAAAATATCAGGAAATCATCCAGCGTGAGGGGCGCACTTCACCCCGTCAATTATTGTTTTCCGTTGTGGGGCCGGGGGCCGTACAATATCCTGCAACACTTCAAGGTATCATTAGCGGGTAGCCGCAAGACGGGAAGAAGAGTAATACCCGTCCTCGCGCAGTTTTTTAACCACCAGAGAACGCATGAGCGTAGAAACGTTCTCTATCCCCTGGTCCCGGGCATAACGGGAAACCAGAGCATAGAGGTCGGGTTTCATTTTTACCGAAACCAGCTTGGGTTTCTGCTTTGACAGTTCTTTCTGCGCGTCAAGGTACACATCAATGACCCCCGGGGCTTCGGCCAGGATCTCTTTTTCCGAGTCGCCCGCGATATAGCATCCGTCAAGCTCCCTGACCTCGGCGTACATTTTATAGCCGTTTTCACCGGGATCGGGCTCGTGATACAGATCCAAAGTGTATCCTTTGACGTGCGCTCTTTTTACCGTTCCGGCATTTGATTTTTTCATAGTTCACCTCCGGCCTTCAGGCGGTTTTAATCTGTTTGATTATCTTGATCGCTAGCCCTTTTCCTATGGTCTTTCCCTTGTGCATCGGAATGACCACGATCTTTGTTCCGTTCGTGAAAACAGCGTGGCTCGTGCCCTGCTGCCGTATTTTCCGGAAACCGGATTCCTTTGCCAGCGCCGCAAGATCATGATACGTAATATTGCCGTACCGGCTCATAAGGAGTTCTTCGGGTAAATGACGCAGTGAATATTTGTATATAATAAATATACCATTTCCGTGAAAGGAAATCAACGGCGGCGGTGCCGTGCAGATCATTGAGGTTGCACGATTTGAGTTGACGGGAGGGGGTTGTCCTTTGCCTTCGGGATAACAGAAAAGGAATACTTGACAATAAAATATTAATGGGAGAGATTTCTGCAAAAACCGGGAAACCATACGAATCATGCATCAAGAGGATATTGTATGGTCTCAGAAGCGAATTTGACGGCTATTTTATCTGACAGACAAAGGAAAAATGAAGCATATCATCCAAAGAAGCAGGCAACTTGAGCGGGATTCCTATTTTTTTTGGTTTAAATGGAGGGTTCTAGGTTAATAAGGGCATTTCCTGCAGAGAAACGAATTCTTTACGGATTGAAAAAAAAGATGACTTTTTCATATTTTATGGTTATATTTATTATGAAACTGCCGTTACAGGGACTACCATGAAAAGGCATCTTCTGATCATGTATGTTCTTCCCATTATTATGTATTCCTTAATTGCGGCAGGTACCGTAAACGCACAGATATTCAGGGCCCCTAGAATCGGAGTTTCAACATGGGACTGCGATACATCCAGAGCCATACAGATAACGATAACCGATTCATCGGATTGCGAAACGGGGTACAGGATATACAGAGAACTGAACTTTTCTTCCGCGTTCGGCTTAGTTTGCGATACGGTTATCGCAGATCCTGTAATGACGGGCGAAACCATCGTATGGATTGACAATGCGATATCATACAATACATGGTATCGTTATAGGGTCGCCGTATATAATCTCAACGATTCACTTTTTTCTGACACATCGGGCGCGATGTTCACCTTTCATTATACGCTACCAACAAACGTGGTCCGGTTTCAGAAACTCAGCGATTTCACGATTGCCGCCGATTCCGGCGGATGGTCGGCATTGAATATGAATACGGTCATACTCAAGGAAACCGCCGCACCGGCGGACAGCTTTACGGTAATCGGCGTCGGCAATCCTGCACAACCACAACGCCTTGGCTATATAGACTCAGCTGATGCACGATCCCTACCCGTGCGGACCTTGATACCGGTATTCATTAATTACGGGGTTTCGAACGCGTACGGGAAAAGAAAAGTGGTGAACTGCATTAATCAGACCCATATAATCATTGCCCAGGACACCACGGTGCGTATGTATCGAATAAACGGCAACAGCCTTGTATATGTAAATTCTTTGAGAATTAACGGAGGATTCGGAAATATTCACGATCTGTTACCGCTAAACGACACGTTGTTAGGTATACGGACATATAATAATGAAATTTTATTTTTAGCGGTTTCTTTGTCTGCAACAGCGTTTCCTACCGTCCGTGACAGTATTGCCTATGTGGGAACGTTCGGCTGGGGAGACTACAAGAGGTATTATATGTATCATCATCGGCCGTATTTTCATGGCATAGTGAATAATAATTTATATATTTCGACAGATTATTATTATGAAAATTATGACTGGATGAGAACGCCAATGTATGGACACACTTACGGTCACTATCTGGATGTCCGCAATATTTTATTTAAAAAATCAAATAAAATTACAGCCATGCCTTATTCAGATGCATTTAATACCGGCAATTTACTTTCTCAGGCAAAAATTTTATGCACGAATGGATTTCCTTTTCCATTCGAAATCTTTTCTTCATACACATTTTTACCGGGTAATGTATCTACGGAGATTTTTGCGGCTGACGTCGGAGACCAGAGGCCCCGGGCGACCGACTCGGCCTTCAATGCTATATATCGCGACGATGTTCATAAGCAGAACCAGCTTCAGAACATTCTCCTTGATACGACAAACAGGCGGGTGTATCTGATGTTCAACAACAACATGACTATTCTCGGCTATCAGTACCAGACCGTCGGCGTCGCCGGCCGCGCCGAAAAACCTGTTGCTGCAAGAGGAATTTTCGTCCTTTCCAACGCTTTCTCTTCGGGCGTCACCATTGTTCTGCCGGCCGGCACGGCATCAACACCCGCAGACCTCTATTTCTACGACCTCGCGGGCCGAGTTGTTGACAAATTGCTCGGTGTTACCTCAAAAGCCATACTCTGGCGGCCGAAGACGAGAACTATGAGTTGCTACCTTGTAATGGCGAAAATCGGCGGGAAAAAATTTACAGAGAAGTTTATGGCGAGGTAGAGAATAGGCCGCGATTGATAGCGGGGGAGAACCCACTTTTCATTTCCGTTTTTAGTATCAAAGTTAAGATTATTTTACAAAACGGACAACATCACCTTTCATTCCACAAGTTTTCAGATTTGACAATTATCTGATTGGGCATTAAAATATATTCATATTTATATTAACTTCAGGTGATATTCAAAGAAAACCCATTCAGGAGGCATCCAATGTTCCCACGGCTGAAGGCAAGGCTGATTGCGGTCGCGGCGGGGATTTTATTGACAATATCTATGGCGGCGGGGCAGGGGTATGTGCTGGAGTGGGAGGTGGACAGTATTGCGGGTGGTATGCCGATATTGCCGATTTCGATTTTTAACGCAGAGGGACGGTTGCTCCGCCTGCTTGTCAACGGCCCGCAGAAGATTGGCGAGTATGCGGTCCTGTGGGACGGCAGGACCGACGGCGGTGAAGCGATGGCTTCAGGCCCGTACTTTTACCGCCTCAAAGTCGGCGACTTCGTATCCAGCAAGAAGATGTTTATCCTGAAGTGAAGTCGACTTTTGCGTTAAACCGGCCTTTTCCCCGATGTTTGCATTTTAATATTGTATTTTATAAATTTCTATATTGTATTTGCCTTGTATAATTAAAATATTTATTAAATAAATGCCTTGTATTTTTAAATAAAAACATATATCTTTATTATAAACAATTAGTTATCGAAAAATAAAGAATCCTAAAAAATGAAAAGACACATTGAAGACGAATTATTGAAATGGAAGCATAACAAGGGACGCAAGCCTCTGATTCTCCGCGGAGCGAGGCAGGTAGGCAAGACCTATTCCATAAAGCAGTTCGGAAGCCAGAATTACAGTGATGTCGCTTATTGCGACCTGGAGCGCAATCAGAGTCTTCACGCGGTTTTTTCCGGCGATCTCGACGCGAGACGCATGGTCTCGGAACTCGAAGTAATGCTCGGCAGGAAGATAAGCCCGGAAAGAACGCTTCTCGTTTTAGACGAAATCCAGGCATGCCCGCGAGCGATCATGTCGCTCCGCTATTTTAATGAGGAACTGCCCGACTTGCATGTTATCGCGGCAGGGTCGCTCCTGGAATTCGCCATGCGCGATATTTCATTTCCCGTGGGCCGCGTTGAATTTCTTACCATGTATCCCCTCACCTTCGCCGAATATCTCTCGGCCCTCGGCAGACAGGAGGCGGCTGAAATAGTGCTGGGAAAACCTGCGCAGCTCCCCGAATCTCTGCATACGCTGCTCATGGACGAACTGCGAAGATATTTCTTTGTCGGAGGCATGCCCCAGGCCGTGAAAGCCTGCGCGGACGCCGGCTCCATAAGGGAGGCATTCTCCATACAGGAGGGGATCTGCGAAACGCTGAAGCTTGATTTTGCGAAATATTCCCCGCGGGTGGATAAGCTGTGCCTGCAGAGCGTTCTCGCATCAATTTCAAAAAATGTCTCGCGGCAGCTCAAATACGCGTCGCTTGCCGAAGGCTACTCCAACCCGACCATTAAAAAGGCGTTTGAGCTCCTGTGCCTTGCGAAAATCGCGTCGCCGGTACGTTCCGTCGATCCATCCGGACTTCCGCTCGGCGCTTCCGCGTCGGCAAAGATCTTCAAGGCCGTTCTGGTCGACATCGGCGTCATGCGGTTCCTGTGCGCCATGCCCGTCGAAGTTGAATATCCCAACGCCGATCTTCTGAAAATCTACAAAGGGGCCATGGCTGAGCAGTTCGCGGGACAGGAAATGATGGTATCGCAGAAGGGGAGCCTGTATTACTGGTCGCGGCCGGCAAAGAGCTCCTCCGCCGAAGTCGATTACGTTGCGGTCATCGGCGGGGCGGTTGTTCCTGTCGAAATAAAGAGTGCAGTCTCCGGCAGGCTGAAGAGCCTTCACCTCATGCTTGACACCTACAAAAACTGTCCCCGCGGGCTGGTCTTTTCGTCGGACCCGCGCATGACCGTTACGCCGGACGGCTTGGAATTCCTGCCGCTGTACTGGGCGGGCAGCGCCACGCGGAGCGGCTCCTGACCGATTACTTCACCAGCAAAGATGTTTATCCTGAGATGATTTTAATTTGCGTGAGGCATGCGGAGGGTGCGCAGCAGTCCGAATCTGCCCGAGGGTAGATTCGGACCGGCTCGCGATAGCGAGAGCCCGGAGAACGCCGACCCCGCCTCCGGCGGGGGCACGCCCGAATGATATTTATTTTATTTCAAATACTATCTCGTCATTTTTCGTTTTTATTCTGATTTTACTTCCTTCTTTGATCTCCCCCGCGATAATTTTTCTTGAAAGATTCGTCTCAAGCTCCTTTTGAATTACTCTTTTTAAAGGTCTTGCCCCGTACACGGGATCATAGCCTTTTTCCGCGATCAGTTTCTCCGCCGAATCGTCGGCGTTGAACGATATGCCCTGCGCCGCGAGCCGCTCGGCAAAACGGGCAAGCTGGATGGCAACGATCTTTTTGATGTGCTCTTTATCAAGCGCGTGGAACACCACGACCTCGTCTACCCGGTTCAGGAACTCCGGTTTGAAGTGCTTTCTAAGCTCTGAAAGCACGGTCGATCTGGTTTTATCGTCGACCCCACGTTCGGAGAAGTACTGGGACCCGATGTTCGAGGTCATGATGATGATCGTGTTCTTGAAATTCACGGTCCGTCCCTGCGAATCCGTGACGCGGCCGTCGTCAAGGATCTGCAGGAGTATGTTGAACACGTCAGGGTGCGCCTTTTCTATTTCGTCAAACAGCACCACCGCGTACGGCCTGCGCCGCACCGCCTCGGTGAGCTGCCCGCCCTCGTCGTAGCCGACGTAGCCCGGCGGCGCGCCTACGAGCCGCGATACCGCGAACTTCTCCATATATTCCGACATATCAATTCTCACCATGGCCCGCTCGTCATCGAATAGGTTGTACGCGAGCGCGCGCGCCAGCTCGGTCTTGCCCACGCCCGTGGGCCCCAGGAAGATGAAGCTCCCTATGGGACGGTTCGGGTCCTTGAGCCCCGCGCGGGCGCGCAGCACCGCGTCGGCCACCGCGTCGACCGCCTCGTCCTGTCCTATCACACGCTCGTGCAGGCGCGCGTCAAGGTGAAGCAGTTTCTCCTTTTCGCCTCCCACGAGTTTTGCAACCGGTATGTGCGTCCAGCGGCTTATGATGGCCGCCACGTCCTCTTCGTCAACCTCCTCCTTGAGGAGCCGTTTGCCGTTGTGGGCGGACTTGAGCGTTTCTTCCGCTTTTTTGAGCGTTCGTTCGAGTTCCGGTAACCGGCCGTGGCGCAGTTCGGCGGCCCTGCTCAGGTTGTACTCGCGCTCGGCGCGTTCGAGTTCGTGGCGTGCCTTTTCGAGCTGTTCCCGCAGGGCCTGCAGTTTTCCGACCTTTCCCTTTTCCGCATCCCAGCGCGCCTTGAGCGCGGCGGCGTCGTTCTTGACTTCAGCGAGCTCCGCCGAAAGCTTTGACAGCCGTTCCCGCGATGCGTCGTCCTTCTCCTTTTTCAGCCCCTCAATCTCGATTTCGAGCTGCATCTGACGCCGCATGACCTCGTCGAGCTCGCGCGGGTTGGAGTCCATCTCGGTGCGCAGGCCCGCGGCCGCTTCGTCGATGAGGTCGATCGCCTTGTCAGGGAGGAAACGGTCGCTGATGTACCGGTCCGAGAGCACGGCCGCGGCAACGAGCGCTCCGTCGCGGATCTTGACGCCGTGGTGAACCTCGTAGCGTTCGCGCAGGCCGCGCAGAATCGAAATCGTATCCTCGACCGTGGGCTGGCTCACCAGCACGGTCTGGAACCTGCGCTCCAGCGCCTTGTCTTTTTCTATGTGCTTGCGGTACTCGTCAAGCGTGGTTGCGCCGATGGCGTGGAGTTCGCCGCGCGCCAGCATGGGCTTGAGCATGTTGCCCGCGTCCATGGCGCCCTCGGCGGCTCCGGCGCCGACGACGGTGTGGAGTTCGTCGATAAACAGTATGATGTTCCCGCTCTCAACGACCTCCTTGAGCACCGCTTTGAGCCGCTCCTCGAACTCGCCCCTGAATTTGGCGCC
>JAFGDP010000069.1 GCA_016932075.1 Chitinispirillaceae bacterium | reverse complement strand
GCGTACTGCATTGCCAGCGCGGAAAGGTAGTGCCCGCCCACATGCCCGTTGAGCCCCACCCAGCTTGCGCCCGTGGTATAATCCGGCGCTTTCGGTGTCAGTCCAGCCGCGATGCGATAGGAAGCCAGCAGGCGGTTGACAGGGTATTTATACAGGTTGGTGACATTGAGGTCCATGGCGCTCTTGAACGGACCGTTCAGAAGCGTCACGTCCCCGAGCGGGAACTCGTTGGGATAGAGCCTCTCCTGCGCCATGACGCCGCACAGCGCGAAAACCGAAACGAAACAGAACACTGCAGCATGTCGCTTGACCATACACACATCCTTTCCTTTGAAGTTTTCGTTGAGTATCGTCTCTGTTGTTTTTCTTTCGTAAATATTTTTCTATCTGAATTCCACCAGCGCGTCGTCTGCTTTCTGGTTCATATAGCACAGTTTTATCCAGTCGGCGCCCGGGACACGGCTTGAAACGCGCACCTCGTCGATTCTGCCGTTGAAGTACGACAATCCTTGATAGTAGGGAATTGTGACGGATCGGGCGTACCTGCCAATCGTAAAATTGTCGCTCGTAACGCGGGAATACGAGCCCGCCATAAGCGACGGCGCATTGACGGTCAGGGTGCCGTTGATATAGAGCCGCTGGCCGGATCCCGACCTGACCCCCGTGAGATGCAGCCACGTTCCGCTGCCCGGAGCCGGCGGCACCGAGTCCTCGGTGTACTCCCATCCGCTCTGGTTGTGGAACTCTACGAACTCCCACGTGGCGCGGTTGTTGCCCAGGCCCTTGAGCTGCAGGTAATACTGTTCATGCCCCTTTCCGGCGATTGCCCGCCAGAGCGTATCAAGTGTATCGGCATACACCCAGACCGACATGGAGTAGCTGCCGTCTTCAGGGAAATTCAGGTTGCTTGAGGCGGTATTGCTCATGGTGATATACTGCGAACTCCCGTTGAACGCACGGGCATTGCCGATGGCGCCGGCAACCGAAGAGGCGGCGGTCATGTTGTGCGGCGTGCCGTTGTACCCGTTGGCGGTTGCGTCGAATGCGGTAGTGTTTCCGGCTTCCGACAGATGCCACACCCCCTGAAACCCGTTTGCGGTATTGAACACCGCCGCGCCGTTCGACCCGCTTGCGGCGTCAGGATTTCCCCAGTACATGACAACGTACTGGCTGCTGTTGTTTCCGAGTATCGTGTCCACGTTCACCCAGACCTCGGCGGCATTGCCTGATGAATCCCAGCGCTCTATCTCATAGGATAAAAACGTATTGTCCGGTTTTGTAAACCGGATATCGGCGCCGTCAGCCTTTGCCTCCGGAAAGGAGAAATGTGCTGAAGTAAGCCTTACCAGGACCGGAAAGCCGGCGACCGTTCCGGCGACGCCGGCGCCCGCCTGCGTCGTGTTCAGAAGAAGCTCGCGCGCGTATTTCCACGACGGGTTCCAGACGGTGACCGTATCGCCGGACGGGACTGGAACGTCGTACCTGATCGTCGCGGCGGCCGTGCCGTTTGTTGACGAATAAGACACAGACGGAATGACGCCGGCGGGTACGGAGTCAAGGACCACGAAACCGGCCGCGTTGTTCAGGAAGGTGAGAACAGAGGTGCCGGGCAAATAAATATAGCCGAGCGTTTTATCGGCGCCGTCCGGAAGCATAACTTTGATCGCGCCGGGTGCGTTCAGGGTGCACGGGGGGGCCGTGATGTCTGTGTCTCCGACGGCCACGCCGGCAACTAACGCGCGTGTCCGCAGGGTCATATGCACCGCCTGGATCGTATAGGTGAGGCCCTTCTGCACCGTGAACCCGTACCTCCCGTCAGTCCCTGTCGTATCGAGAACGGAGTCAAGGAGCATCGTTCCTTTGACCGGATCGTAGTCGGAAGGAATGACCCTTACCATGACATTACCCGCAGGAGAGCCCTGGGCATTCATGACCCTGCCTATGACCCGTGCGTTTCCCGCCTCTGAGCCGCCGCCGGAAAGGTCGGCGCAGTGCAGAGCACAGAGCGCGGCGCAAGCTGCTGCCGGCAGTAAAATCCTGTCAACAATTATTGCTCTCATGGCGGATTACCTTGTTGCGCGAATGCCCGGATCCATTTTAGAGCGCGGGATCAATTGAAATCCGGCAAGGCACACCATTTCGGGGCCGGCGTCCTCCCGCGCCATAATCAGCAGCCGCTTCCTGAACTCCTGTATCTCTTTCTTAATCGCAAAGTAGGTCTTTCTTGACACGCTCAGCGTCAGTGATGAAATATCCCGGGTTTCGAGGTTCCCCTTGTCGAGCGCCTCAATGCTCTGGGCGAGCGTCTGGCGGTGGTAGTTACGAAGGACCGTCGATCTGACCTCGTCGCCGCTCGAGATTACCGGTTCTGTCCGGACATACCTGTTCCCCGCGTCTTTTTTTAAAAACCCGTTTTTAAGCAGGTAGCCGACGGCATTTTTCGCCTGCTGAGACGTGATCCGCGGAACGCAATTCCGGGCAAGCAGGTTGAAATCGTCTCCCCGATCCAGAATGACCGCGAGTTCCCGGATGACCGGGTAGTACCATTTGCTGAAAAATTGCAGCTTCTTGTCGTCTATCCTTAAAATGCCCCTGCGGCACCGGAGCGCCAGGAGGTCCCTCAGAAAATTTTCTTTTTTATCAATATCATTTTCGGTGTTGAATTTGACGAGCGTCGTGAAGTAGCGGGTCTCGTTCCGGTGTAAACCCAGGGCCCTGCAGAACTTTACGACGTAACCGCTGCCGAGGCTGCGCGCGCCTTTCAGGACGCGGAGCAGATAATTAGGGCTTGCGATGCCGGCTTCGCGGGAAAAGCGCCGGTGGGAAAACCCTTTGGTTTCCTGCTTTCTGCGG
The DNA here is from genome assembly GCA_016932075.1 of Chitinispirillaceae bacterium. The sequence goes on along the minus strand of JAFGDP010000069.1, from coordinate 11,428 downwards.
AGGTATGCCGCACGGAGATACTCGCGGTAATCGAAATAATTATAAATGTCGACAGTTTTTAAGGGGCCGTTTTTCATGCTTTCTAAAATAATACTCTTTTCTACGAAATAGCGTAATTATTTAATATTTTTGGTAACTAATATATTCTTTCAACATCAATTATATATTGTCTGTTTTCGATATTGATAGTATAATATATATATCAAATATTTGGTAACAACTGACTATGGATATCGAACGGCTTTCAGGCATATAATCGCCGGCGTCTTTTATGACCGCTGGAAAGAAATCTTAGAACTGAGGGAACAAACCATGAAGAAAATAATACGAATGCGCCGGAGAATGCACGACCATGTTATTGACGCGTAAACAATCAGGGGTATATTACAACCACCAGAACCGTCTCTTAGCCCTGAAAGCCTTTTATCCAGACGCTTTGACGACGTACGCATTGCTACTGTGCGATAAAATATTTCCTCAAACACGCCTTGCCGTTCAATGCGTTTTTTATACACAGAACGTACGATCCGCTGGTAAGCTGTCTGGTATCCACAAGCAACTCCCGGTCTTTTGCGACGACGGGGAAAGCGATGTTTTGTCCTTTTATGTTCAGAATTGAAATATCCCGTGCCTTCAATTCTTTTGTCGGGGCAAGGATTCTCAACACAGTACCCGTTTGCACGAAGGATATATTCTTCACAACAGGGGAAATCCCCCCTGGAATAACCGGCGTGATAAACTGATAATCATGGGGATTATAGGTATCCGCGACGCTGGTGATTGTCGTGCTCGCTCCGGTCAAGCCGTAAGAGGACGCACTGACGGTGATAGGACCGGGAGTGGTTGTCGAGCGGATAAGAAGCGCGCATTTCCCGCCGTTGACTTTCACGGCAGTGCTTCCGAATGGCGTGGCGGTGCCGGTCACGGTAAAATTAACCGTCGTGGTGCTCGTTGATCCGTATCCCGTGTGTATGCATTTGCCCGCCGCGTCCCGGACGGTAACATATATAAATGCGCAATCGGTCCCGTCAGCCATAAGCTTGTTTGTGTCGGCTACGATTTCCAAAGCACGGGCGGTGCCGGTCACGGGAATATCGTAATCGTAGGAAACATTCGTCCAATTTTTCCGGAATAAATAATAGATGCTTTTCGGAATTCGATAGGCGTCCACCACACCCATGGCATTGCTGGTTACGGGAGAATTGTAATCGGCATGGCACCACACCATGCCGCCGCTTTCCTTGGCATCGGCAACGACCACCAGCCAGTCGGACCAGTAGGAATGTGCGATAGTGGCAATATCGTCCTTTGTATCCCCCCTGAATGTCCAATTCGTCGTCCACCCGGGATGAAACTCCGTATTCACCAATCTCTGGGGAAGCGGAGTAACCGTGATATCGGCCGATGTTAAATAATTCAAGCCGGCAATGTCGGGAATGTTCATGATATTCAAATCGCGACGATTGCTCGCCATATAGGTCAATCGTGTGGAGTCACAACGGTGGGCTTGATTATTCAATGCGGTTATAGCGCCGGTAAATTCGGCACTCGGTTCATTAAACAGACCCCACGCCATTATTGACGGATGGTTATACCCGACCTCGATCATTTCATCCATGCATCCGGCCGACCGTGTCCAAAACGAGTCGGGATACGTGGTTTTGCCGACTCCCCACGTCGGTACCTCCACGAGGAGCAGCATTCCCATTTCATCGCAGGCGTTGTACCACGATGGATCGCGCGGATAATGGGCGCAGCGGATTAAATTCGCCCCCATATCCTTGGCGAGTTTTATGTCCTTATAGAAACGTGAAGGCGTAGCGGCATTTTGAATCCACGGAAACATCTGGTGCATGCAGGTTCCGCGCACATATACCGTTTGGTCATTCACTTTGAAACTCTCATTGGGATTCCACGTGAACCATCGTACCCCGAATCGGTCAACATTATCATCGACGACGGCTCCATCGGCCAGAACTCTTGTAAACAGCCGGTACAGGTACGGGTTGGAAGGCGACCAGAGCGCAGGATTATCGAATGAAAGGATTGTATCAAAAACCGTGGTTTGCCCGGCGGCGACCGTTCCAACGGAGCTGTCCGCTAATAATCCTCTATCAATATCGCCGTAGGCGATACAATACTGAATAACGACGTTCTTCGCCGTTGTATATTCATTTTTTACCGGCGTTTTGATTTTAATATATGCTTTCGACGCCGTCGTCATGGCGGGATTTTTTCGCTCTACCGAAATTTTCTGGCCGTTTATGGGGATGTAACATTTATCGGTACACACAAGCCATACATTGCGGTACAATCCGCTGAAGAGATAGAAATCCGGACCATACACGTCACCCGTATTGCCCGGCGGGATTGCGGCATTATAGGTGTTATCAAGCCTGACTACGAGCACGTTATCGCCCGTAACCGTGTTGTCGGTAATATCGAATTTAAATTCCGTATATCCCGAGTTGTCGTGTACGCCCAGCACATATCCATTCAACCATACGGTTGCGGTCTGCATCGCGCCATCGAACTGTAAAAACAACTTGCCGGCGTGTTTCACCGTTGCCGGAACAGTGAATTTTTTCCGATACCAGCACATGCCGCCGGTGATGGTCTTGTCTTCTTCGGTCTTTGTCGGCGCATCATAGGTTGCCGAGCTGGGAATACTGACCTTGGTCCATGAACTATCCGCATAGCCGGCTTCATAGGGGTTTCCCGGCGCGGGAGCGTTCCCGCGCATTTCGGAATAGAACGTCCACCCGCCGTTTAACTTGATTTTCGATCTCTCTTTGTAAACTCGTTCCGGATAAAAATCCGCTTGCGCGGCAAGAAAAAACGTGCCGAGGAACAAGCATACAATGGAACCGGCTCGTTGTGACGACATAGTCACTCCCTGCTGATCCTGCTCACCCATGATTCCATTGTTTCCGGTACCTTTTTATTGCGGCAGAAAGCATGGCACCAAAAAATCAATTAATGGAAACCATTTTTTTGACCATGGTTCGGCCGCCGAACCTGACACGGAGGAGGAAGACCGAGGGCGTGGTTTGTCGTTCCTGCGCCCAGGTTGCCTCGTGCATTCCGGCCTGCTCGATTCCATGCTTGATCGATGCTAACTTCCTGCCGGCCATCGAAAGCAAGTCGATTTCCACGCGTTCCTGCATTGCAAGGAAATAGCGCACCTCCACCCTGCCGCCGTGCAGAAAGACCCCCTGCAGAACCGGCGCGGGTCGGGCAGACTCGGCGGCGACCCCGGTTGCACATTCGGCCCCGAGCGAATCAGCCGGGACATTCATCCTGCCGAAGGAGTCCATGGGAAAGTTGACAAACCCCAGTGTAAGCGCCGGTGAACCTGTCTGCACCGAATAATTTCCGGCCGCCGTATTGGTAAACAGCGGATTCTGGTTTGTCACCGAATGGGTGTTCTGACCCGTTCCCAGTCCGGCCACGGTGACCGAACCGCCGTTGTTCCAGTAGAGGTTATAATCGGTCAGAGCGCGCTTGGCAGGCATTGTACTGGCACTCACATTACATTGAAGGTCGAACGAGTTGGCATTCACCACGATGTTCCGCACAACAGTGTCCCTGCAGTCATCGTACCAGCAGTGGTAATGCAACTGGCCGCTTACGAGAATATTGTTGTAAACCTTTCGATTAAATCCTTCGCGCAGCTTTATTCCGCAATTTAAACAAAGATTTCGATATACCCAGTAATTGGTTCCCCCGTCGTCGAGGTCGATGCCGAAACTGCCGAGGTCGTTATTATCGTTCAAGCGGTTGTTACGGATATGGATTGTAGACATCGCGTCAAGCTGGCAATAGGGCCGCTTTGCCGTCCCGTTACACCCGTCGGTGCAATAGCCGTTGAACGACCAGAAGCGGTCCCTTCCCCAGCAATTAAACGGGCCGTGGTCACTGCTTTCCTGCACCACGTTCGAGATATCGTTATACTCGATGATATGACCGCCCCAGGTGCCGTCGTTCACGTTGATGCCGGAGCGCGGGCCGCAGTTGATCGTATTGTGCCGCACCGTTATGGCGTGGCTCATTGAAAGGTGGACGCCTGCCGTCTGTTTCTCAAACCTGCCAAGACTGTCCATACGGTTGTTGCTTATCATACAGCTGTCAGGGTAATCCTGATTGAGCGGCCCCACCGCAGCGTCAGATACGGTGGTTTTATTGTTTGACCACGTCGAGTAATCCCGGCACGCACTTAAAAGGCCCACGCATGCGACGCAGCTCGCGCCACCATTAGTGAAGATATTGTTATAAACAAAATTGTTTTTATTGTGGCCGTTCATGAAAATCCCGTTGCCCCCGACCTGATCGAAAAAGCAGTGTTTTATCGTGATATTTTCCGCGTCCTGCATGAAAACCGCACCGGCGCGGACAATGCACCAGTCACCCCGCAGCAGCGCTTCAAAGGTCCTTGTGAACAGCGTCCGGTGCGTCTGCGTGAAGGTCAATCCATTGAAGGTGAGATACCTCACTCTGGTTGCCGACGTCCCGACCGCCCTGATCAGCTCCTCGAGTGAAGCCAGCTCGATAACGGCAGTGCTCATGTTCGTGCCTGCGGTGGGATAGAAAAACAGATCACCCGTTGATTTTCTGTAATACCACTCTCCCGCCGCATCAAGCAACTCGCTGATGTTTTCGCACATCATATACACGGTATTATATCCGCCTCCCCGGTTATTGTCGCCGACCCACTGCCACGGGGGCTGGGTTGTACCGGAGCTCTTGCCGGTAACAAGATAATCGTTACCTCCCCACATATTGTTGTGCAGAGAGCGTATATATCCCGGCCCCTCCTGGGGAACCGCACAGGAATTTACCCTGGAGAATACATTGGAGGAAGAAGTATATCCCTGGAGTATCTGGCTCGCGTTGAAATTCGGATAGCGGGCCATGATCTGGCGCGTGCCATTTAAAAAGAGCTGGTCAACCTTTTTGTTGGCACCGATATTGATCGTCTGTACCGTTACACCGTTAAGCGTCGTTGACGTCCACGTTCCCGTTACTTTGATACCGCCGCTTATTATCACCTTTTCGCCCCGGTACGCGGAGTAGGTAATCGGAGAGGCGGCGGTGCCGCCGTCCGCCACACCGAAATTCAGGGCTGAATCCAGATAATAGGTCCCTGTCCTGAGGTAGACGCCGATCGGCCCGGTCGCCGACTGCTTGAGAATCTGCACCTGCTGCTTCGCCCGTGCAATAGTCTTAAACGGGGAGCTGAAGGTCCCGGTACCGCTGGCATCGTTGCCGGTTGTCGATACGAAAATGCAATTCTGGGCCTGCAGGGGCAGGACGATAGCGCACAGGATCACAGCAGCAATAACCATACGACATAGTTTCATACTACTCCTCCAGTACCGTAAGATCGGGTGAACTCTTTCCTCCTGACATATTGTGCCGTCAAACCATTCTATTGTTAGTCAACCGTCGATTGCTTATTTCGTGGCGGTATTTTTAACCTTTACCACATATACCCCCTGCGGGAAATGCCTCATTTTTCGTGCTTGTCCCGAATACAGCTCCGAAGTGACAAGACGGCCCTGCATATTATACATCATGACGCGCTCCCCTTCGGCGGCAGGCAGACGGGTCATGCCGTTCACCATCAGCGTAAGGCGCGGCGCCGCGACAGCCTGGCTGACGGCATATGGATTTGAAGCGTGAGGCGCACGGATCACCGAGGTATAATCAACGGCCGGATACGTGGTAATGGCGACACTGCCGTCCGCAAGCCCGTTTGATCTCGCGGTGATCGTCGTTGGCCCGACAGTCTCGGTCGATTTTACCACGATGCCGAGCTTTCCCGCGATCATGTTGACCGTTGTCGGCCCGAAAAGAGTGCAGGAGGAACCGGAAAGCGACAATGTTACCGATGCGGTGGAGGTGATACATTTTCCGTTATTGTCTCGAATAGCAATGATGATCCTGGAAATATCGGTTCCATCGGCTCGGAGATAGGTAAGATCCGGCTCAAGATTCACTTTGGTCGCGGTGCCCGTGATCGGATTGTCATCGGCTTTCCCCGTCAAGTTTTTACGAAAGAGGTAATATCCCTGCTTGGGAACAAAACAAAAGTCGACTATGCCGAGATGCTGATTTGATACGCCCCACATAGCGCCAAGGTAATCCTTAAAACACCATAATACCCCCCCCGCGCTCCGTGGGCCATCGCTTCGGATGACCTGAAACGCCTTCCAGGCGGTATCCGCGACTCTCGCCTCGGCGGCGGCGTCGCCCCGCGTATTCCCCATGGCGAGATACTCGGTACAGACCACCGGGATGTTCGCCGGCGGATTGATGTACTGATAACCGCAGACATCAACATGCGCGATATTCCCGGCATACTTTATTCCGTCAGGATTCACGCCGCAATATTTTCTGAGTGCAGGGTTGATCGAATCCGCGATTTTCTTCATCTGGGAAAAGTAGGTGCCGAAATCGACATACGGCTCATTGAAATATCCATACGCTATTATGCTGGGATGGTTGTTCCCCTGCAGTATCATCTCTTTAAAAGCTGCCAATGCCCTGTTCCAGAAGGCAGCTGAATACGAGGAATGACTCCACCCCCACGACGGCGTCTCGGTAAACAAGAGAAGGCCCAGTTCGTCGCATGCATCGTAAAAAGACGGGCTGCGCGGATAGTGCGAGCAGCGCATCGTATTAAAACCGGCGTCCTTGATGAACTCAACGATTTTATAATGGCGCGATACCGGTACGGCTGACTGTACCCACGCGAAGTCCTGGTGCAGGTTGACGCCGGAAATCTCCATGCGTCTGCCGTTGAGGATGAACCCGCTGTCCCTCGACCAGACGATCGTCCGCACGCCGAACCGGTCAACGTAATCATCGACGGGCTGGCCATCAACGCTGACCATCGTAACGATCTTGTAAAGGTTGGGAGAAGGGGGGCTCCACAATGCCGGTGATGGTATCGAACTGCTCATGGCAAAGGTGTACTTTCCATTTGCCGGTATGGCCTGCTGGGCGGTCTGGGTGGAGACCTGATCGCCATTGCCGTTGAAAACCTGGTACGTCACCGAACAGGAGCTCTGCTGCGCTTTATCGTTTGCAACCGTGGTAGTAACATTCACCGTCGCGGAAGAGGCCGTCACCGTCGGTGTGCTGATTATCTGCCCCCACAGCGGAACGTAAACCTGATCGGAAATATGAAGCCACGCGTCGCGATAGATACCGCCGTAAACGATATAATCGATCGTACCATCGCCCGGAGGCACATCGGCCTGCCAGCTATTATTGACCCTCACGGCAATAATGTTTGAGTCGATTCTGCTCACCTGGCTGGAAATATCAAAGACAAAGCCCGTATATCCGCTGTTGTCATGGGTCCCCACCGGGGTTCCGTTTACCCAAATCTGCGCAGTGCTCATGGCCCCTTCGAATTCAACGAATACTTTTTTAGTAGCGGGAAGGCTGGCGGGCAGCGCAAACTTCTTGCGGTACCAGGCGACACCAAGGTAAAAATTAGTCGCCTCCGGAGCGTCGTAGGAAACCGAGTGAGGAATAGTGACGACCGCCCATGATGCGTCGTTATAGCCCGGCGCCTGGGCACCGGTCACGTCGCCCCTGTAAAAACGCCATCCTTTATTAAACGATTGGCGGTAGTGATATTGATATTTCTTGGACGTCGTAAAATTCAGCGCCCAGTAATCCGTGTCGGCCGCTGAAGCGATAAAAGAAAACAGAAGCAGGAGGAACACGGTAAACCCAAGAACCTTCCTTGCACAAAGCGTCTTTAAAATAAAGAGGGGAAACATTGCGAACCTCCTTTATTTCAGATATTTTTTCTCACAAAGCCGCCGTTTTTACCATGGTGATTTTTTCATTCAACGATACTTTTATAACGTAGGCGCCCTGCCCGATTCCCGCCCTGTTAAGCGGGAGCGTCAGATGAGAAGAGGACAATCGCCCATTAAACAGGGTTGCTATTCTGCGGCCGTTCAGGTCGAACAGGCTTACTATCAGATTCTCCTGTGCAACGCTTTTCGAAAATTCCAACCGGAGCGTTTTCGTCTGTCCGGCGCCGGGTACGACGGTTATCCTGTTCACGCCCACGCCCTTCGTTCCCCATGCCGTTTCTATTCCCGATGTGTAACTGAACTTCCACCAGTTAAGGTTAAACAGATTGCCGGTACCTGAGCCTTTGAATTTCAGATAGAGCGTATGCCTGCCGCTTATCGGGGTTGTCAGGTTGCACGACACCGTTTGCCACGTTGTCGCTCCGCCGGTGGACGCGACCGTGCAGGTCCCGACCGGGGTCGCGGTGATGCTGTCAAGGCGTATCTCTATCGATCCTCCGACCGTTCCCGCCACCCGCGCCTGGAAGCTGTTGGCCCCGGTTCCGAAATCAAGGTGATAATAGAACGCCCATTCGTTATTGTGTACATAGCTGAGGCACCTTCCGCCCTCACTGCATGAGATAGTGTAGGTTCCCGATTGTCCCGTGTAATTTTCAGCTTCAATCTGGTTCAACGGCGAAATGTCGGGAACCGGCGTCCCGGTTATACTGAACGAATTGAAGGAGTTCGCCGAAAGCGTCGGTTTTATCTTCTGGCCGTTGAGGTTGATTGCTACCGTGGCGCTGGAAGTGTTCGTATTCGCAACGATCACGGCGTTCTGTCCGTTTCTGTTCCTGAACGCGACGTGATTGGTGTAGTTGCCGGTTGTCCTGATCCGCAGCGCGCCGGGCTTGACATAGTAGGTTATATGTTTGATCTGCCAGTATGCGGGAGTCAGCGTATAGGTCTTGTTTACCGTATCGACGACGATAGGGGCGCTGAAGGGCTTGCCCTCGTTTGAGGTGCCGCCCTTTACGTCGGCTATGTCCCATTGGTCATACGAGTTTACTCCGTTTGTCAAATAATCCCGCATGGCGTTCCAGTTTTCCACGGCGTACGGCCAGTCGTTGCTGCCGTTGCCCGCCGGGGTTTCGGACATCCAGAGGAGCTTGTTCGGCCAGGTAGAACGGCAGTACGACGCATTCGGGATCGAATATTGAATCGCTATGTTCGTGCAATAGGAATTTGCCAGCGTATCGTTCAACACTGTCGGGATCAGGGTCGGCGGGTTGTCGTCCTGGACGCTGGTGCCCACCCCGCATTCCACATGCATATCGTCCTGCCTGAATTTCGGGTAGAGATAGTCCCTGAGAAAATCCCTGAAATCGGGGGGGTCATAATGAGTGACCAGCCAGTTGTCGTTTTCATGCTGCGGCTCGTTCTGGTGGTAGATGGCGAAAATATTGATGCCTTCGGCCCGGTATGCCTGTATCCATTTTTCCAGATACAGAGCAAGCGCATTTCGGACCCGGGGATCGGGATTCAGCAGTCCGCCGTAATATGACAATCTCGGAGTACCCTGCCTGGTGACTTTCATCCACGGGGGAGGGGACCAGGGAGAGCACCATACTCTTAAACGCGGGTTGAACTTCATCGCCGCTTTGAGCTGGGGAATGAGATACTTTCTGTCTTCGGCGATACTGAACCTGTCCATGTTATAATCTACAGTAAAGCTGTCGTCGCACACGTACGTACCCAGCGCCATGTCGTTCATGCCGACCGGACACCGGGCGTTGGTTAATATTCCCTGCACCGTATCGAAGAGAGCCTTTACGACGCTGTCCTGGTTGGCCTGAGACAGTTTCATGATTCCGTGCCAGGGCCGTTCGCAGACGCATCCGCCCCAGTCGTGGATCTCCTGATCGGTCTGCGTTTCGTTGACGCTTATGTAACTCGTCAGATCATTGTCCCAGGCAGTGGTGGTCAGGGTGCCCCTGTCAACCCAGAACGCGCCGTTGGTCGAGCTTCTCCAGGTTACCGTGGCCGCCTGGAGCGCCGCGAAGGAAAGCGTGCAACAGATTAAAAATACCGTTGATGCAATACGTTGGAACATACAGTTCCCTCCTTTGGTATGGTAAAAGTCTTTCATCTCTTGTATAGAGTAACATCGTCGAAAAAGTAATCTGTGGGGCCTGGCGGGCCGAGGGTGTCGCGATAGACGACGAATTCCTCGATCGTCCTGTTCGGAGCGCTTCTTGAGTAAACCGGCACATTGTCCAGGTAATAGGTCAATACCATTGCAGCAAAGTCATATTCGATGGTGCATTTATACCATTTATTGAGCGCGAGTGCGCCGCACGTTTTATGTACCAGATCGGAATCAGCCTGCGGATAGTCGTATTTCTCATACATACACCACAGGGAATCGGTGTTGTCGATGCCCATACCGAAAACGGTCTGCCAACCGTTGGGCAGCATGCCCGCTGAATTGCCGCCTTGTCCAAAAGCCGCGTAAACTTCGGTTTGTCCTGCTTCTTTCGCCATAAGGTAAAATTCCAGGCCGGCAATCGAGTCTGTTATAAACTGGTCAACGGCCAGGAGTTTCCTGATGCCGGTCTTATTCGAATCGCTGGTGAGCGAATAGCTGCCTGTATGGGCGGCTTTGTCAGTAATGGACATCCATCCATAATCGAGCCCCCGGTATGCCTGCCTGAATCCGGCGCTGTCCAGGTTGGTCCCTTCAAATCCTTCCGAAAGGATAACGTGTCTTTGCGGGGGAGGCGGAGTGGTCGGACTACTATTTTCATTATCACACGTGACGACTATTCCGCACACCGCTACTGCCGCGATGATGCCAAATACCCGAGACATCACAGAATTTGTTAAGCGTGCCATACCATCTCCCCCATTGAATGTTTTAAAAGATTTATCGTATTTTATCAAAAGGGCAGGCCGTGGCTTAACGAAAGCCCGGGTGTACCTTTCTGTCCGGCCGTCGATGTGCTCCCTGCAAGGTTCAATCGACGGCCTTTTTTGTTTTTATTAAGGCGATAAACCTACCATTTCACCAGCGCGTCCTGATCCTTCTGGTTCATATAGGACAATTTTATCCAGTCCACGTTTATTGCTATGCTCGAAATCCGGACTTCATCGATGATGCCGTTGAAAAAACGGTCCGGGTTTCTTCCGCCGTCGGGACAATGCCCTATTTCCAGGGGCATATCGTATGCCCTGGGAACATTTTCCGGCGGAAGTGCGATGGTGTTCGTTATGGAGGAATCAACGCAGACGCCGTTGACGTAGAGATACTGTTTGGTGCCGTTCCTCACTCCCGTAAGCGCGTGCCATGAGCCTGCCGACGCCGGCGAGCGTGAACCTTCCCACCTGGTTTGGTCAATATAGGTGGTGAATTCCCAATCGTGTTCAGGAATGATCTGCATTCCGTACTGAGCGTTGGACTTAAAGACGATAGCCTGGACGAGGCTGTCAAGGACGTCCGTTTTGACCCAGGCGGACACCGCATACGTACCGGTGTCCGGAAAGTTCACCTTGTCGTTTGCGAGTCCGGAAGCCTGGACGAGGCTCGATGTGCCGTTGAACGACTGCGCCGC